>DAOOQH010000017.1:0-25697 GCA_035388625.1 Chitinophagaceae bacterium | reverse complement strand
GTAAATGCTGCGTCATCAGCTCTTTGCCAAGTATAGGTAACCCCACCGCCTGAAATTGTATTTTGAATATTGAGTGTAAATGGCGATCCCGAACAAGCCGAAGATATATTGCACACCACCCCGCCTGTTAGTGGCACACCACTACATGGTGGTACCGTTACATAGGTTATACGTATAGTTGGTCTAAAATTTCCATATGTTGATGCTTGCAAATTGGTACTATTTGTAAAAGGATCGGTACCAGCAATTCCGATACATTTACCCGTTGCTGATTGGCGATAAAAATTAACCGCTGCAGAAGCTACCCCTGTTACCTTAGCCCAATCTACCAGAATTTGTAAATTTCCTCCTGAATAAACAAAGCTATCGTTTGGCGGGATGTTAAATGCTGCTGGTATATAGGTATCTGTTGTAGCTGGAATTGAAAATGATGTACTTTCAAAAACCTTCGTTGCGCCTGTTAATAATGATCCCCAAGAAGCTGTAGCTGGATAGGTGGCTGTAGTGGTATTCATAAGCCATACATTAAAATCATTACTTGGGGTAATAGCACCAGCATCCTTCTTTAACCACTCAATTTTTATTATTTTTGAACCCGACGGAATCGATGCTAATTCAGCTGATGTATAAATATAGGCATGACGTGAATAATTTAATAATCCTGCATTTCCTGTATTTCGGTAAACAGGCCCATTTGCAAAATTTACTACAGCCGAAGAAGTTCCAGATGTTGGACCAAGACTGAAGGTCATCACCGTTTGAGCTGTTGAAATCACTTGAATACTATTCAGTAAAACAAAAATGACAATTGCCAATTTAAGTTTTATTCCTTTTCCTGTTAGATTTGAAAAGTTTTTAGGTAGATATGTTTTCATATAAATATTATATTATTTCTTAAATGATTTACTTTGAGTATTTTAACGAAAAAGCACAAATATACTTCATCATTTAATAAAGTAAAGATTTGCTTCAGAGGCTACAAATATAATTCAACTCGAATTATAGCTTTATTTATTAACAAATATGATTTTTACTGATATTAGACCTAATTCAAAAACAATAAGAGCTTAGAAACTATATTATCGAGCATTCAACATTCTTTTTAATCTTCCATTGGTGATTTCAATATCAAGAATAAAATTGTCTATATCATTTTGATTATTATCAAGTCCCTTATTATCCATGCTGTTATTCTTCATATTATAATCTCCAAATTCAAAAACTAAATTTTGCTTTCCTGTACCATTTACTTTAAAATAATACACATCGTAAATACGTCCTCCAGGTATTTGTTTTGAATCTGCGAATGATTCTTTTTGATTCTTAATTAGATTTAATATTTTTAATTTCGAATTACTTTTCAAAGACCACGAATAAGCAATACCTGAATTTGTTTCAAATTTCACAGCGACTACTCTAGTCGATTGATCAAAACTTCTACTCATTCTATTCTCATCCTTCCCTTTTGAATAAATTATAGTTGCGGTATCTTTCCTTTCATTCACTTGTTCATCAGATTCAACAATGATGGTAGCCATCTTTTTGGCCATTCTTCCTAATCGCCCTTTGTAATTACTTAAATTACATTTCATTTCATAAAAATTATTCATGTATAGATCATAATTACCTGGTTTCTCTGGCGCTTCCATTTCGAAATTGATCGTTCCGTTTGTTCTTTTGGGGCAAATGGCTGGAATACCATCATAAACACAAATAATTGGCTTTGATCCAATACCTATTATTAGTTGTTGTACACATTGTTCACAAATCATATTTGAAATAGAATATGTTCCAGTAACCTTCACTTT
The DNA here is from genome assembly GCA_035388625.1 of Chitinophagaceae bacterium. GTDB lineage: Bacteria > Bacteroidota > Bacteroidia > Chitinophagales > Chitinophagaceae > OLB11. Next base: position 23,889 of record DAOOQH010000017.1, on the reverse strand, counting down.
TTGAAGTGGCTTAACCTTTACACTATTATTCATTTCGTTTAAGTTAATATCAATATCAGGATTACAGAACTCATCGAAATAATAAATAAGCACTTCCTCATCACTAATACTATGTTCAACTGTTGGCTTTTGGATTAAGCGAATACCTGAATTTTTAAATGTATTTACAAGACTTGATACAAATTTTTGATCAACTTTTTTTCCTGATGTGATATAATTGACACACGCATTCATAGAAATATTTTTACGTGAACTTCTTCCAATATTTACAAACTTGATATTTTTAATGCTCTTATCATTGCCTTGAGTTTCCTCTAATATGTTTTGATATACCTTTTTATTTTGTTCACATTCATCACTTAAAAAAACAGATAGATCGTATTGAGTTTTAGTCATTGTTGGTAGCTCCTTTTTCGCTTTTACATAAATTTGAATTTCATTATCATGTATCGGAAAATCAGAAGGTGAAACAATTTTTAATTCGGTTGGAATTCCTGCTTGGCTTGGAGATTGCAAAAGCTTTTCTATAATATCTTTATCAACTTTACTACCAAATGAAATGGCGTTTAAACAATCGGTTACTGATTGCCTCACCAAATTACTGTTTGATTCTGGAGTTGAAATCACTGAATCTTTGTTGATTGCATTTATATTAAATTCCTTGACTACATCCATATACAGTTCTCCATCATTGCAATAATCAGGGCGAATAATTATAAGCTTTAAATTTGAATCGTGAACCACTTGACTAGGTTGATTTACACTAATATTGTATGAGTCGAATTCAAACTTCATCATCGTATCTAATACAGTTTTGTCTCCAACAACAAATTGCATACCCATTACAGAATCGTTCAGATTAAATAATCTTGTTTCTTTTGAATTACTTTTCAAATCAAATGATATCGTATCAATATAACAATTAAGTGATTTATTTGCAAGAACAGATGAAGGGTCGTTAAAAGCAAATGAAATTTTCTGTTGAATAGTTTTAGGTTCAAAAAAGGATGGGAACTTGTTTGAATCTGATGTTTTTAATATTAAAAAGAAAACAAGTCCAATGAATGACCCTAATAAGAGCAAACCAGATAAAAGTGACAAATAATAATAAATCTTATTCTGCGGTTTAATTTTATGTTCGCCTTTAGCAAAATATTTTTCAAGCGGCATGGTTGATTTTGCGACTTCAATTATATCATCCTTATCTTGAATTAGATTTTGCCATTCAACAGAAGGATTTTTAAAATACACTTTTGCAGGTGAGTCTTGCAACTTATTTTCTCTCCAAAGATTTTCAAATACCTCCTTTGATTGTTTATATCGAATGTATTTTACAGAGTCAAATGCGTACAAATTAAATTCATTGGTAATTCGCTGAATCTCCTTTTCTTCATAAGCAAATTGATGAGGATTTAATTCTTCAATAGTAATTTCAGCTAATAAATCAAGTATAGTTTCTCTCGCTAAAACTTCATTCTCTGGTTTAAGTTTCTTCAGCAAATCTAAACGCGTATAATCAGGAAACTGACCATCACTTACCCATTTAATTCGACTCAATAATAGTAAATTACTATAATTTAATTCAGATGATTTTTCATATTTGCTTAAAATAGATTTTCCAATAGCAATCATAAGTTCCCACTTAATCTTTGGATAAACAGCCATTGCCCCTAACCATTGTATAATCACATTTTCATCATTGTCCTTAATATTTGCCCATTCAAATTGCTTACAGAAAGTCTCTAACTCATCAATATTTTCGAAATCAATTTGAGCCAATGAATAAAATTCGTTCATACATCTTTTTAATGAAGAGAGGATATCGTTGTTCGATGTATAAAAGATTTGCAACAAATTTATAATGCCTTCAGTATCTAGCGGAGCGATAGGAACTTGAGGCAACAAAATATTGATTTCTTTATTTCCCCAATCAAGAAAAGATACCGGCGTTAGTATTGCTTTATATCGCCATCTTGAAAATATTTGCAAAATATCATGATTCAAAATTGGATAATGTTCATACAATAATTGATCACCTTTACCACAAAATATTAAAACATGATGACCGAATTTTGAGCTTAGCTTTTCAAGACTAATGCCATTCGTTTCAAAACTATTATAACAGTTGAATGGTGTTTCACGAAAATAAAAAGTATCAATTAGTACATTTTGTTTAATTAATATCTCAATTAAATATTGAAGCAATTTTACTTGTAAACTATTTTTATTGGATTCATCAATTAAAAATAAAAATTCGCTTTGCTGTGTGCGAGGAACCGACACTGGTTGAAATAATCCGCCACTCTTGATTGATTTCTGAATAGTTGCAGGAATATTTAAAACATTCTCATCAAAGCTCATTCGCTTTCGCATCTGCCTCGCTATGAACTGCAAATCAGGTTCAAGAAGGGTTAAATAATTTTTCGCATGAAATGGAACTTCTAAAGGTGGTTTACTGCCTTCAAATGACTTAACAAGATTGAGATATTCAATGTCACCAAATTTTGCAACTTGATTAGCTCTTTTTTTTGATCGATTCCACAACCATGAAAATAGAATAGTCAATCCCAATGTCAATAATGTTAGTCCACCTGTTAACCAAAGCCAGAAAGGCGATAATTTTTTCTGCGATAAAATCGGATTAGCGGACGAACTAGGTTCTACCCGGATATGTAATTTAGCAGTGTCAATAATGTTTAGTCGAATTTTTGATTGAACATGACAAGGCGATAAACTATCTCCATAAAATGCTTTACAACTAATATAATAATTGCCTTCTTGAGCAATAATGGTATCCAATTGATTGCCAGATCTTGCATACAATTCATCTTCATACCACGCAATGCTATCTGGCCTTGGTCCAATAATATCTGCTTTTAAAACAAACTTTTGACCAACAATAATTGAGTCGTTTTCAATACTATTTAGAATTTGAATTTGAGCTTGTTGATTACAAACATTTACTTTTTTACGTATCGTATCATGATATGTCCACCATTTATTTTTATAAAAAGTGATATAGGCTTTCAATTCATAAATACCTTCTTGTTGATATTGATGTTCACCTTTTAAGTCTTGTTTAGTTCCATCGCCCCAATCAAAGATAACATGATGAGTTATTTTATCTGTATCTGTTGAGCCGAAAAACGGAACAAGTTTAATATCAACTTCCAAGATATCTTTTGATGCTACTAAAAAAGACTCTTCAATAAAATCACTCGATTCAGGATTATTCTTATCTACCAATCTAAAAGATGGCGTAATGATAAGTATTGATTGATATGCTAAGAATAATATGAACAAAATAAGAAGAAAGACGCCAATCAAATACTTCCACCAATGTCTATGGAAATAGCTTTTAAAAGCTTTCGATGTTGGTAAGTCAATTTTAGTTTCATTCTTCTTTAAATGAAAATATTGATTGAATATTTCATTAAACTGAATTTGTTCTTCTTGGTTATTTGCAAATAAAGGTGTTAAATAAGATGCCAATTCAGATTCGTTTGTAACCTCATTTGCAAACTGATCTATTAATTTTGAAGCATCGCTGATTTGATTTGGGGTTACAGAAAATCCATTTTGCTGTAATTCTATAAAAAAATCATACAATGGTAAATTTGAATCACCACTGTATTGAGTATCATTGATCGATGTTTGTTTAGTCGCCAATTTCTTTACTTACGGTTTCAAAGTCAGCTTTTGATTTAGCAAGTATGCTCAACGTATTTAAAATCTTTTCTTTATAGAGCCCATCCGCTTTACGCCAATCACTAAACGAATTATTCAACAAATCACCTTCTTTTAAACATGCAATCCAATCGATTAATTCAGAGGTGGCAGGCTTTTTAACCATATTCCTTTTTCGTAGCTCAAGAAACTTTTGAATAGCTAATTCAATCAAATGATTGTCTAATTTTAAATTCGCTTTCACAATATTTAATAATTCATCTTTATCAGGAAAATTAATATGATGAAAAACACATCTTCGCAAAAAAGCATCGGGCAATCCCTTTTCGTTATTACTCGTAATTATAACCACTACTGGTTTATTTATATCTTGAACAATTTCAAAATCAGGTATTTCCTTAATGCTAAATTTAAAAGGCGGTTTTTCTAATTCCGATAATAAGTCATTTGGAAAATCGCGTGGGGCCTTATCAATTTCATCAATTAAAACTACTGAACCAAATGATGGCGATTTAGTTAATACTTCTCTTTGATAATTACCAAATTTCTCCCATTCTGAATTGGGCTTATTGGTTCCAAGTAAAGCAATACCCATTGTATTAAAAGATATAAACGATTCTTTAGGTTGATTCGTTTTGTCGCCAAAATGAGCCACCACATCATATTGATAAAACAAATCGCTTGAGATAGAAACCGATTTCGTATTAAAACGCAACGCCCTATTCAACTGAAATTTATCGGGATGTAATTCTTTTAATTGCCGTGCAACAAAATCGGCGCAAGCAGTTTTACCCGTGCCAGGTTCCCCTGCTAGAAGTAGAGGTCTATTTAAAAATAAGGCAGTATTAATAGCAGCTAAAAGTTCTTTACTTGGTTTGTAAAAATCAGTTTCACTTGTGTTAATTTTCATAATTCATTAAATTAAAAAATTTTAAAAATGGGCATCAATAAAGATCCCTTTATTCTACTCAATTACAAATAGGGCATAATATGTTCACTGCCTTTTTCTAAGTCGTCAACAATAAGTCCTAATTTCAAATTCACCTCTTGCATTGTATATTGTGTTTTTGCACCATTATCGAAATAGTGATTATAAAGTGATGGAGAAAACTCGCTTGATGTTATATATTTTTCTAACCAATCGATAATATCATTCTCCTCAACATTTTTTAATTTATCGCTAATCACCGATAAAGTTTTTACATTCGGAGAGGCTTCCAAATAATTATTAATAGTTGCTGCATCGGGCTGAACACTATAAATCACAATCACAAAAAACAATCGATAACTCCGACTTGACTGCTGATATTCACTATAAACTTGATCAATAAATTGAATAAATTGATTCAACTTATTTGCATCTTCATCAAAGTCAAAATCATAATAAAATGGAAGAATTACATTGCCGCTTTTCAAGTTCGAAAGAGCATTTATAAATCCACCTAAGGTCGTATTTGTTTCATCAGGCGACATATTTATATATTCCAAAATACTCCAAAACGTAGCGATATAATTGCAGGTTTGATCATTAGATGAAACCAAATCTGTTATTTTTAATAAAGGATCAATTTTATTTTGAGATCCCATACTATACTTCGCAAATCGCTTCACAATACCTGTTGGAAAATCAGTCTTACGATTACCATGGAGGAAAAAAACTCGTTTCTTTTGAATCAGTACACTGGTCTTCAATTGATTCATCTGTGGCACACGATCGCAATAACACAAGACCGCATCCTTATCTGGCGCTACAATTTTTTCGCCTGTTTTAATATGCTTATACAATCTCTTCATTAATGAATATGAAACTTGCAAAGCCAATTCAGCTTCACTGTCAAATGGTTTAGGTGATAATCGTTCGCTGACTTCTGTTAAAAATTCTTCCTGATAAGCCACATATTCTGGATCATTTTCTTTGTAAGTATAGGTATTACATAAATCTCCAATTCGAAAAACCAAAATCTCGATTTGCTTTCCATTTTTTTTACACTCAACTGCTTTCTCATATTCCATTTCAGTAATTGATTTTGTAAATCCCTTTGGAATATAACCATATCTTTTACCCATGATCAGAATATAAATATTGCAAGCCTCTACATCATCTAAACACTTCTTTACAAAATGTATATCATCAGCATCATAAAACTCCATCGATACTGGTTTATAATAATCAACCAATGAAATAACGCAATTGATTACAGCTTGTCTAAACTGCTTCAAGTCGTTGAATGTCGATGATATATAAACCGATTCAGGCATGTTGAAATTGATCAGAACAAATATAATACCTAAATCGCTATTATTTTAATGCATAGATATCCCTCTCTCTATTTTCATTATTTCAATTCTTCATTAATTATTTAATATTTGAATGAAACAAAATATCTTCGTCTACTTAATTTTAATTTATCATGCAATCTATCGAATGGGTCTCTCAATGGCATCAATTTTTAGAATCTCATCCTTCATTAAAAATCCCTTCTACTAATCTATCTCTACCATCCTTTCCAGAAAGTATAGAAGACAAAGTAAGAGATGAAAATTATTGGGCTAAAATTCAAGCCCTCTATCCCAAACCAGAGAATCATATCAATTTGAATAATGGTGGTGTATGTTCTAATAGTTTACTTGTTGAAAGAGCTTATCTAACCTACTATTCCTTACTCAATACCTCACCAAGTTATTTTACTTGGAAGGTAATGGAAGCTGGTAGAGATATTATTAAACAAGGACTTGCCCTCATGTGCAATGCATCAAGTAATGAAATCGCATTATTCAGAAATGCTACAGAAGCCTTGAACAATGCCATTTTCGGGATCCCTTTAAATGAAGGAGATGAGGTAGTTGCTTGTCATCAAGATTATATAAAATGCGTATCGTCTTGGAAACAACGTGAAGACAGAGAAAAGATAAAAATATCATGGGTAGAAATAAATGGTCATGAAACCGATGATGAAGTGATTAAAAAATATGTGGATGCTTTTTCACCTAAGACAAAGGTGCTTCATCTCACACATGTCATTAATTGGAACGGACAAATTCTACCTGTTGTTCAAATTGCTAATGAGGCAAAAAAAAGAGGTATTATCGTCTTACTCGATGCCGCTCATAGTTTTGCAATTTTAGAAACTGATGTACAAAAAATTGATTGCGATTATATGGCAGTGGCTTTGCACAAATGGCTCTCAGGCCCCATTGCAGGTGGTATGTTGTATATAAAAAAAGATAGGATTGCAAGTACCTATCCTCTTGCATCATCCGTGACACCTCTTTCTGATTCAATTAAAAAATTCGAAGAAATGAGTATTCAAGTATTGCCAAATTTATTAGCACTTGGGTATGCCATCGAATTACAATTAAAACTCTCTCGTCAACTCAAAGAAGCAAGATTAGTTTATTTACGTGAACGCTGGACCTCTCAACTCATATCAATTCCTAAAATTAAATTCAATATAAATACTCTTTCTAATCAATGCAAAGCCATTGCCAATTTTCAAATTGATGGAGAAGATCCGTTAAACTTAGAGAAAATACTTTTTGACCAATTTAAAATTCATGTCGTAGGATTTAATTGGCCAAATTTAAGTGGCATTCGTATTACGCCAAATATAAATACCAAACTCGATGAGATAGATACTTTTGTTAGAGCAATTAAAGTAATCACTAACTCAAATTAGAATCTATCCAATATAATGAGTCTATAGGCTGAATATATTTGGTTGAGTCAAGATCAAGCCCGAAGTTTCGGGAGATATTATTGACAGACTCTTAGAAACTAATAATTCCCACTGCGCTTCCTAATAAACCACTCAATAGTTAACAATGCTAATAAAAAAGCGAATAACCATTTCCAATCAATTAATGGATCATTATTTACTGTTGAACGAAGAATGGTTTTAATTGAATTATTGTTTTTTATTTTGTCTTTCAAACTTTCAATTTGATCAGCGAAAACGAGTTCACCACCATAGTTTTTCGACAATTGATTTAATAAACCAAAATCGGCGGTCGTATTAACTTCTTCAATATTTTGTGCCACCACCATAAAATTAGCAGTTGCTGAATAATTTTTTCCATTGAATGATGTAGAAGATGAATACGAATATTTGCCTGCTGCTAGGTTACCAATATTCAAAGAATATGAATTGCCGTTTTTATTTAAACTATAATTATATTTTTTATTTGCTTCATCAATTAAAACAAGATTCACATCGGGCGTATTAATGAGTTCATAATTTTCATTGTACAATTCAGCATCAAACGTAATCGACTCGCTTTCCGTATAAACACTTTTTGCAATCGTCGTTCTAAATTGTTTTTTATCATGCTTTACTGATAAATACTGAGCGGTTTTTAATAAATAATCATCAACAAGATTATGATTTTTATTTTGATTAAAATCATATAAACGCCATCTCCATATCCCTTCTCCTGTTAGTACACCTACCCTTGAACTTAAATTTTGTTGCATCAATAAAAGTGGATATTGTGTTGTAACAGATCCAAGTCGTTGATTCATTAATACTTGTGCATTCGGTCCTATTTTATACTCGCCAAATGGCGTGGCTAAAGGTGGTAATGTACTGATATTGTTCGCTGTATTAATTGTAAAAAATGAAAAATTCGGATTCAAAACACCTTGTGCATCATTTGCACTTAAGCCTTTACTTGTAATTTGTAATGCATCTTGAGCCTGATTAAAAATTGGAATCGCAGTTTGACTTCCTGTAATATACCAAACAGAAATTCCAAGTTTCTTTGATTGATCAATGATACTACTTGCATTGTATTTTACGGAAGGCAGATTATGTAAGACAATTAAATTATAGTCATTTATTTGAGCCGAAGCTTTGTCGGCAGTTTGAACATCTACCTTATAATTTCTATTCTTACTTAATGCATCACGCAATGCAAATACATCTGGATGAGGCGCATTGGCAACAATTAACACATTCTCTTTGCTATCAATAATTTCAACATATACATCTTGTGAATTATTCGCAAGATTTTGTTCCCCATCAATTTTTGAAACAGAAATAGTATAATGTTGAACGCCTTGTGATCGAGCATCTAATATGGTTTCAATTGATTTAGAATAACGATCATCCGTAATTGAAATATTTTGTGAGCTAATCACCCTATTCGCATTATGATTAAAGATAGTCACATTTAATTGACTTCCTTTTGCCGAATAAGCCGCAATATCACTTCTAATTGCAAACTGATCACCAAGATAAACAATTTTATTAGCAAAAACCCTAGCTACTAAGGCATCCTTCTGTACGTTAGTATCGCCAATACCTATTGTATAAATGGCGCCTTTATATGGATAGGTCATAGTGGCTGGTGAAGCGCCTTTATTATAAATTCCATCACTTGCCAAAATAATCCCCCCAAGATTTTCACTCTCTAAAGTAGTCATGATCATTTCAAGAGAGGAAGAGATATCAGTACTTTGCTCATCATAATTAAATTTCAATGAATCGCTTAGTTGATTCCCGATAGAAAACTCTTTTACTTCATAATCTTTTCGAAGTTCTTCTAAAAGATTTAAAACATTTTTACGATAGGCAATACTATCTATCTTTTTAAATCCAAATTTCTGTGATGCTGAATTATCTTGAATAAAGGCAAGCGTCGGTTTCTCCTCTTTATTTTGCAAATATTTTAAAACAGGCGAAAGCAACAAAAAAGCCAATATACTTCCAACGGCAAATCTTAAAAATGCAAGTAGATAATAAATGGTAGGATTCGGGAATCGATCTTTTAATTTTCTATACAGAAAAAAAGACATGGCTAAACCTAAAAGCAGGCATAGCAGAATAAACCAAGAAGGATATGATAAAGAGAAATTCAAATTTTAAATTAAGGTTGCAAATATAACAAGTGTGAATAGATTACAAACAAGTATTATCTTAACTTATGTTCAGAATAAAATGTTAAGGTCATTTGGTTGAATGATCATTTTGGGCGTTCGGGCGGGCTTTCCGTTTCAAGTCCCAACCAAAGCGTTGGGAGCTTTCCACTGCAATCCCTAACGCTTTGAATGCATTTCTATTAATATATTGTGCTACCAACACAGGGTTTAGTTCAAAGCGTTGTGAAGAGTTGTAAGCATTAAGAATTTCCAATTTATTAAAGGACTCTAATTATCCTCTTCGGTATTCAACATATTCCAAAGCTTATCTTTCAATTCGGGTATACCCTTTTGAGTAACCGACGAAAAAAAGTGAACAGGTATTTTCTTAGGAAACTCCTTTTTAATTTCGGCTTTTAATTCATCATCCAACATATCACTTTTGCTAATAGCCACGAGCATTTGCTTATCTAATAATTCAGGATTATACTCTTTCAGTTCATTCATCAAAATATCATATTCCTTTTTATGATCTTTGCTGTCAGCAGGTATTAGCATCAACAAAGCTGGATTTCGTTCAACATGTCTTAAAAATCGATGCCCAAGACCTCGACCTTCGGCTGCACCTTCAATAATGCCTGGTAAATCGGCCACACAAAATGATTTACCTCCTTTATAATCCACAATGCCTAAATTGGGTGTTATCGTTGTAAAAGCATAATCGGCAATTTTGGGTTTAGCCGCGCTAATCACAGATAATAAAGTTGATTTACCTGCATTTGGAAATCCAACTAATCCCACATCGGCGAGTATTTTTAATTCTACTACTTTCCATGCATCTACACCTGGTTCTCCAGGTTGAGCATAATCAGGTGCTTGATGGGTTGCGGTTGCAAAATTTCCATTTCCTAAACCACCTCTACCTCCCGGAATCCAAATCACTTCTTGCCCATGCTCTAGAACTTCAACTTCAACTTCGCCTGTTTCATCATCTTTACCAACAGTCCCAAGAGGCACATCAATGATAATATCAGTTCCAAATTTACCGGAGCTATTATTTTTACTTCCTCGTTCACCATCTTCAGCAATCATATTTTTATGATACCGCAAATGTAAAAGAGTCCACATATTTTTATTACCTCTTAAAATGATATGTCCGCCTCGGCCGCCATTACCGCCATCTGGACCGCCATTGGGTCTAAATTTTTCGCGCAAAAAATGAACACAACCAGGACCACCATGTCCTGATTTACAATTAACTCGTATATAGTCTATAAAATTATCTGCTTGCATGATATGAAATTAAATCTGCCTTTACAGATACATTAATGAATTTATAATTATTCAGCCTTTGCGTTATCAATTTCTTGAGAGAGCGCATTAAAAATCTCGTCTACCGATCCTTCACCTTTTACTTCAACTAATTTATCTTTCGATTTATAATAATCAGCAACAGGCGAAGTTTTAGCATGATACTCATGAATTCTTTTCAAAATAATTTCTTCGTTATCATCACTTCTTCCAGAAGATTCACCTCTTGAAATAAGTCGGGATTTCAATTCTGCTTCTGTTACCAACAGACTTAAAACAAGATTGATTGGACTATTTTTAAAGTCGAGTAAATTATCAAGTGCTTGTGCTTGAGCAACAGTTCGCGGGAAACCGTCAAAAATAAATCCAGGAGCATCAGGATTTTCATCCAATTTACTACTGATCATTCCAATAACCACTTCATCAGGAACCAACATTCCTTGATCCATAAACTTCTTTGCTTCAATACCTAAAGGAGATTCTTTGGCGACTTCAACACGAAGAATATCTCCTGTTGAGATATGAGATAAGTGAAAGGTTTCTATAATCTTTGAAGATTGAGTTCCTTTTCCACTGCCAGGAGGTCCAAAGAGTACAAGATTAAACATGCTTTATTTTTTTTAGAGGTGCAAATATAGCAATTTTTATCGAAGGTTAAAGTGCATTAAAGAAAAGATAATGTCATTTGAAATTTAGAATCATTTAAATTCAGTGATTCATCTATATTTCAAACAACACCAAAAATTAGATATTTAGTGTTCTCAATGTTTGGAAATATTTATACTTTCTATATGATCATATCAATTCGGTTGAAATTCAATGTTGACTGACTGATTGATTTTACTTAACAGGTTTATCTTATAGATTCTTACAAATTGGTCGAAAATAAATCAACCTAAAAAATAATTATTCCATATATCATCAAGATTAAAAAAAACGGTTGATCTACCCTATTTTATCTGATTAAATGCATACTCTCAAAACATAACACTTCAAATTTTGAATCAAAGAAAAGAATTTGTACTTTCAAATTTCAAAATCTTATAACATGGGAAACGGAACAAAAGAAAATCCATGGCAATTAAAAACGCCACCATTGAGTTCTTCATATGAAATGTATAAGGACATAAAAGATGGCAAAGAGGTGATTGTTTGTCAAGTTGGAAAAACTACTTTATTGTATGACTATAAATGTTTAAAGGATCTTCATACCATGTTGAAAGCCCATGGCGATTGGATGGAACTTGGAAGTGCTGATGAACAGAAGTCAGCAAAAGAAGGCACTGTAGAGGCTTGGGGAAGATCAGAAAACAACCCAAATGGCGGATGGTATGGTTTAAAAAAAGGACTTCGTGGGAGATTTGGCATGTATATTCCACCTTTAATGGAAGAATTAGGATTGGCCGAATTAACCCATGACGCAAAAGGGAATAAAATGAGAGCAATCTAATCAGACAATCATTTGAATGAATGAACTTGAACATTATATTCAAACCTATTTTGGTGTTACAAAAGATGATATCAAAACAATTGAAAATTTATTTACCCTAAGCTATCTGCAAAAAGGTGAGTATTTTTTATCACAAGACACTTATTGCCAAAAATTAAGTTTTATAAAATCTGGTTGTTTACGTGTGTATGCTAATACAGAGGACAAAGAGGTAACTCAATGGATTTCGAGCGATGGCTCTTTTATAACTGATTTATCAAGCTTGATTTTTGAAACTCCATCTCGGTTTAGTATTCAAGCCTTAACCGACACGGAATTATATACAATTCATAAAGAAAATTATTTAAAAATTGGACGTTTAGTTCCTCGATGGCATGAGCTTGAAAAATTATTTATTGCAAAATGTTTTACCATGTTAGAAGATAGAATGTTTAGACATTTGTCAATGTCAGCTGAAGATCGATACGACTATTTTTTTAATCAAAACCCTACCCTCTTTATCCAGGTTCCATTGCAATATATTGCCTCAATGCTTGGCATGACACCAGAAACTTTTAGTAGAATTAGAAAAAAAAGGCTGAGTTAATTTCTTGATTTAAGTCAAGAGCAAAACAATTCGTTAGATTGACCTTTGTTTAAAATAAAAAATTTAAACAAAGTAAGATGAAAAAAGAAATTAAAACAGAGATCCTCATTCATGCAAGTTGTCAAAAAGTTTGGTCTGTACTCACCAATATTAATGATTATCCAAATTGGAATCCATTTATTACATCGTTTGTGGGCGAATTAAAAATTGGCAATAAAATTAAAGCTCGATTACAACCACCAGGTGCTCAAGGCATGACATTTACACCAACTATTTTGACTCTTGAGCCTAATAAAGAATTTAAATGGCTAGGGCATTTATGGGTACCCGGTCTTTTTGATGGGGAGCATAGCTTCACACTTCAAGAGATGGGAAATGGAACAACACTGTTTATTCAAAGCGAAAAATTCAATGGCATTTTAGTGCCTCTATTTAAAAAAATGATTGAAGGCAATACAATTCAAGGATTTCATTTAATGAATCAAAAACTGAAAGAAATTTGTGAAAAGATTTGATTAGGTTGATCCCCAATGCAAATTATAATTGATTGAATTCTTGAAGGCTGAACTAGAAAAAGGAGAGCCTTTGGAGGGAATTGAACCCTCGATCTCCTCCTTACCAAGGAGGTGCTCTACCACTGAGCCACAAAGGCATTAAAAAAAGAACAATCCTAAACCTCTATTAAACAAAAAGACCGATTGTGAAATGCCAAAGGCAATAAACAATCGGCAATTTTAAGAGCGGAAGAACAGAATCGAACTGTCGTCATCAGCTTGGAAGGCTGAGGTAATAGCCACTATACGACTTCCGCAAATAAGGAGTGGGCAGTGATGGATTCGAACCACCGTAAGCTTACGCTAGCAGATTTACAGTCTGCCTCCTTTAGCCACTCGGACAACTACCCCCTTTTCAAATGAATGAAGAGCCGCTTGTCGGACTCGAACCAACGACCTGCTGATTACAAATCAGCTGCTCTACCAACTGAGCTAAAGCGGCGAATAATGATATTTAAAAACAGGAATTAAGAAACAAAGACTTTATGTCTATTCTTTAATTCTACACTTAGAATATTATTGAAAATTAAGAGCTGCTGTTTTTTTATTGGAATGCAAATGTATATATTCATTTCTAATTTGCAAATATTTTTCTAGTTTTTATTTTAATAAATTTTACCTTCGAAAAATAACCTAAAAAAAGTTTAATTGAACTACCTCGCTCACGCCCATTTATCACTACAAAATGATGAAATTCAATTAGGGAATTTAATGGGCGATTTTATCAAGGGTAATCAATTTGAAAACTATTCAGGCAATATTCGTAAAGGTATTTTACTTCATCGTAAAATTGATTCATTCACCGATAGTCATGAGCTAGTTATTGAAGCGATACAATATTTCAAACCTCATTTCAGATTAAGTGGGGGCATTTTTGTCGACATCTTATTCGATCATTTTTTAGCCAATGATGATCGATTTTACAATAATAACTCTCTTCTCGATTTTACAACACAAGTCAATCAAAATGTAAAGAACAATCATCATCTTCTCAATGAAAAAATGAATACGTTCTTCGGTCACATGATAAATTACAATTGGCTATACAACTATAAATTTATCGAAGGTTTATCAAAATCGATTTTAGGTATTTGTAAAAGACATCCATTAATTGGTGATGGAATTGAGGCGATGAAAATCATTGAATCGAATTATGAATCTTTGCGTTCTCTATACTCGCCGTTTTTCATTATACTCCACAATGAAATTCAATTAAAGTATGATGAAATTAATGATAAAAAATAAAGCCTGAGAACTTAATTTCGCCATTCTTTATTATGTATAAAACCATTTTACTTCTTATTGCTTCAAATATATTTATGACATTCGCGTGGTATGGATTTTTGAAAGATAAAGGAATACCATTATGGAAAGCAATTTTATTGAGTTGGGGTATTGCATTTTTTGAATATTGCTTAATGGTACCTGCAAATAGAAGTGGTTATTTAAATGGATTCAGCGGTTTTCAACTTAAAATAACACAGGAAATTATTACTTTAATTGTGTTTGGATTTTTTGCAGTTCTCTATCTTAAAGAACCTTTTAAATTAAATTACTTGATCAGTTTTATATTTATAATTGGCGCTGTCTTTTTTGCATTCAAAAAATAATTTTAATGGCAATCCAACTTAAAAAATCCCAAATGAAGGAACACCACGTGGTGCCTTATGAAAAAATTAGAGACTATTTAAAATCTGGTCAAATTATTTTTTGTTCTGGAAGTTATTTATTTTCTGGTGCCATACAGCGACTAACAAAATCAGCTTGGAGTCATGTGGCTATCATTTATAAAGATGAAAAACTTGGTCGAGTACTTGTACTAGAAGCAGAACCTTATATAGGAATTAGGCTGATTCCACTTTCAAAGTATATCAACGATTATAAAGGAACGCGACGACCTTATAAAGGAAATATTTTTGTCACCAAGTTCACTGTTCCTATTGAAGAGAGCCAACTTAACGAAGCCATTAGCTTTGGATTAGATGAACTCACTCGTCCTTATGACAATTGGGAAATTTTGAGAATTATGATGCGTATCCTTTTTAAAATTGGAAAACGTGAAAGGAATAGAAATTATATATGTTCCGAATTGGTTCGCGATTGCTTTACAAAAGCTGGTATCATGTTCAATTTTACGGATAGCTATATTAGTCCAGATAGAATTTGGAAAGATCCACGTATTGAAATGAAATATAGAATACTTTAAATATGAAATTGATAAAATAAAAAAAACCGATACAAGACCGGTTTATTCTATTAAAATTTGTTTCTAACTATTCTAATTCTACATTTTCAGCATTTGGCCCTTTTTTGCCTTCACCAATATCGAAGGTAACGCGATCGTTATCTCTAATTGTTGCTTTTAATGCGCTTACATGAACAAAAATCTCTTGATTTGTTCCGTCTACAATGATGAAACCAAATCCTTTTGCTTCATTATAAAACTTTACTGATCCACTTGCCATAATACTTATTATTTTTTTTGATAATTTTTTGAAAGCGCAATGATAGGTTATATTTCGCGTTAAATCAAATAGATTTATTTTTTACTCGCTGAATAGTGTCAAATTAAATAGAAAAATCAAATCTAATTCACCTTAATCTTGTCCAATTGAATCTATTAAATTTTGTACACTCCCTTTTCAGAAATCTCCAAATAGCTTTATATCATAAGCTTTATGAATATATAATATTGTAATCAAACCTGAAATTTGACTTGTTTGTTCATGATCAATTAAAATTTAATCTAATTTAACCTTCATATTTAGTTTTTTATTTCAAAAATTCATTTGAAGGTAAAAGGGTGATAATAAATTAATGACTTCTTTTTTGAATCTCAATAAAAAATATTACTTTCGCACCCTCGAAAAAACCAAGACTGGTTGTTTCATATAAACAAACTAAAAATTTTAAACGAAAATGGCAGACTTACGCTACCAACGAAATTTCGGAATTGCCGCTCATATTGATGCTGGTAAAACCACAACGACAGAACGTATTCTTTATTACACAGGTGTTAACCACAAAATTGGTGAGGTTCACGATGGTGGAGCTACAATGGATTGGATGGCACAAGAGCAAGAAAGAGGTATCACTATTACAAGTGCTGCTACTACTTGCTTTTGGAATTTCCCTACTACGCAAGGAACAAAGTCTGATTTAACTAAATTATATAAATTCAATATCATCGATACACCGGGTCACGTTGACTTTACAGTTGAAGTTGAACGATCTCTTCGTGTATTAGATGGGTTATTAGCTTTGTTTTGCGCTGTATCTGGTGTTGAGCCTCAATCTGAAACAGTTTGGCGTCAAGCAAATCGTTACAAAGTTCCTCGAATTGGATTTGTAAATAAAATGGATCGCAGTGGCGCTGATTTCTTAAATGTTGTAAAACAAGTAAAAGAAATGTTAGGAGCTAAAGCGGTGCCTTTACAATTACCTATTGGTGCTGAAGATAATTTCAAAGGTGTAGTTGATTTGATTACGATGAAGGCAATTGTTTGGGAAGATGCTACTTTAGGAATGACCTACAAAGAAGTGCCTATCCCTGATGATATGGTTGCTGATGTAGCAGAATGGAGACAACATTTGATTGAAGCAGTAGCTGATTATGATGAAAAATTACTAGAAAAATTCTTCGAAGATCCAAATTCAATTACTGAAGTTGAAGTACATGAAGCAATTCGTAAAGCAACCATCGACATTTCAATTATCCCAATGATGTGTGGTTCTTCATTTAAAAATAAAGGTGTACAAACTGCGCTAGATGCAATTTGTAGATACTTACCTGGACCATTAGATATCGAAGCTGTTGACGGAACAAATCCGGAAACAGGCGAAGCAGTAACACGTAATGCAGATCCAAAAGGACCATTTGCTGCCTTAGCATTCAAAATTATGACGGATCCATTTGTAGGTCGTCTGGCTTTCTTCCGTGCTTACTCTGGTCGTTTAGATTCTGGTAGTTATGTATTAAATACACGTACAGGAAAAAATGAGCGTATCAGTCGTATCATGCAAATGCATGCTAATAAACAAAACCCGGTTGATTTTATTGAAGCAGGTGATATTGGAGCAGCAGTAGGATTTAAAGATATCAAAACTGGCGACACGCTTTGTGATGAAAAATTCCCTGTAGTTTTAGAATCAATGACTTTCCCTGAGCCTGTAATCTCTATTTCAGTTGAGCCTAAAACGCAAGCTGACGTTGACAAAATGGGTATGGCAATTGCTAAATTAGTTGAAGAAGATCCTATCCTACGTGTTAAAACAGATGAAGAAACTGGTCAAACCATTTTAAGTGGTATGGGTGAACTTCATCTTGAGATTATTGTTGACCGTATGCGTCGTGAGTTTAAAGTTGAAGTTAACCAAGGTGCGCCAATGGTTGCTTACAAAGAAGCATTCCACGCAACTGTTACTCATAGAGAGGTATTGAAAAAGCAATCAGGTGGTCGTGGTAAATTTGCTGATATTCAATTTGAAATTGGACCAGCAGATGAAGAATGGCAAAAAGAAAATGAAGGTAAATCATTCCAATTTGTAAATGATTTATTCGGAGGATCTATTCCAAAAGAATTTATACCAGCAATTACTAAAGGATTTGAAGCATCTATGAACAATGGTGTGCTTGCCTCTTATCCAATGGTTAGTATGAAAGTTCGTGTTTTTGACGGTAGCTACCATGATGTGGATTCTGATGCGATGAGTTTTGAACTTTGCGCTCGTCAAGGATTCAGAGAAGCTGGTAGAAAAGCGAAACCAACTTTACTTGAACCAATTATGAAGGTTGAAGTAACAACACCTGACCAATACATGGGTGATGTTACAGGTGATTTAAATCGTCGTCGTGGATTACTTGAAGGTATGGATAATAAAGCTGGTGCTCAAATTATCAGAGCAAAAGTGCCATTATCTGAAATGTTTGGATATGTTACTCAACTTCGCTCTCTTTCAAGTGGACGTGCAAGTAATGTAATGGAATTCAGTCATTATTCTCCTGCGCCAAGTAATATCGCAGAAGAAGTTATTGCAAAAGTAAAAGGTAAAAAAGAGGCGGAATAAATTATCGCTTGATTTGAAAATATGGAAATACCGCCTAAACAAAGGCGGTATTTTTTTTGATTTATACGTAACAATATTTTATTTTTGTCGTATAACTATCATATATGGATGCCAAAATTACACTCAGCTTCGAAGAATCAGTTATCGACGCTGCAAAAAAATACGCCGAAAAAAACAATATTAGCTTGAGCAGGCTCACTGAGTTTTTATACAAAAAAATGACGGCGTCAAATCAATATGCCCTCGAAGATCTCCCAATTTCTGATTGGATACAAATCGTTTCTGAAGGCGAAACAGAATATCAGCGTACACCTATTTCGCGTAAAGCACTTAAAAATGAATATTTGAAATCTAACAAATAATGAAATTATTCATTGATGCAAATGTGTTAATTACAGTTCTTAATAAAGAACTCATTTCATTTACCGATTGCGCCCGACTATTGAGTTTAGCCGATCATCGAAAATTTGAATTATTTACTTCACCTATGTGTTTAGGTATCTCATTTTACTTTGCTCAAAAAAAATCAGGTGAAGATTTAGCCAAGAAGAAAATCGAATTTCTATGTTCTAAATTATCCATTTCAAGTCATTCAGCAAAAGATATAAAGGCCACTTTGCAAAACAAACAAATTCATGATTTTGAAGATGGTCTAGAGTACTATTCTGCTCTTTCTTCAAATTGTAAATGCATTATAACAAACTATACTCAAGATTTTTACTTTTCAGAAATTGAAGTATTAAGACCCAATGAGTTTTTAATGAAATACGCTGTGCAATCATAAACTTCCAAAGTTTATTTTAGGAAGTGAATCTGAAAGTCTTTTACTTGATGGAATTAAATTTGAAGAATCAAGCATTTAACAAAATCTCATTTCTTTTTTTTATCATTACATTCTAAACAAAAACGCATGGTATTAAATTACGTTTGGATATCCTTTTTCGTGATTTCCTTTGTGGTTGCACTTATAAAATCTGCACAAGCCGGAAATATCGAAATTTTTACAACTATAGTTGAGTCGATGCTAAAAACAGCAAAAGTTGCCGTTGTAGATATTGGGATTCCATTAGCAGGTGCCATGATATTTTTTTTAGGTCTGATGAAAATCGCTGAAAAAGCAGGTGCTATTAATTTAATAGCACGACGTTTAAATCCATTTCTTAAAAGATTATTTCCTGAAATTCCAGAAAACCATCCGGCAATGGGTGAGATGGTGATGAATTTTTCGGCAAATATGCTAGGATTAGATAATGCTGCTACCCCATTCGGATTAAAAGCAATGAGGAGTTTAGAAGATATTAATCCTGAAAAAGGAACAGCAAGCAATTCGCAAATTATGTTTCTTGTTTTACATACAAGTGGACTCACCTTAATTCCATTATCTATTATCGGTTATCGAGTAGCAGCCAATAGCGCTGAGCCTTCAAGTATTTTTATTCCATGTGTCTTGGCAACTTTATCAGCTACCCTAGCAAGTATTCTGATAGTTGGCATAAAACAAAAATTAAAATTTGACATGGTTCTACTTTCTTGGTTAGGTGCACTATTAGCCATTATAATAGGCGTTTTAGTTTTAGTGCAATCGTTACCCATTACAACTAAAGATGCTGTGACAAAACATAGTGGCAATTTTATTATGCTTACATTAATTGTATCAATCGTTGTTGGTGGAATGTATAAGAAGCTCAATGTGTTTGATTCATTTATCGAAGGTGCAAAAGATGGATTTGATGTGGTTTTGAAAATTATGCCATACTTGGTGGGTATGTTAGTTGCAATCGCTGCTTTCAGAGAATGCGGTGCTTTAGGTTATATTACAGATGGAATAAAATTTATTGTTATAGCCTTAGGCTTAAATGCCGATTTTGTAGAAGCATTACCTGTAGCCATTATGAAACCATTTAGTGGAAGCGGAGCACGAGGATTATTAGTTGATTTATTTGACAAAACAAAATATCCTCATTTGGGACCAGATTCATTCGTTGGCAAAATGGCAAGTATTTTTCAAGGAAGTGCCGATACCACATTTTATATTATTGCACTTTATTTTGGCAGTGTAGGCATAAAAAATGTTCGGTATTCAGTATGGGCTGGTTTACTTGCTGATTTTTTAGGTGTAATAGCAGCCATAATAATTGGCTATATCTTTTTTCATTAAAAGACTCTAGAGATAACTTAATTAACTCAACAATTTTTCAATAATTGCACTGGTTGAATAACCCGGTAAAAATGGAATGATTTCAACCTGACCACCATAATCTAAAACAGTTTGTGCGCCCACAATTGTTTCTAAAGAATAATCACCTCCTTTTACTAAAACATCTGGTTTTAAAGTCTCAATCAAACGAAGAGGTGTTTCATCATCAAACAGAATAACCGCATCTATATAGGTATGCATAGCTAAGTTTAGTGCTCTCGAGTACTGATCAACCACTGGACGTTTTTCACCTTTTAAATTTCGAACTGATGAATCAGAGTTTAATCCAACAATCAGTCGATTTCCTAATTCAGCCGCTTGAAGCAAATAGGTATTATGCCCACGATGCATAATATCAAAACATCCATTTGTAAATACAATTTTCTTAGATAACATCTTCCATTGATTTGAAAGTCTTTCCAAATCATCAATTTGATAAATCTTTTGTTGTATAATTTCTAGTTTAGATAACATCCTTTTTTTTATTGTTTAAGATGGGAATAAGTAAAAGTGAAATACTCCCCCCAATTAATATAATGATTGTTGGAACCAACCAAATGATCCAACTTATTGCCAAACTCATGGCAGTTTCAATACCATATAACGATACAATTTCTTCAACAAGAAGCGTATAAGCCCCCATTCCTCCCGGTGTTGCAATCATGCCAATACTGCCAAATGACAAGACAGACAAACCTGTTTTATAACCTAGAATGCTTGTTTCCGCAATACTTTGAAATCCAAGTATGATCATACCTAAATATAGAGACCAAATAAGCACTGTATGAAAAATAAACCCTTTCTTATTTTTCATATTTTTAAAACTCATAATACCACTCACAATATTTTTAAGTATCGTTCTGAGTCTGATCACAATATTCAACTTCCCAATTTTATTTCGCAATAAAAATAGCAATACAACAATGCCTCCTAAAATAATAAGAATCAGCGATCCATTACCACTTTCTTTTGTAGCATTGTATTTTACAATCAACGTATTTAAATATTCACTTGCTAAATCAACTTGAACAAAAATAGTTATAATAAAAATTAGAACTAAACAAAGAAGATCAAAAGCACGTTCCGTAATGATGGTTCCTACTAATTTATCAGCAGGTATTTTTTCGTACCTCGAAAGTATGGTACACTTGATAACTTCACCTAAACGTGGTAAAAACATATTGGCTAAGTAACCAATCATTACCGATAAAAATGTATTTTTTGTTGAAGGAAACATGTTCAAAGGTTCCATTAAATATTTCCATCGCACTGCCCTACTCCAATGACTTAATAAACCCATAATAATAATAGGAATGAGCAATATATATTTCGCCTTAGATACCGAGAATTTAATTTTTTCAATATCCTCAGGTTTTAAATCTTTTAATGAAAGCCAAATTAAAAAAGCGCATAACCCGAATGTCAAAATATATGTTATCAGATTAATTATTTTTTTTGACATTGAATACTAGGATTAAATTTTATTTTTATCTGAAGGGAAAATGATGGTTGGTTTAAATTTCTTTGCCTCCTCAAAATCCATCAGCGCATAAGAAATAATAATGACCACATCATCTGGCTCAACTTTTCTTGCCGCTGGACCATTTAAACAAATCGTGCCAGTGCCTCGTCTTCCTTTTATAACATAAGTTTCAAGACGCTCACCATTATTAACGTTTACAATTTGCACCTTTTCATTTTCAATTAAGTTGGCCGCGTCCATTAAATTTTGATCTATGGTTACACTTCCAATATAATTCAAGTTCGCCTGAGTAACCTTTACTCGATGAATTTTTGATTTTAATACCTGTATTTGCATATGAGTGTAAAAGTAGGTATTTGTATCAAAATATCTATATTTCTCTCCTGAAACTAAAAATTAAATACAAATTAACTTATGCTTAGTGGACATGTATCACCTATTTGTTTTTTATAATGGTCATGAACAGAAAATGAAGCGATATCTATCAGACGAAATGATTACCGAGAATATGAATCAAATTAGATAAAACTTCCAGACATTATATCCAAAAACTTTATTTATTGTAACTAAATCAATCTATAATTTAATTTACAAAATAATTTAAAATTGAGGTTCAAAAATATTTGGAATACTCGTTTGAACAAATAGATATTTTTCAATTCTACAATTTTTTTTCTCTAATATTGAAATCATTATTATCTTTCGCTCAATATGGAAAACAGAGTTGTAATAACTGGCATGGGCATATATTCATGCATAGGAAAAAATTTAGATGAGGTACGAGATTCATTGTTCAAGGGAAGGAGTGGAATTATATATGCGCCAGAACGAACTGCTTTTGGGTATAGAAGCGGTTTAACCGGCTTTGTTGAAAAACCGAATTTAAAAAATGTTTTAGATCGAAGGGCTCGCATTATGATGCCCGAACATGCCGAATACGCCTATGTGGCCACTAAAGAAGCAATGCAGGTAGCAAATATTGATGAAGATTATTTCGAAAAAAACGAAGTAGGTATCATTTACGGGAATGATAGTTGTGCCGAAGCTGTTATTCAAGGAATTGATAAAATAAGAGAAAAGAAAGACACCATTTTAGTTGGATCAGCATCCGTTTTTCAGGTCTTAAATTCTACAATCAATATGAATTTATCCACTATTTTTAAATTAAAAGGTATCAACCTTACATTAAGTGCAGCTTGCGCCAGCGGCTCGCATTCGATTGGTTTGGGTTATATGTTTATTAAAAATGGTTTACAAAACATGATAGTTTGTGGCGGTGGACAAGAAACCAATATTTATTCAATGCCTAATTTCGATGCCTTGGGTGCATTTTCTACTCGGCAATCTGATCCTACAAAGGCATCTCGTCCATTTGATCGTGATCGTGATGGTTTGGTTCCTAGTGGTGGTGCTGCATCCGTTATACTTGAAAGTTTATCAAGTGCACAAGCAAGAGGTGCAACAATTTTAGCAGAAGTGATCGGATACGGATTTTCAAGCAATGGAGCTCATATTTCCAATCCAAGTGTTGATGGTCCGGCTAGATCATTAAAATTAGCCTTAAAAGACGCAGGTTTGCAGGCGGCAGATATTGAATATCTTAATGCACATGCAACCTCAACCCCTGCCGGTGATGCAAGTGAAGCAAAGGCTATTTTCGAAGTCTTTGGAAAAGATATGCCTTTTGTAAGTTCAAC
>DAOOQH010000016.1:0-25829 GCA_035388625.1 Chitinophagaceae bacterium | reverse complement strand
TCTAATGCTTGCATCATCACATCCATACTCAAACCATCTACTTTGATATCCATTTGAATACCAACAATACCATCTTTTGTACCAGTTACTTTAAAGTCCATATCACCTAAATGATCTTCATCACCAAGTATATCAGTCAATACTACCCATTTGCCATCTTCACGAGATACTAATCCCATGGCCACACCTGATACATGTTTTTCAATTGGAACACCTGCATCCATTAATGCCAATGAACCTGCACAAACAGTAGCCATTGATGATGAACCATTACTTTCTAAAATATCAGAAACGATTCGAATGGTATAAGGGAATTTTTCTTTGATTGGCAGAATTTGTTTCAACGAACGTTGTGCTAAATTACCATGTCCAACCTCACGACGGCCTACACCACGCATTGGTTTTACTTCACCTGTTGAAAATGGAGGGAAATTATAGTGTAAGTAAAAACTTAAATATTCGCTATGTTCGGCATCTTCAATCATTTTCTCATCATCAGGAGTGCCTAGTGTGGTAGTGCTTAACGATTGAGTTTCGCCACGCGTAAATAATGAAACACCGTGAGGACCGGGAATTAAATCAACTTCCATTTCTAATGCTCTCACCTGATCAGGTGCGCGACCATCTAAACGAACTTTTTCATCAACCATCATATTACGTATTACATCTTTTTCAAGATCATGTAAATACATACCTACTAAGGCTTTATCTTCATCAGGTAATTCACCAAGGTGCTCAACCAGTTCGACACCAATGGCTTTAAAGGCGCTACTACGTTCGTGTTTAGCTGATGCTGATTTTGCAACCGCATACACTTTGTCTTTCGCAAAGGCTGTTATTTTTTGATTTAATTCTTCATTACGATAAGGTTTTGCATAATCACGCTTGGCTGGTGAACCACATAATTCCCATAATTCTTTTTGTGCCTTTACTTGAATTTTGATCGCTTCATGTCCTACTTCAATGGCTTTGATTAAATCGGCTTCACTACATTCTTTACTCTCACCTTCAACCATCATGATATTTTTTTCAGTGGCCGCAATGATAAAATCCATATCCGACTCTTTCATTTGAGATCGAGTAGGGTTGATAATAAAATTGCCATTGATGCGAGATACACGTACTTCAGAAATTACTTCTTCAATTGGAACATCTGAAACTGCCAATGCAGCAGAAGCAGCCAATGCCGCTAAGGCGTCAGGCATAATTTCTGAATCAGAAGAAATGAGAGAAACCAATACTTGTACTTCACACAAATAGTCTGAAGGGAAGAGTGGACGTAATGCACGATCAATTAAACGTGAAATTAAAATTTCGTAATCGCTTAATCGACCTTCACGTTTGAAGAAAGAACCAGGAATACGACCAGCTGATGCAAATTTTTCTTGGTAATCAACTGATAAAGGAAAAAATGATTGACCAGGTTTTGCTTCTTTATTGGCAACTACTGTAGCCATAAGAACGCAATTGCCCATTTTTACTAATACTGATCCATCAGCTTGTCGAGCTAATTTTCCAGTTTCGAGGGTAACCATTCTACCGTCACCAATATCGAAAGTTTTTGTTTTTATATTAAACATATTTTTTTGTTTTGAGTAAATTAAATTTTTATAAATGAATTGAAAATAGCAGCCTCCTTAAAAGCATTTTACTGAGTTTACAAGTTCGACCAAATGCGTATAGCTATCCAAATTAGATAGCTTCAACTTTGAATAGGAAAAGAGAGAAATAGAAGTTTTGTGGAAGACAAATACGAAACAAACTGATAAGAATTCCTTTCTTAAACCATTGGACCAACAAGTAAATAAAATAATATCTCTTAAAAATGGCAATTCCCAACCTTTTGAGTTGGGAATGCTATTTTTAATATTATTTTCTTAAGCCAAGCGTTACAAGAAGTGCACGATAGCCTTGAAGGTTGGTTTTCTGAAGGTAGGAAAGTAATTTTTTACGTTGACCTACTAATTGAATTAAACCACGATTAGAGTTGAAGTCTTTTTTATTTGTTTGCATATGACCAGAAATATGTTTGATTCTTTCTGTTAGCATAGCAATGTTTGCTTCTACTGACCCTGTGTTAGTTTCACTTCCACCGTGGATTTTGAATAATTCTTTTTTGCGTTCGATAGTTAATACTGACATCTTTAAAGTATTAGGTTTTAAATTTTTATAATCGTGCGAAAGTAAGACTTTGACCAATATAAACCAATTTATTGAGAATTTAATTTTGAATTATGCCCGTATCACCTAATTTCTAGCCTAAAAATGGGTTAATTGGGTTATAAAATTGGACAGCTTTATTAAGTGTCTTCCGTTTAAATATTTCAAACTCGGCAAATCAGGCTGACTGAATAGCCCTTATTTGAAGTGTTTTAAAAATACAATTTCCTGAGGTTCAAGGGCTCTAAATTTGCCACGAGGTAGATTTTTCTTGGTTAAACCAGCATAAATTACGCGATCAAGGGTTTTGACCTCATAGTTTAAATGTTCAAAAATCCGTCGTACAATTCTGTTTCGACCACTATGAATTTCAATACCAATTTCTTTTTTGTCTTTTGGATTGGTATACGCAATTTCATCAACAACAGCTAAACCATCTTCAAGTATGAGTCCTTTGGCAATGGCTTCAAAATCAGCTTTCGTTAATGGTCGATCAAGTCCAACTTGATACACTTTTTTTGTATTATGTTTTGGATGCGATAACTTCTGTGTGAGTTCGCCATCGTTTGTCATTAATAAAAGTCCAGTTGTATTTCTGTCAAGTCTACCAACCGGAAAAATGCGTGCCTCCGTTACATTTTTAAATAAGTCCATCACTGTTTTTCTTCCTTCGGGATCGTCTGTAGTTGTAATAAAGTCTTTTGGTTTGTTCAATAAATAATAAACCAGATTGCGTTGGGGAAGAATTTTTTTATCTTCAAACAGTATCACATCTTTCTCCATCACTTTATATCCCGGTTCTTTTGCAATTTCACCATTCACTTTTACTTTACCCTGTTTAATTAAATCAATGGCATCTCTGCGTGAGCAAATACCGCAATGAGCAATGTATTTATTCAAAGGCATTTGTTCATCTTTCTTTTCAATAGGTTCGGCCTTTGGTTGCACTCGATACGGATTATTTAAACGTTCCTTTGAAGGTTTGCCCGGTACAAAACTCGTTTTTGTGTTTGTTCTATCATTTGGGCGAGGCGGTCTGCTGCTTATGCCACTTGAACGCTCACCCCTTGTAGACTCTCCAAATTTTGAATCCAGATTGCTTTTTGGGCGAGGCTTGAAATCTTTATCCTTCTCAAATTTTTTACGTGCATTTGAATCACCGTTAAATTTTTTCTTCTTTGGTTCATCACTCTTTTTTAAGTAAGTGCCTGGTTTGGGTCTAGCAAAATCAGAAGGAACGGGTATATTTTTTTTAGGCATTTTTTATGGTTTAACGGGGTGATCAATATTTGCTAACTGCCCGCAAGCAGCGTCAATATCTTTTCCTCGACTGCGTCGTAATCGAGCATTTACTTTATTGCGATCGAGATATTGCATAAAGGCATCTACTTTTTCTTCATCAGGTTTGGCAAAGCTGGCTAATTCAATGGGGTTATATTCAATAATATTGACTTTACTTGGAACTTGCCGACAGATTTTAATTAAGTCATCAGCATCTTCAATACTATCATTGAAATTGGCAAACAAAATATATTCAAATGTGATAGGACTTTTAGTAGCCTTATAAAAATAGTTGAGAGATTCAATTAATGCTTTTAAATTATTCGTTTCATTAATAGGCATAATTTCATTTCGCTTGGTATCATTGGCGGCATGAAGTGAAACAGCTAGGTTAAATTTGACTTTATCATCTGCTAGCTTTTTAATCATTTTTGAAACACCGGCTGTTGAAACGGTAATACGAGAAGGCGACATACCCATTCCTTCGGGCGAGCTAATTTTTTCAATAGCCTTAAGTACATTGGCATAATTTAAAAGGGGCTCACCCATACCCATAAATACAATATTGGAAAGATGTTGATTATAATTCGCTTCAGCTTGTTGATTTAAATGCATCACTTGATCATAAATTTCGTCAAAATCAAGGTTGCGTTTACGATCCATATAACCAGTGGCACAAAACTTACAACTTAGACTGCAACCTACTTGCGACGATACGCACGCTGTCATTCTATGAGGTGTTGGAATGAGTACGCCTTCAACAAATGGACCATCATGTAATACAAATCTGTTTTTAATAGTGGTATCGTCACTAATTTGTGTATGATCAATTTCGAGTTTATTGAGTGAATATTCGGCCTTGAGTTTTTCGCGTATTGGTTTTGAGAGGTTCGACATATCATCGATCGAAGAGGCTCCTTTCTTCCAAATCCATTCTTCAATTTGTTTTGCTCGATAAGGTTTTTCATCTAATTGAGCCACAAGGCTAACAAGTTCTGCAGAACTTAAATGTCGCAGATTTTTCATCTGTGTAAATAATTTAGTGGACAAAGATAGGTAAATTGAAATCAAATTGCGTTGCGGAAGTCAAAGGGTTAAGATGGGGTGGTTAGGTTTCAATATTTGCCAAGAGAATGAGTTTATATTTTAGTTGCTCATTAGAGGCAGTAAAACAGGTTCTCAATTTGCATTATTCCTAAATGTAATTACGATAAATGAGTAAAGAAAGAGAAACATAAAGAAAAAGAACAATCAGACATCTTTCTCTTTCTGTTTTTCTTTCACTTTCTGATTCGTGTAGATGAGAATTATATCGAACCCTGAAGAGAAATTATCACCTATGAAAATGTTTACAGGTATAAATAAATGTGTTCAAATTAATCTTAAGAATCCAATTTACATGCTAGCCTTTTCCTTTGATAAAGCTATCGCGTAATTTGGAGTAAAAAGAAGAAAGAGAAAAAGTAAGTAAAAAGGAAATCGTTTATTTATTCATGTAAAATGCAAACCTGTCTTAATTTTATTTGTACTTTAGTGATTAGAATTATATAAGATAATGCCGACGATACATAAAGTTTAGTACATTGATATGACAATGAAACGTTTTGTTTGTCGGCAATCCTGACAAAATTTTTCAGTACCTTATTCGTACAGACTAAATACGCTTTAGAAACCTTAAATATGTCGCTATGAAATATTGCTATCTTCTTTTTGTGGTTTGTTTGGTTTTGTGTTTCAACCCTTGTAAGGCACAGTACTGCCCTTGTTTTAGTTCTGGTGGTTCAGAGTGTATAACCAATGTAACGTTGAATACTATAAACAATACAACAGTTGGTTGCGCTGCCGGTAATTATTCGCTACAACCAGGATCTACCAATTTAGTGATTGGCAATAGCTATACTATTTCTGTAACCATCGCCTCAGTTGGAAAGGTTTCGGTATGGATGGATTTTAATCATAATTTTATTTATGAAGCATCTGATTGGTTTCAACCTTATACGGCAGCTTCTACAGGTTCTGTAACATTTACTGTTCCAGCTAGTGCTGCATATGGTTTGGTTGGTATGCGGGTAAGATCATCAAACTCTAGTTATGCAAATGGTGCTATTGATGCTTGCAATACAATTTTTACAGGCGAAACGGAAGATTATACAATTAATATTCTCCCTGCTGTGAGTTATGATCCGGCGATTGTTGCAATAAACACACCTAGTGGAAATTGTTTTTCTTCATCCTCAACTGTCACAGCTGTTCTTACCAATTATGGTTTACTACCTATTAATCTCGCTACAAATCCAGTTACAATTACACTTCATGTGAATGGACCCAATGGTTTAAATAGTTATCAAACTACCATTGCCACTGGCAGCTTATTGTGTTGTGGAGCCAATTCAATTAATGCACCGATTTCCGGATTAAATTTATATAATGGAGGAAATTATGTGCTCAATACTTCATTAACTATTGGACCTTCAGGGGGTGTCAACAATTCAATATTGAATGATGATTCGCTATCTCAACCAAAAATATTGATTAATAAACGACCCTTACCCAATTCGCCCTATGTTCTTTGTCAAGGTTTACCTATACCCTTTGGCCAAGGACTTGGTGTTACTGGCTGTGCCACGCAGTTAACAGGAACCGCCGTGATCTCATTTACGGTTTCACCCTGTATTGATAATGTAGGAGCAACATCACCGGGCAGTAGCATTGGACCTCCTGCAAATTGTTCAAATCAGTATGCTTGCACTTTTGCAAGTGGGATAGTGCCTGCACTGCCACCTGGTGCTTCCTTTACTCAACCTGGGTTACTCACAATTACAAATCTAAATTCTGCTTTCCCTGATGAAGTTCGATTTAATGTATTCGGTAGCATACCCAATGGTCCGTCACTTTTTTCAGCTTGTCCAACACCCTATAATGTAGGTTCCAATGATATAAACGCTGGTGGATTAACGATAGGTACTCAAAATAGTTTTAGTTATGTAAAGAATATTTCCGCAACCAGTTTATCGGCCATGTATAGTATGTTGGTTCCCGGAGGAACCGTAAATGTGGGTTACTTCGAAGCATGGAACGATACATTGGCAACAGCAGACTGCTATGTAAATGCCCTCGGAAATCAAACAACAGTTACGCTGAGTATTCCGTATGAATATACACCATCAAGTATTGAATGGTATGATGTTCCTGTAGGTGGCACATCATTATATGGGTTGTCACCTTTTGATCCGTTTGCAACACCGAATATTGTAGTGAATAATTCAAACACCCCTGGTACCTATATTTTTTATGCTGCTTGTAATGGCACCTCTTCATGCAGAACGCCAGATACTTTGCAAATTATTCCTTCACCCTTTGCACTTCAAGATACGATTTCGTTATGCGAAAATGTACTTGCAAGTAATAGCGCAATTTTCAATCTAACTACGCTAAATTCAGGTATTTCTGGAGGTAATCCTTATGATAGTATTGAATATTATTATGACTTGGCGCTGGTTTCTGAATTGCCTTATCCTGCCTCTGATACTACAAGTTCTATTGTTCATTATAGCAAAATGTATTTGAATGGGTGTTACTCTTCCGATTCAATTATTGTTGAGGTAAATAGCCTACCAGATATTCAATTGATGTCTAACAATGGGTTGGTATGTACTCCTAATACGATTGATATTTCTACCTTAATTAATCCATTTAGTTTATTCCCTCCTGGGAGCGATACCTTATACTATGCCGATTCTCTTTTTACCTTACCTTATCCCAATCCTCATTCTATTGCAATCAATGATTCGGTATATATTGTTGTTATTACCAATACATTGCCGGCATGCGCTGATACAGCAATAGCCATTGCAACTATTGGAGGTATTGATAGTAGTATTGTGAATCAGAGTGTATTTAATATTTCCGATTGCACAACAGCCATACCCATTCCACAGTTAGTGTACTCACTCAATGATGGTGTTTCTTATGAATTCCAAAGCCCGATAGATTGTAGAAGAGCTGTACATATTACCGATATTAGTAATGGTGTTTCGCTTGGAACAACTAGCGTTGATGAAGAAATTGACTGCTCAACACAAAGCTATCAAGGACAATATTACCTAAAACGACATTTTAAAGTTGAAGCTACACAACAAACATCGGCCAACCTTTGTTTGTATTTTTTACAAGATGATGTGGATGAATTTAATATAGTTGCAGCCAACACGGGCCAAATTCCATTCACACCTAACCTAAGTAATTTATGTGTTTCAAAAATAAACAATGGCACACTGAATGATTCCAATCATACCACAACCGTTATTGATAGCTCATTGATTTCAACATCTTACGATTCCATGCGAACGATATGGACCGCATGTTTCCCGGTCGATAGTTTTTCTTATTTCTACTGTCATGTTTGCAATCCTTTGAATGTAGCTCTTCCAATGAATTTAAAATATTTTAACGGCCGAAAAGCCGAGAATGAATCCATATTAGAATGGGCACCACTTCAAGAGAAAAACGTTGATTATTTTATATTGGAAAGAAGTAAAAATGGGAAAGTATTCTCCTCTTTATCGAATAAGATAGAAAGTAAAGGAATTCAAGGAAATAGTTCGGTGGAGTTAAAATATACATTTACAGACGCCATGCCATTATCAGGTTATAACTATTATCGATTGGTTCAGTTTGATAAGGATGGGGGAAGAATTGTTAGCCCTGTTGTTAAACTCAAATTTGATGATGCCATGCGTTTCGTGACATATCCTAACCCGGTGCGTGAATTACTTCATGTGAATTTGTTCTCCTTATCATCACAAAACATTCAATTGCAATTAGTTGATATAACAGGAAGATTGGTTTATAAAGAGTTGGTTAGTGTTGTGAAAGGGGATAATGAAATTACGATGTCAACACAGGGCTTATCAAAAGGTATTTATATTTTATCTGTAAAGAGTGGAAGCAGCCAAGTATTGAATGAACGCATTCAGGTTGAATAAGTGATGATGTTTGATACTTCGATGTTCCCTAATGAAAAGGAGAATGGGAAACCCAGATTGCCTTCATGAAGATTGCTTATTGGGTCGTAAATGTTTGAACTGAATATCTTATATTATCTTGTCTCAACAAGAGATTTGTGTGTTTTACAAAACTCTTCCCTCGATACAGTTAGAGCATTACGTTGATAAAGAACGTTTTAAAAATGTTTTGTGAGGACACAAATCAAGGGGTAAAGTTGCGGAAATCGAAAGACATCAATAATTTGTTTTAGAGCTAGTTTAGAGCGAGAAACAGAGCGAGAGCGAGGTACAAATCAGAGTTCGTTCTCATCGCTCTCGCTCTTCGCACTCGCTCTGATTTGTGGAACCGAGGGGAGTCGAACCCCTGTCCAAACATATTCTACAAACGCTTTCTACATGTTTATTTCTGCATTAATTTTTGTGAACTAACCGGAGCAAAACAAACCAATTAGTTCCTTAGCTGGATCCCCGATAGCTATCGGGATCTTTTGTAAGATGCACAGCCTACTCTTACAGCAACTCATATTCTCTGGTGAAGTCGGTTCAACGTAGGTTATGAATCTACCCGAAATGAACGGACTGTAAATGGGTACTTAAATTAAGCAGCCATTGCGAAAGTTGTTTCGCCGTTTGAATTTTGAATATTCAGATTAAAGTGCTAATTATCCAACGCACTACATGCTTACACGTTCAAAGATCTATGCTGTCAAAACCGGTCGGCCCCATATTAACTTCCAGCAAATATATTCTATTAAAATACCAAATTCCAAATTCTTTCAAATCGGTCTTTACTAACTAAAAATTCTATTTTACTGCCTCAACTGTATATCCCGCTTTGCGTAATAAATTGATTATCCCTAATTCACCTGGCAAATGAGCAGCGCCCACTGCAATAAAATTTGAATTCTTATTAAGCATGGCTGGTAATTGCTTCACCCAATTCGCATTTCTGATGGTTAATAATTTTGACTCATGCCCCATCAATTCCTTCGAAGAAGACATCAATGTATAAATGCCATCTAAATCTTGTTGCTTATACAATTCAATTAACATTCGTTCTTGATTATGATTGTCCTCATCTTCACCTATAGCACTCACCAATAAATTTTTAATTTCACTATCCGACATTTTATCAAATATTGCTAATTGCGACTCTAATGTTTCTAACCCAATAACAGGCATAGCTGTTTGTTTCGACATATCTAATAAATTCATTTCATAGGATGCTGTTACCGGACAAGAAAATGCTTTCATTGATAAAGCCGAAATTAATACAAAAGGTTTAAAACCAATAAAGGGTTCAATATCCATTTCGGCCTTGGTTCGAAGCTTATCAGCAAATTGATTAAACTCTTCTTCATTTGAAAAAAAATCACTTAATCTTTTTCCATCTGTCAACATCATCAACTCCTGAAAATTAGCTGATGTAGAAGGATCACTCAAATTCACTTCTAATACTAATTGATTTGTTTCTTTAAAAGCGATCTTCATGAGATCAGTAAAGAAATAATCATCTGAACAAATCGCATGTATGGTTCCAAATAAATAAGAAGGTGTTTTAATATCCTTGCCA
Source organism: Chitinophagaceae bacterium (assembly GCA_035388625.1). Taxonomy (GTDB): domain Bacteria; phylum Bacteroidota; class Bacteroidia; order Chitinophagales; family Chitinophagaceae; genus OLB11. Next base: position 15,809 of record DAOOQH010000016.1, on the reverse strand, counting down.
CTAATTTTCCATAATAAACTCGATTTAATTTCTGATTTGTCAATCTCAACTTGCTCTTGTGAAAATGCGGTGATACTAAATAGTTGAGCTAGAAAACTCAAAAAAAGCATGATATTTTTTTGCATAATATTTTAATGATGATGTTCAATGAATAAAGTGCATAAAGCAAATCCTAAGCCAAGTAATACGGCTATGACTTTTTGTCGGCTCAATTGATGATGCTTAGTGCCACTTTCATATAAAATAGTGGTTGATATATGTAAAAATGAGCCTATCACAACTGGAATTATATAAACTAATAAATTAGAAATAAAATGAAACTTCTGTCCATAATACATTGCCATCATGGCTGAAACTGGTGACATGAGCGCAAATAAAATAAGAATCAACCACTTATTTTGTTTGGTACCCGAGATTAATAAAAGCGAACAAAGTGTAATCGCTTCTGGCAATTTATGCGCTGCCACACCCAAAAAAATAGAAGGTAAAGTAGCACTGCTTTGATAATTAAATCCAAGCGGAATACCTTCCATAAAAGCATGGATGGAAAGTCCTACAAAAATGGGAAAGATTGAATGAACATGATCGTGTGTTTCGTGAATATGACCATGCTCAACACCATGCGATAGTCTTTGTAAAACCAATTGAATAAAAAACCCAAGCAAAACATATAAACCTGCTTTCTCTCCTAACTCGTGAAATGCTTCGGGCATTAAATGCAACATCGTAATACCAAAAAGAAATGAACCTGAAAATGCCAACATCAGGGTCATCCATGATGATTTAAACTTTTTTAAGAATAACGGAATAGCACCACCAATTGTAGTTAGAACAAAAAGTAAAGAAAGGTAAAGCCAGATCATAAGGTTTGCAAAAGTAGCGAATGTTTTATACAAATAAGATATTCGCGAAATTAGAGATGATTCAATTTTTCGAATATTAAATTCTATTGATAGTACAATTTACTCAACGAATACAATTGTCTTCTTCTTTATTAGTGTCTATTGCGTAATTTGTAATTAATCAAGCTTAAAACCTCTAAATGAATGTATTAAACTCACTTGAACATTGGTTCCATACATAGGATAACCATACCAACGCTCGTAGTTTGAACCAAAAAGGTTATTCAAATCAATATTTGCATTCCAAGTTTTACTTATTTGATATCGTGCAGAAATATTCATATCAATACCCATTGATGAAGATCGTGTATATGGATTGGCAATTAAAACATTTCTTTCAATTGCTTTTGACCCACTAATTAGAAATAAATCAGCTCTTAAAACCATTTCTTTTGTAGCTCTAATTTTGCCATAGATATCAAAGGTAGATGGTATATAATGCCATGCTTCTTTATTTGTTTCTAAATCAAAAATGGGTCTTAAATTAAGCTTGGCACCAGCCATCATTTCTGAATTGATTGTATAATCAACGGTGGCATCAAATATAAATGCAGAGGCGCGATCTTCGAAAATAATATTGAATTGCTTATTGTCAAACGCTGTATCATTTAAAAAGAGGGGAAGGTTCGTATAGATGCCAATTCCACTTCTTACACTATAGGATAAATTATTGAGCAAATTGCCTTTTAGACTTCCAAATACTTCTGTATTTTTTGATTGTTTTACTTGATAATGATTAAAAATAAAAGGGTTTAAAGTAGATAATTGCTTAAACGTATTAAGTCGCATATTGGTTTGCCAAGCCAATTCAAAATTTGCTTTCTTTTTATCAAATGGATATTGGATAGATACATTAGGAAGTAAATGAAACTCCTTTCCAATTGTTGGATAAAGACCCAGTTTGATAGTGAATAATTCAATTTGTTTTGTAAGCGCAGGTTGCCACGAGATAATTGAATTGGTTTGTGTGTTTTTAGTTTTTACGCTATAAATTGAACCGTCAACAACAATATCCGATTGTGCTAATAAATCATCTTTAAGTTGTAAAGATATAGGTGCATCAAGCTTCAAACTTGCCTCACCAGCACCCCGTCTATCAGTATAAATACCTGTGTACAAATCAGCTTTATACTTGATACGATATTCATTCTCCTTCATAGGTTTTATATTGGCCATTAGCCCAATATTTTGAAAGACTTGTTTTAAATCTGCATTGTCATAATTAAACATGCTGTGATTATATCCGTAATAGTTTTGTTTATTTCTATCAATAGCAAAACTTAAATCAATTGCATGTGATTGTACTTGAATATTTGAATAAACACCTAAATGAGTTTGATTAAAATCTTGAAATTTTATTTTTCCTTTTGAGGTAATACGATTAAAATCTATATAGAGAGGAATATTGATTAAATCATCAAAATTGTATCCAGCGCCAATTTCAAAGGTTGATAAATTTCCTAATCCCACTTTAATATAATTGGTTTGATCTTCACGTCTTATTTCGGTTGAAATAGCTAAAGGTTTTATCGGAATCGGTCTATAGGCAAAATCAATTTTTTCTTCAGGTAAATTATACACTAAAACATAAGGATCATTATCAATCACAGGTACTTTTTCAGGAATAAAATTTGATTTCATACTGCCCATGCGCGACACCAAATCAATTGTATTTGAATCGCCCGTAGCTAAAGGATACTCTTCAAATAGTTTAGTTGTATCATTGTTGTGAAAATAAATATAGGCTTTGGTCAAATGTAATTTTCGAGTATAATCGGGCATTGATAAAGTGTCAGCATTATTTAAAAATTGATCGCAATGAGCTAAGGCATTTGAATATCGTCCTAAACGGTAATTACACTCGCTCAACCAAAACTCAGCTAATGAAACCGTTGTTTCATCAATTTGAAATTTCTTGGTTTCTTCAAAATTAAAAATGGCTCTATCCGGATTTTCATCTTTCAACATTTGAATACCCCGGGCATAATTTGCTTTTTGATAAACTTTTTTCAAATTGTATGAAATATTTTTAAGTTTATTCATAGCTATTACGGCATCTCCAAAATTGTCCGATTTAATATTTAAATAGGCCAATAATTCATTGGCTTCATCAGCATACATTGAATTGGGATAGTTTGATAAAAAGGTATTGAGCTGGGTATAAGCTTGCTTGTCATCACCACTATCATAACTTAGTTTTGCAAGAGTATATTCAATTCTTTCTTTTTGCAATTCATCCATATTTGTTTTGTCTGAAGATGCAAGTTTTTTATACGCATTTTCTTTGTCACCATTTTTTAAATAACAAATTGCTAAAAGATAAGCACTATGTTGCGCCACTTCACCTTCATGTTTGGCAGCCATTTCAAGATTGGGGATTGCCTCTGCAATTTTTCCTTGTTGATATTGGCAATAGCCTAATTTAAAATAGTCTTCACTTGAATTAGATTTATTCTCATTCATGAATTTTGAATAATATAATTCAGCATTTTCAAAATCATCTTGCTCACAATAAATTTGAGCTACCATTTGATTGAGTTCATTCTGATAATATAATTTATCACTACTCTTTAAATAATTTAATGCTGTTGATAAAGCCTTTTCTTTTTCGCCTTCTTGGTAGTCGATTTCAGTTAAATAAAACGGAATGATTTTTTTATAGCGCTCATCATCCTTTACGGCAGTAAAACTTTTTTTAGCTTCATTAAAATCTTTTTTATAATAAGATAATAAGCCATGATAATAATTACCAGGTTTGAAATATTCGCCAGGGATATTTTTAGCAGCTTGAAAATAACGATCTACCTTTTCAAGTTGTTGTGTAACTAAATACGAATAGCCCAATTCGAAATTTCGTTGAGTAAGTTCTTTATTTGTCAATACACTGATACCTACTTTTTCATAATATCGAATGGCATCATCAAAATGATTATGTTCGTAAGCATATCTGCCTAATTCAAAATTGCCTAATTGTTGTAAGTTGAGAAAAGGTGTTTCTTGAATAAATAACTTAAAACTTTGTTCAGCATTGAGTTTGCTCAATTTTAAAGCACATAAATTAAAATAGTATAGGGCGATATGATTTTCGTATTCTTGGTTTGCTCTATTTTCTTGTTTGAAATGCGCAATATAATCATTCAACTTCAAGTAGGCTTGTTGATAAAAGTGCATATCCACTAATTTGACAGCTTCTTTTAAAGGATAATTTAATTCGGTAAATCGAATACTTCGTTGAGCATTTACAGTTACAAATTGAAAACATACCCAAACTGCAACCAATAAAAGTTTTTTATTCATGTTCAATTAATCAATTAAAAATTAGAAGGACCAAGACAAGCCTAAACTTGGAAAAATAGGCAATTGATATTCACGTTTATTAGTGATACGGTCGATATAAAAAATATTTTCTCTGTTATACGTATTGCTGATACTGCCTGAGGCTTCAAGTACGCCATGTTTGCTTGTTTTAAATTTCTTTTTCATAGAAATATCAAGGCGATGGTAATCAGATAAACGACCGCCGTTAATTTTATCAGCATATACAACTTCAAGTCCGCCATTTTGAGTTAAATAATTGGTGCTAATTCCATTAGTGCCAAAATCCATTTTTTCGATAAATGATTGGGTTTGAGTAAATGGAAATGCTGAACCATAATTAAAGCGTGCTGAGAATTCCCAATCTGATTTTTTACCTGCCACATACGAAGCAAGAATATTTACATTATGTCTTCGGTCAAAAGGTGTTGGATAGGTTTGCTTACCATCGTAACGATCAACATAACCATATGAGTAAACAGCCCAAACATATTTACGACCTTTTGAATATTTACATGTAAAATCAACGCCATAAGCTTTACCTGATTCGATAATAAAATCAGGATCAGTAGATGCTAATTTATATCTGTTTAAAGTAATAATTTGACTAAAATATTTATACCAAGGTTCAAGTGTAAATTCCAAGTCTTTTACATCAACCTCAACACCGCCAATTAAATGATATGACTTTTGAATATTGCTAGGTGCAATTGTTCCATCTGGTCGCTGAATTTCGTTATCGGGTGCTGTTAAAAATCCTGTAAAGAAATTAACGATATCTCTATCTGATTTTGATGAAATTAAGTTTTGCGAATAGATTCCAGCCGATCCTTTGAATCGAATATTTCGGGTAGCATTATATTTAAGCGCAATACGCGGTTCAAAACTAGGTACATTAATTGAGGCATAATATTGTAATCGAACACCTGGTTCAATAATTAATTTATCACCTAAGTTTTTCTTCAATTTTAAAAAGCCACCAAGTTGCGTTGTATAATCGTTTTGTTCAAGTCGAATACCAACAAAATTATAATATTGATAACCAGTTTTAAATCCGGTGAATTCAATACCATATTTTAATTCACTATGATTCGGTAGATAAGTAGTTACCGCAATATTGGCATCGAACCCATTGATATTACTTTCACGTGGTTGACCATTGGCTTCGCTTAACGCTATTTTATAATCGGAGTAGTAAAATCCTCCAGAAATAAGCGAAGGTGAACTTCCAGGCGTAACAACAAAATTAGTTCCTCCACCAAAACTCTTCCAACGAAGGTCTGAAATACCTGTATAATTTACGCGATCATCGAAATTAAAACCGAATATGCTCATTTTACTTCCATTACTCGAACTAGCATTTATTTTACCATAAAAATCAGTAAAAGTATAAGGCAATTTAGTTTTATACGGTTCGCCCAACATACCATAAAAGGATTTTGAAGTAGAAGCTAAATAACTGTGCTTAACAGAAGCCACATAGGTAAGTGATGTAGATGAATCGCCTTTTGATTTAACGAGTGGCCCTTCTAAAAATACCTTAGCCAAAATTGGATTAATAGCTATCTTGCCAGATTTTCGATTTTTGTTACCATCTTTAGTAGTCACACTTACAATAGCTGATGTTCTGTCACCATATTCAACACCAAAACCACCACTCATAACGTCTGCATTTCGAATGGCATCTGTTTCAAATACTGAATACAAACCGATTGAGTGAAAAGGATTATAGATCGTCATACCATCCAATAAAATTTTATTTTGAATAGGCGATCCACCTCGAATATAAAGTTGTCCGCCTTGGTCACCAGTTGAAATAACACCCGGCATTACTTGTAAAAATTGGGCTATATCTGATTCGCCTCCAATAGCTGGCATTAATTTTAATTCTTTTGGCGTGATACGAGTCATACCTACTTTGGTATCATAAATTTTTTCTTCTCTTTTACTTGAAATACTCACTCCTTTTAATTCCTTTGATTTTCTATTCAGAAAAATTTTAATCGAAACGATTTCATCTTCTATCACCTCAACTTCCATTTCATTTTGGTCGTATCCAATACAAGTTGTAGTGGCAATATATTTGCCAACTGGCAATTTAGGGATATTGAAAAATCCATTTACATCGGTTTGTCCACCCTTTTTAAGAGATTTGATACCCACACTAGCACCTGGCAAAGCTTCACCATTCACTCTATCATAAACAAAGCCTTTAATAGTTCCAACTTGAGCAAACGAAATGAACGAGCACAACATTAAAATAAAGATGCTGACAATATTCTTCATACAAAAAATTTATAAGCGGTAAATATACAAACAAACGTATACATCAATTGATTATTTTTGCCCGCAAGAAATACAGATTATGAAGCCAAGTTTACCCAAAGGAACCAGAGATTTTGGACCAGAAATAGTAAGAAAGAGACAATATATTTTCGATACCATTCGATCTGTTTTTGAATTGTATGGTTTTCAACCTCTTGAAACGCCTGCATTTGAGAATATTGAAACCTTGATGGGGAAATATGGAGAAGAGGGAGATAAACTCATTTTTAAGATTTTGAATAATGGACTTGAGAGTGAAGATAAACACGAGCAAGCCAACGAAGGTTTTAAGAAAGTGCTCGAAGGTAAAAATGTGAAAGAAATTACTGAACGAGCCCTTAAATATGATTTAACGATACCCTTTGCTCGATATATAGCAATGAATCACCAACTTTTAAATTTTCCATTTAAAAGATATCAAATACAACCTGTTTGGCGAGCAGATCGTCCACAACGTGGCAGGTATCGTGAATTTACACAATGTGATGCTGATATAGTGGGAAGTGTATCCTTATTTAATGAGGTTGAACTCATTCATATCTATCGTGATGTTTTTAAAAAACTACAACTAAACGTTGATATTTGTGTCAATAATCGAAAAGTATTGGCAGCATTGGCAAGTTTGTGTGGTGGTATTGAAAAGCTCACAAGTATTACCATTGCTATTGATAAACTCGACAAAATTGGATTAGAAAAAGTAAATGAAGAATTAAAAAATAGAGGTAATGATGATGCGTCAATTGAAATCATTAATACCTATTTACAAATCGCACAACGCAATCTTTCCAATCATGAAATCCTGAACGAATTAAAATCTTTATTTGCCAATACAGCCATTGGCTTAGAAGGTATTCAGGAGCTCGATTACTTAACTCAAAATTTTGCTTCAATAAAAATTGATGTCACCCTCGCACGCGGACTCAATTATTATACAGGAACAATTTTAGAAGTAAAGCCACTTGGAATTCAAATGGGAAGCATTGGAGGTGGAGGAAGATATGATGATTTAACTGGATTGTTTGGAGTGCCTAATATACCAGGTGTTGGTATTTCATTTGGAGTTGATCGAATTTATGATGTGATGGATGAATTGCATTTGTTTCCGAAGGATATTAAACATTCTGTAAAAATAATGTTGGTTAATTTTGGTGTTGAATTTGAAAAACGAAATATTGAAATTCTTGAAGCGCTTCGATCAAATGGCATTTCATGCGAACTTTTTCCTGATGCCATAAAATTTGATAAACAACTTAAATATGCTAATAAACGCAATATGCCTTTTATAGCCATGATAGGTGAAGATGAAATCAAAGATCAATTAATTAGCGTGAAAAATTTTACAACGGGCGAACAAAAGAAAATGACGCTTGAAGAGATGGTGATATTGGTGGGTGATAAGTATCAGGAGTAGTTATAAATAAAGGATTCAATTATAACTAAAATATCTTCAACAACACAACATGAATATTTACCTCGCACTTACTATTCTTATTTGCTTATCAGCAGGGTTTGCCTATTTTAACCAACGATTTTTAAAACTTCCCTTTGTCATTGGATTGTTTTTTCTTTCAACCATACTTTCATTACTTGTAATTAGTTCAAAACTTTGGTTACATATTCCTATTGCAGATTTTAAAACGTATATCGAACTTGCAAACATCGATAAAATTGTTCTCAATTATTTATTAGGGTTTTTACTTTTTGCGGGGGCACTCCATACCAATTGGAATAACCTTAAACAACAAATAAGACCCATTGCAACATTTGCTTTAGGAGGTGTTTTGCTTTCAACAATAATAATAGCCTTGCTTTTTTATGGATTGAATTTTATTTTCCATTCGGAAATTGACTTTATTTATTGTTTAATATTTGGGGCCTTAATTTCCCCAACCGATCCAATTGCAGTATTGGGTATTTTAGCCAAAGCCAATGTGCCTAAAAAAACAGAATATACAATTGTTGGTGAAAGTTTGTTTAATGATGGTGTTGGGGTGGTCGTATTTATTGCATTATTAGATACTTTGAAAACTGGATCCTTTAGCATTACACATTTTGAAATTTTATTTTTTCAAGAAGCTATAGGCGGAATTTTAATGGGTTTGATTATGGGATATTGTTTGCATCTGCTTTTAAAATCGATTGATCACTATGAAACAGAAATTTTATTAACGCTTGCCTTTGTAATGGCTGGATATACATTTTGTAACTCTATACATATTTCAGGGGCATTATCGATGGTTGTAATGGGTTTAATGGTTGGTAATTTTCGACAAGACATTGCCATGAGTGATACAACTCAAGAGTATGTACATAAGTTTTGGGAATTATTTGATGTTATTTTAAATGCCATTTTATTTATTTTAATTGCATTTGTACTGATTGTTATTGACTTTAAAACTACCTATATTATTATAGGAATCATTTCAATTTTTATTGTTTTACTCTCGAGATTTATCATTGTTTATTTGCCGCATATTGTTGTTCCTAATCTATTGAAAATGACAAATAAAGAAGCAACAATAATTAGTTGGGGAGGATTGCGAGGTGGTTTATCCTTAGCATTGGTTTTATCACTGCCTGATAGTGAAGCTAAAAACCTACTTTTAATTGCAACCTACTTTTGTGTTCTATTTAGTATACTGATACAGGGTCTAACAATTGAATCACTAGCAAAACGTAATTAGGAGCTTTTATTAGTTGCTGCTCTAGAAGTATCTGTGCCACTAAACGAAATTTAAGTAGTAACTTGATATGGTTTTTAGTTGTTAGGTTAGAGACTCATAATGAAAAATATATTCAACCCAAATTTTGCAGTAGGACTGTAATCGACGAAAATAAATGACTAATATTCCGAAGTAATTTGCTAATACACTTACTATATTAGGGTTATACTGACAATACAAAGTATGTTAGCACAAGACCCTAATGCCACCACACAATTCTTTGCCTTATGCACTAGCCTTTGGGGCTACTGCAAAATTTGGGTTCAACATACTGCGAACATGAAATAGCCACAAAGGAAATATTGGAATCATGTAATTTTTCGCAATAGTTATATAATGATTAACCTTGGTAGCAACAATATATTTGCTTCAAGGTTTTAAACTATTAATTAAGCGAAAATTTTTTCAAACATCAATATAAATATCATTATCATGGAAAGTAAAAAAACGAAAACTATGCCAACGCCACTAAAAGGCAAACAATCAAAAATTAAATCAGCAAACTCGCCTATATTATCATCTCAACTCATGAAATTGTTTGAAGATGAATTAAAAGATATTTATTGGGCTGAAAAAGCGTTGACAAAAGCTATTCCAAAGATGGTTAAAAATGCAACCTCAGAAGAATTGATCACAGCTTTAGAAGATCACTTAACAGAAACTAAAGAACAAGTTAAAAGAGTTGAACAAGTATTTGAAATACTCGGTAAAAAAGCAAGTGCAAAGAAATGCGAAGCGATGGAAGGTTTAATGAAGGAAGCGGAAGAAATTATGGAATCGTGCGAAGAAGGTGCAATGAGTGACGCTGGTATAATTTCGGCAGCGCAAAAAGTAGAGCATTATGAGATTGCTTCTTACGGTACTCTTCGTCAATTTGCTGAAACGCTTGGATTAGCAGATGTAGCAGAATTATTACAAATGACACTTGATGAAGAAAAAGCAGCTGATATTAAATTATCAGAAGTTGCCACTACTTCAATTAATTTAGAAGCCTCTCAAGAAGAAGCATAATTTTTAAAGAATGAATAATATTTTCAGGGGATTAATTGCGGGATATGGCGCAAAAAAACTAGGCGGAGGGTGTTTAGGAACGATTATTGTTTTTATAATTATCTGGATGCTATTAGCAAATTGCTAATTAAATTTTAAGTTTTGAATTATAAGAAGTCATCTCAACGTTAGAGGTGGCTTCTTGCTTTTTGGATGGTTGGACTTTGTGCGAAGGTGCAGCGCTACACGAATTGTTAAATGTAATGACTTACCCAGGTTTTTGATATTTGCACTAATGAAGTTAATCAAATGAAAGTGCAGAAATTCACCCTATACCTTAATCCAAAATTTTAAAGTTGTATCGATATCTTCGCCAACAATATGATAACCTTTTGGCACTTCTGTTTCTGAACTATGATAGGTAGCAATTCGGGTGCCGGATGGTTTCTTATCTAATTGTCGATACAAAAATCTACTATAATAATGAAAGAGGTCATCTGAATATTCAATATTTTCATCTATCTTATTTTTATCATTTATATTTTCATAAAATGAATTAAAAAAATAGAAATGATCATAAAGATTAAAATCGATAGAGGTAAAATTTTGATTTAAAAAGGTGACATTCTCTAAGCCTAAAATTTGTTTAGCCGATTCAGCATGTTCAACTAAATTCATTCGTTGCTCAACACCAAAAAAATTGATACTTGGTTGAAAATAGGCAGCTGCCAAACAAAATTTCCCTACACCACTTCCGATATCTAAGACCCGTGTATTTTTTTCAGCACTTAAAAAATCGGCCGCTTTTTTTGCAATGCTTAACGGTGTCCAATGTTGAGCAGAAAGTTCCTGAATTTGATTGGGATAAAGTTGATTAAATTGATGTTCTGATTTAAACCAATCGCTTATTTTTATTTTTTCTTCAGGTAATTCCATAATTTTTACGTTGAATTCATGTAACTCAACTCGCAAAGTTAATCTGAATTAAGAATGAATGCTGATTTTTTAATTTGCGAACTCAATCAACTAGATCAAGCTATACAACCATTCATCAATTGGTTTGCAGTTAGAAAAGGAATAATGTCAAATTGGTTTAGAATTTATTTTACATTTGAAAAAATTACTATTATGCAATATCGTCTCATTTGTTTACTCGCCATTTCTGTTTGTCTTTTTTCATGCAATAAAATTCCGAATCATGCAAAATATATTCCGAAAGATGCACAATTAGTTGGATGCATTGATATGAATAAAATGGGTAAAAAACTTATTTGGAATGCACTCACAGGAAGTGAACTTTTTGCCGAAATGCAGAAGAACATGAAAAATGAAGATACAAAAATGGCGATGAAAGATATTTCAAATATTGGTCTCGATCAAAATTCAAGTATCTACTTTTATATCAATGGAAAAAGAGCACAAGAAGGTTCAACCTGTTTGGTGGTTGGTATGAAGGATGCCAGCAAGTTTGAAACCTTTATTAAAAAAACCTATCCTGATTTAGTATTTGAAAAAGGTCAAGGCTATACAAAAGCACTGATTGAAAATTCGATATTAGCCGCATGGAATAAAGAAGTAGCTTTATTTTATCCCTTAATTCAATCAAATACGAATGGCATGATGAATTTTTCGATGAATAATTTATCAGCCATTCAATCGCAACTTAAAGAAAATTTTTCGCGCTCAAAAGCCAATTCAATTTTATCGAATGATCATTTTAAAACCTTACAAAATAATGGTCATGATATGAGTATATGGATGAATTATGAAGAACTTTATAATCAGAACGCCGATCCTTCAAGCAATCCTTTTATTAAGCAAGAGTATTTTAAAGAAGCAGGATTAGCAACTGGTTTAGATTTTGAAAAAGGAAAAGTGAATGCTGTGATGGATTATTATATGGGTGCTGAAATGGCTACCATCTATAAAAAATTTGAGCCTCAATCAATCGATTTGTCAATGGCAGAAAAGTTACCTTCTGATGATATTGCTGTTTTATTTGGATACAATTTGAATCCACAATTATTACAAGAATATTTAAAGAAATTTGGATTAGATGGTCTGCTCAATATGGGCTTAGGATTGGCTGGAACAAGCATGGATAATATCAGTTCAACATTTAAAGGGGATATGATATTTGCACTAAGTGATATGAAAATCAATGAAACCGACTCTTCACAAACTCATCAAAATATCACAAGTGCCCCTGATATGAATATGACACTTGCCATGACAATTAAAGATCAACAAGGACTTGAAAAACTATTGGGCATAGGAGTTAAAAATAAAATTTTAATTAAAAAAGGAAATGGATATAGTTTGCCCGATTCAAATCAAAAAAGTGGATTTTTATATAATAAAAAATATATGGTTTATTCATCTGATGCAATGATGGCTAATAGATTTATAGAAGGAAAATCAAATTCAAATAAGAGCTATCCATCTTCAGTATGGAAACATTTTTCGTCAAGTCCAATGATATTTTTTATGGATATTAAAAAGGTTTTACAAGTAGTTAAAACCGAACCACAAAATCAAGAAGAAACAGAATTTATAAATCAAGCTCGTAATTTCTTTACTTATATGGAAATGTATGGTGGCAAAATAAAAAATAATGCTGTTCATGTTGAAGGTGGTTTATTTTTGACAAACGAAAAAGAAAACGCTTTAATTCAATTACTTGATTTAGGAATGAAAGCTAAAAAATTAAATGATAATAAACAGATTGAAACAAATCAAGTAGATTCGCTTTTAGTGCAATAAAATAAATTAGCTCATTGAAAAATCTAGTTTATCTTCCTTACTTTATTTATGTTAGTATACTTTTTATTGTACTAATTGTTCTCTCATTTCCAATTACATTATGTCTATTACTACTTCCTGAAAGTATTAAAGATATTGGCATGTTCTGGTTGATGAAAATAATCAGCAATTTATGGTTTATTTTAATTGGCATGATACCACTCAATTATCATAGAAGAAAAATAGATTTTTCGAAAAGTTATATCATTGCACCTAACCATCAGTCGTTTATTGATGCTGCTACAATTTATACAAGTATACCTCATGTATTTAAAACATTAGGCAAAATTGAAATTGAAAAAGCACCTATTTACGGCGTGATTTATAAAACAGTTGTAATTACTGTTGATAGAAGTTCAATGACAGCCAAGGCGGCAAGTTTTAGAAAAATGAAGAAGGAATTAGATAAAGGCAATTCATTGGTTATTTTTCCTGAAGGCACATTTTCGAATACCGCAACCAATCAATTATTACCTTTTCAGGATGGCTGTTTTTCATTGGCCATCATGCAAAAAGTAGATATTCTTCCAATTTTATTTCTAGATACTGCAAAGAGATTACATCCTTCCAAGCTTATGCAATTTACTCCGGGTATGAATAGAGCAGTTTATCTTCCTCCTATTGTTTGCCATCATTTAGAAAAAGACAAAATCGAATCACTTAAAATATACACTCATGATTATATGCAAGCCTGTTTAGATTATTGTCGTGAAAAAAATTCAAACGCTGTGTGGGAATTTGCTTTACTTTGGCAAAAAAATAATCAGCTTTAAATGCTTTTTGCAGATATCATTTTACCGTTATCACTCGAACGAAATTATACGTTCGGCATACCCATTGAACTTCATGATAAAGTAAAAGTTGGTTGCAGGGTTGAGGTTCAATTTGGTAAGCGTAAAGTCTATAGTGGAATTGTGAAAAAAATACATGCTAATAAGCCCGAATATTATCAAGTTAAACCAATTCGTAATTTATTAGATATTGAACCAATTGTAACTGAAACACAATTAAAATTTTGGGAATGGATGGCCTCTTACTATATGTGTACCGAAGGTGAGGTAATGAATGCGGCACTGCCTTCACATTTGAAATTAGTGAGCGAAACTTTTATTGTTTTAAATGAAGACATTGAAATAGATGCGCAAACATTATCAGATGATGAATACTTATTAATTGAAGCTTTGGAGATAAAGCGAAGTAAAAAAGGTGCTGAATAGAACAAGTCTGGCATTCGATAGCCCCAAAATATCATTCATTATTTAAAATTTGTAAGCATTCAATTGATTTTGTTGATCAATTAAAAATTTATCTGTCAAACAACTAATACCGACAGCATTTATGAATTGGTCCATTCAACATGCATCGGCATAATACCATCAAGCATTCTCAAATTAGCTAAAGACTAATTTAAAAAAGCTGATGGTATAACGAATTTATAATTCAAGTCGTCATACAACATAATTTGTCTTAATTTTATTCGTTAAATAGTATATCATGAAAAAACTGTTATTTATTTTTCTATTTCTTTATTCATTAGTTTCTTCAGCGCAAGAGGTTGACCAACTCTATTTTCCGAAATATAAATTTGCACAAATAAATGAAGTTGAAATTAAATCCTATTTAAAATCCTATTTTAAAGATATAGCCAATCAAGATATACAATTATCACTACAATTTGAAAACCAAACAATCTATAGCAAGCATTTTACATTCGACATAGTATTTAAGCAAATTCCTATTTTAAATGCCACCATAAAAGTAAATACGGATTTACAAGGAAATATTATTTCAATTAAAAAGGAAAATTTAGATTTAGCCATTCTCGATTTATTAAATACTGATCAAGAACTCAAAGCATGGCAACAAGTAAATATCAATCACTATGCAAATCAATTTTGGGCTAAAAATAGAGTCATCAATACAACGACCTATAAAGTGTTTCATACGAATCATATTCCAATGATTGTGATTGAATTACATGCATGGAGTAAAACGGAGGATAATACTTTGGTTTTAGATATAGATGGAAATCCACTTTTTGAATACAATAATTTACGTTATCTCAATATTGATACCATAGTAAATGTAAAAGTCTTTAATCCAGATCCTTTAACTACATCCAATCAAATCTATGGTGGTATTTATAAGGATGATAATGATGCAAATTCAACATGGATGGATCCTACTTATTTAAGTACAACCATGGATGCAACTTTTGATAATAGTACCAATACCTTTTATCTCGAAAATCAGTATATAAAAATAGATGATATTGAAGCGCCTAATCTATTGCCCGTTACGTCAACTATCCCCACTTTTAATTTTAATAGAAGTGAGAGTGGATTTGAGGATGTAAATACGGTCTATCATATTACTAATTTCCACAATTATATTTCTTCATTAGGATATGATACTTTAATGGATTTGCAAATTTTGGTTGATACTCATGGTCAATTTGGAGCAGATAATTCTGTATTCGCAAGTAATGGGGGCAATCCAACAATTCGATTTGGCACAGGTGGTGTTGATGATGCCGAAGATGCTGATGTGATTATTCATGAATACTGTCATGGTATTAGTTGGAGTGCAAATAAAAATGTAGGATTTTCTTTCGAACGTTCAGGGCTAGATGAAGGTTTGGCAGATTATTTTGCCACATCTTACTCCAGAAATATTTCAAGTTTTAATTGGGTCGATATGTTTAGTTGGGATGGTCATAATGAATTCTGGAATGGACGAACTGCAGCTACTT
>DAOOQH010000015.1:11966-26204 GCA_035388625.1 Chitinophagaceae bacterium | reverse complement strand
GCCACTCATTGTAAAAAGGAATATATCAATCAATACATAAAGCGTTTTAGCCATTTAGCTGATATTCATTTCAAAGTGTTTGATATGCCTTTAGAAGAGCTCGAAAAAAGATGTGTCGAGAGAGAATTGCAAACTGGAAAGCATATTACCAAAAATGTAATTCAAAAATTTGTGAATGAATTAGAGAATTTGAAAACACATTTTGATTTTACACCTATTCTTCGAAAGCCATTAGAATTAAAAGTGCCGATGCAAGATGAAACAAAACCTTCATGTTTTTTGTTTGATTTAGATGGAACCTTGGCCGATGCGAATGGTAGAAATATGTTTAATCCAAGTGCTGAAGAAGTACTAAATGATAAGCCTATACAATCTGTAATAAAAGTATTGCAGTCATTAGAAAAGCAATATACCATTGTTTTTGTAAGTGGCCGTGAAGCGACCAATTATGACGCAACAAAGAAATGGTTGATAAAATATGTATTCAATAATGAAGAGAGAGAAATTCAGTTAATGATGCGTGCAGAAGGTGATTACAGAAGAGATAGTATTATTAAAAGTGAATTTTTACATGAGCATATTTTCCCTTCATATCATGTGCTTGGTGCATTTGATGATAGATTACAGGTGATTCGTGAATGTTGGAACAAGGAAGGTATTTTTTGTTTCAATGTCAATCAGTTTTTGCAAGAATTTTAAAAAATCAAAAATGACTATTGAAACCCTTAAAGATAATAACCTTATTCTGTTTGAAGCGATTGCTGGAAGTAAGGCGTTTGGATTAGATACTGATTCCTCTGATACAGATATTAAAGGTGTATTTTATATGCCTAAAGACTTGTTTTATGGTATTACCTATATGCCGCAAATAAGTAACGATACAAATGATATTGTATATTATGAATTGGGAAGGTTTATTGAACTCTTGATTAAAAATAATCCCAATATATTAGAGCTGTTGGCTTCGCCTGATGATTGTATTTTATATAAACATCCGATAATGGATACGATTAGAATAGAAGATTTTTTATCTAAACTTTGTAAGGAAACTTTTGCAGGATATGCCATTACACAAATAAAAAAGGCACGTGGACTAAAAAAGAAAATTGTAAATCCTTTGCCTAAAGAACGAAAGTCTTTATTAGATTTTTGTTTTATTATAGAAGATGAAAATTCTATACCATTTAAAGAGTGGTTACAGAAGAATAATTATAAACAGGAACGTTGTGGACTGATAAATATAAATCATACTAAAGGTGTTTATGCTATCTTTTATGATGACGATGGAAACTTGAAATATAATGGGATTACGAAGCATGAAGAGTCAAATGAAGTTTCATTATCTTCTATTCCGAAGGGAGAAAAATGTATAGCCACTTTTTATTTTAATATGGAAAGTTATTCAGCTTACTGCAAAGAATATAGAGAGTATTGGGAATGGGTTGATAAAAGAAATCATAATCGTTTTCAAATAAATGAATATCATGGTAAAAATTATGATTCAAAGAAATATGATGCATACCATTCGTTTATTGCAAGTAGCAGAAGAAATTATAAAAAATGGAAAGTTAGAAGTGAAGAGAAAAAATAGAGAGGAATTGTTATCTATCAAACATGGTGAATGGGAATATGAAACTCTTTTAGCAATGGCAGATCAATTGGTAGAAGACATCAATGATTCCTCTTTATTTTCAGGGCTTCAACAAAAACCAGATATGGATAAAGCTATTTCACTATTGGTAAAAATGAGAAAGAAATTGTATAAGTAATTTAGTTGCATTTTTTGTTTCTCTCGATAAACGAATTACATTTACTTTAATAATCTATGTCTTTAACCCAAGATCAAATACTTCAGCTAGCTCCGGATGAAGCTTCAAAAAAAGCTGGACAGCAATTGGCAAATAATGCCAAATGGAATGCAAAGTATTGCCATGAGAATGCGTTATGGGGTGATTGTCAAGGAAGTGGTAGCAAACCGTATAAAACAATTATTGATCTTCAAAATTTAGCCTTTAAGTGCTCCTGCCCGAGCAGAAAATTTCCTTGTAAGCATGGGTTGGGATTATTTCTATTGTTTGCAAACCAAGAGAGTGTATTCACAAAAAAAAATGAATTAGAAGAATATGTAGCAGAATGGTTAGATAAAAGAGAGGCGAAAGCGGAATCAAAAAATAAGCCCAAAGAAGAAGGCCCTATTGATGAAAAAGCACAACAGAAAAGAATAGATGCCAGAGAAAAAAAAGTTCAATCTGGTATTGATGAACTTAGTGTTTGGTTAAAAGATACTGTTAGAAACGGCATAATGCAAGTGCCTCAAAATCCTTATCAGTTTAATCAAAACATAACCACTCGAATGATAGACGCTCAAGCACCTGGTTTGGCCTCTCAATTAAGAAAAATAAACACTATTCATTTTTATAAAGATGGATGGCAATTAAAACTGATTAAACAGCTTTCTTCTATTTACTTTTTATGTGAAGCCTATAAAAACAAATCTCATTTTGATGACAATTGGCAAAAAGAAATTAATAGCCAAATTGGTTGGGCTATTTCTAAAGAGGAAGTTCTGCTAACGGAGGCAATACAAGATAAATGGTTGGTTGTATCAAAAACCTTTCAAGATGAAGGTAACTTAACAACAGAGAAAATTTATTTATTGGGTTATGAAACGAATAGATTTGCATTGCTACTTAATTTTTACGCAGGAAATCAAATGCCTCAACATCTCTATGCAGAAGGGAATATTATTGATGCTGAATTGTGTTTTTATCCTGGCGTAAATTCAACACGGGCTATAATTAAAAAACAAAATGGTATTGAATTATCATTTAATGAAATTAATGGCAAGACTGATTTTGAAAGCATTTTAGTACAAATTTCTGAACATCTTTCTATAAATCCTTTTATTACAACATTGCCATTTGTTATGTCAAAAGTCAAAATAATTTTTGACAATAACCACTGGTTTCTGAAAGATCAAAACAATTTTATTTTTGTTTTAAGTAATTCAGAGGATGAGTGTTGGAATATATTATCAATTAGTAAAGCAAAATCTTTTTCATGTTTTGTACTTTATGAAGAAAAGGAATTAAACTTGAATTCATTATGGCTTGACAATAAATTTTATTTTATAAAATGAGTAATACCCAAGAAATATTAAAAACTGCTTTATTGGGTACTGATAAGTATATGCCGAATTTGAAAGCGAATTATTTACTTCTCGAAAAGTCAATAACTGGTGATAAAGAGATTGATTTTTTAAGGCAAACAAATATGGTTCTTTTAATGGAGGAGGCTGGTCAAATAATTACAAAAGCTGAAACCGAAATGACTAATTGTGCAGAGGAGACAAAAAATAAGGTCAATTTAAAAAAGGCTAGTTTACTCAGTGTATTTATTAAAACGAATGATGAAATCTTATTTAATTATTTTATCTGGTATTGCATCAAATCAAATCAAATTATACCTCCTGAACTAGTGCCAACAGTTTTAAATAAAGCGATACAACAAATTAAAATATCAAAACCTCTTTTACATGTATGTGGCGAAACAGGAAAATGGTTATGTTCTTTAAATAAAAATTGGCATGTTCTGTTAGAAAACAATCAAGAAGATCTAGACTGGGAATTGGGAAGTCTTCAAACGCGTATGCACTATTTAAGTGAGTTAAGAAAAACAAATCCTGTTGAAACGCTTGAGCAATTGACTAAATTAATTGCAAAAGAAAACGCCAACAACAGACTTGAACTTTTAACGTGTTTGCAAACTAATTTATCATTACAAGATGAAGTATTTTTGCAAAGTTTAGAAAAGGATAAGAGTCAGAAAGTTAAAGACTTTGCAACACAACTTTTGTTGCAAATAAAAGACTCAAGCGTAAACAAAAAGACCATTCAAACGCTTTGTCAATTTTTTTCAATCAAAGAAGAGAGACATCTTTTAATTTCAAAAAAGAAAGTGTTGGTTTTCGATTCTAATTTCCAACCCGATGAATTTTTCTTTCAACTAGGGGTAGAAAAAGTAAGTTCTATTAAAGGAGTGAAGGATGCTGAATATTGGACATTTCAACTTTTTTCATTCATTCATCCTGCACAAATTTGTGACGCATTAAATATTTCACAAGATGAAATATTGCAACTCTTAATAAAATCATCAGCCTTTAAAAATCTATCCCATTACATTATAAAAGGAATTATCACATTCAATATGGAAGGATGGGCAAAAGAGTTCATTGAAAATACCGAAAATCCATCTATCGAATTATTGAATATTATAAATGAAAGTTCGAGGAAAAAATATTATCAATATTACTATCATTCAAATCCAATAGACCTTGTACTTTTTTTAATGGATGAAAATTATTCTGAATTGGAGTTAGATTTTGCAAATCAAATTCTTCAAATACTTCAAAACAACCCTTATCAAAATCATGCTAACTTTTATCAAAAATTAGCCTTGTATTTACCTCATTCTCTTTTACCTAAATTAAATTCCTATTTAAAAATTGAAAATGAAGAATATCAATTCAAATATTTTAAAAATCAAATTCAAGAAATAATTCGCATCATTGAAACAAAACAAATCATTTTAAATTAATTATTTATGTCAGCAACAATTTTACGTCAAACAGCCGAACAACAATTCTCTCAAGAAATTGAAGAACTGATAAAGCAAGATAAAAATACCATTCCAGAAAATTGGCAAATGTCGCCACATGCCGTGGTTACTTATTTGATGGGAGGAAAATTATCCAATGGATTTGAGATCACACCTAAATATATTGGCAATAAAAGATTGATGGAAATTGCGGTTGCAACACTTACAACAGATAGAGCATTATTGCTTTATGGTTTGCCAGGTACTGCCAAATCATGGGTTTCAGAACATATTACAGCGGCTATTTCAGGAAATTCAAATTTGGTTGTGCAAGGCACGGCGGGCACTGGTGAAGAAGCCATTCGGTATGGTTGGAATTATGCAAAATTATTGTCTGAAGGCCCTTCACTAAATGCAATTGTAGAAACGCCCGTTATGAGAGCAATGAAAGAAGGGAAAATAGTACGTATAGAAGAACTTACCAGAATAGGTTCAGATGTTCAAGATAGCTTGATCACCATATTATCAGAAAAAATGTTACCTATACCAGAACTAAATACTCAAGTGCAAGCAATTAAAGGTTTTAATATTATTGCAACTGCTAATAATAGAGATAAAGGTGTAAATGATTTAAGCAGTGCTTTAAAAAGAAGATTTAATACTGTCATTCTACCAGTTCCTGATTCAATAAAAGAAGAAGTTGCCATCGTTCAGCAAAGAGTAACCAGCTATAGTCAATCAATGAATTTGCCAATTGAAAAACCCATTTTAGAAGAAATCAACAGAATTGTAACCATATTTAGAGAGTTGAGAAATGGCGTTTCTGAAGATGGCAAAACCAAATTAAAATCGCCTTCGGGAACATTGAGTACAGCCGAAGCAATTTCCGTTATGAATAATGGAATATCATTGGCTTATCATTTTGGTGATGGACTATTAAATGCTGAAGAATTAGCAAGTGGTATTTTAGGTGCTATTGTAAAAGATCCAGTCCAAGATAAAATTGTGATGCAAGAATATATGGAAACAGTATTAAAGCAAAGAGATGGTTGGAAAGATATTTATAGAGCATGTAGAGATATAATTTAAGAATATGCATATCTTAGGAATTCGACATCATGGACCCGGCTCTTCCAAACATCTACTGAAAGCGTTAGTAGAATTGCAGCCTGATATAGTTTTAATTGAAGGTCCTCCTGAGGGTGAGGCCATATTAAAATGGGTTAGTGATGAAAATATGAAAGCACCCGTTGCCATGTTAGCTTATGTTCCGGATAATCCGAAGCAAGCTGTCTTTTATCCTTTTGCAGAATATTCACCAGAATGGAATGCAATGAAGTATGCTCAGAAAAAAAATATTCCAATCCGATTTATTGACATGCCATTGGCTCATAAATTTGGTTTAGAAAGTAAAGTGAATGAGCAAGAGATGAATGAAAATGAGGATAAGATTTTGAGTGCTAATGAAAATCGAATCATTAAAAGAAATCCAATCGCATATTTAGCAGAAATTGCGGGTTATGAAGATGCGGAGGAGTGGTGGGAACAACAATTTGAATTAGCACAACAACCTCAAGATGTTTTTGAAGCCATTGCAAATTCAATGACAGTTTTAAGACAACATGTTGACCCAAACGCCACCCAAGAAGAAGTAATACGAGAGGCCTTTATGAGAAAAGCCATTCGCACAGCACAAAAAGAAATGTATAGTACAATTGTTGTTATTTGTGGTGCTTGGCATGTACCTGCCTTGCAAAATATGCCTTCACAAAAAGACGATGATGCAGTTTTGAAATCTTTACCAAAATCAAAAATTGAAACTACCTGGATACCTTGGACAAACGATCGATTAAGTTTTGAGAGTGGATATGGTGCTGGAATAAATTCGCCAGGATGGTATTCGCATTGTTGGAAAAAAACTGATATCAATGGTATTGAGTGGCTTACACATACAGCCAGAGTTTTTAGAAAACATAAAATCGAAATTTCTTCATCACATATTATAGAGTCTGTGCGACTTGCAAATTCATTGAGTCAACTGAGAAACTTTTCAAAACCGGGATTGAAAGAAATGAATGAAGCAACCCAAACAGTGATGTGTATGGGAGATGAAATTCTGATGCAAATTGTTTGGAAAGATTTAATTGTTGGAAGTGAAATGGGTAGTATTCCAGAAGGTACGCCACAAGTTCCATTGGTTTATAGTTTTGAAAAACTATGTAAAACATTAAGATTAAAATTGTCAGCAGAAGACAAGTTAATTTCATTGGATTTAAGAGAAGAAAATGATTTGCAAAAAAGTATATTATTACATCGTTTAAATACCATGAATATTCCTTGGGGCGAAATAAAAACGTCTAATAGCAAAGGAACTTTTAAAGAGGAATGGTTAATTTCTTGGACGCCAGAATTATATATTGCCCTAATAGAAAAAGCACCCTGGGGAAATACGATTGAATTAGCTTGTAATCAGTTTGTGATCAATGAGACTAAATACTGCAAGAGGTTGAGTGAAATATCTTCACTCGTTCAAAAAGCATTGCCAGCAGAATTACATGATGGTATTAGTTTTTTGATGAAAAGAATGGATGAACTATCTGCCTCTACCAATGATACTGTAGAGTTGATTGATACAATGATTCCCCTTGTTCAAATTAGTAGGTACGGCAATGTAAGGAAAACAGATTTAGAAACTGTAAACTTTATTTTACATACCGTTTTTTATAGAATGATCGTTGGTTTGCCGATGAGTACAATTGGAATTGATGATGACCAGACAAATTTTTTAGCTGGGAAATTGAATGAGGTTCAGCAAGCAATTTTAATCTTGAATATTGATGATTTAAAACAATCTTGGTTAAATACAATTTTGACTATTTCTACAAACGAACATGTGTCGGCTATGATACAAGGTTTAGGTCATAAAATTTTATATGATACGCAATTTGTTGAAAGTAATTTTACACAAATTGCTTTTAGTAGAGCGTTATCCATTCAACAAGATCCGAATTTTGCTGTAAATTGGCTTGAAGGATTTTTAAAGGATGCAGGCAACTTATTAATTTTAGATGAGATTATATGGAATATTGTATATGATTGGGTTGCTTCTATTTCTCAAGATAATTTTCAAGAATTGGTTCCACTGTTAAGAAGAACTTTTTCTGCATTTAATTCGGTTGAGAAAATAAAACTTGCTGAAAAAGTGAAGCATGGAAAATCGCAAATTGGCAACACGAACATTGACTTAGGTTTACATGAAGAAAGAGCTCAACGAGTGATTCCTATTATTGAAAAACTACTACATATTTAATTTTAGCAAATGGAAAATAATATAGATATCCAAAAAAAATGGCGACTCATATTAGGGAAAGATTCAAGTGATATTTTGGAATTGGATTTAAGTAAGAATGAAATAGGAATAGATAAAACCTTAGATGCATTATATAATAACAATCGAAAAGGTGGATTAGGTCCTTCATCTCCAAATGTATCTCGTTGGTTAGGTGATATAAGAGAATATTTTCCCAATTCAGTCGTAAAAGTGATGCAGCAAGATGCTTTGAAAAGGCTGAATATAACTTCGATGTTAACAGAACCAGAAATGTTAGAAGCAATAGTTCCTGATGTACACTTGGTTGCTAATTTAATGACCTTAGGAAGAGCCATTCCCGAAAAAACAAAATCAACAGCACGCTTAGTTGTTAAAAAAGTGGTAGATGAATTGATTCAAAAATTGTCAGCACCCACACAGCAGGCTATCACTGGAAGTTTGAATAAATCTATTAGAAATAGAAATCCAAAACATAATGAAATTAATTGGATAGAAACAATAAAGAAAAATTTAAAACATTATCAACCAGAATACAAAACCATTATTCCTGAAACAAAAATTGGATTTGGCCGAAAACGCAAAGCAATGAAAGATGTAATACTTTGTATTGATCAAAGCGGCTCAATGGGAACATCGGTTATTTACTCAGGTATTTTTGGAGCAGTGATGGCTTCTATTCCAGCTATAAAAACTCAAATGGTTGTTTTTGATACTGCGGTTGTTGATTTAACCGAAGAACTACAAGATCCAGTTGAATTGCTTTTTGGAGTTCAATTAGGTGGAGGTACAGATATACATAAAGCCTTGACATATTGTCAACAAATTATTTCAAGACCTTTAGATACTGTGATGGTTTTGATCACAGATTTATATGAAGGTGGTAATGTGGAGAAAATGAAGGCCACTGCATTACAGCTTGTAAACAGTGGCCTTCAAATGGTTTGCTTATTAGCATTAAATGATGATGGCGCACCTTATTACGACCATCAAAATGCTGAATTTTTACATAGTTTAGGCATACCCGTTTTTGCATGCACGCCAGATAAATTTCCAGATTTAATGGCAGCTGCATTGAGTAAACAAGATATTATGCAGTGGGCCGGTAACCACGATATTAAGATAAAATAGGATTGAGTACTTTATAATTTCTCTTCAAAAATTTTTACAGCATTGCCTCTTTCGAGTTGTACATGTTTCATCCATTTTTCTTGTACCTTAAGTTTAAGGCGATTTAATTCTTCATGCATAATTTTTTCTTTGATGCGTTCTAATGCTAATTTTTTGTTTTGTAATTGTGTGCGTGAGTTTGTTGCTACAACACTTATGCCAGTTGGTTTGTGAGTGGCTCTCACTGCAGTTTCTACTTTGTTTACATTTTGCCCTCCAGGGCCTCCACTTCGAGAAGTTGTAAACGAAATATCATTTTCATTTATTTGTAATTCTTTATTCACATTAAAGATGGAAATACCTATAAACCAGTTTTTACGTTTGTGCATTTTACGAAATGGACTTTTTGAAATCCATAGTATAGAGCCTTCCCACTGTTTGCAAAATGTTTCAATATGATCTCCAGTGATTAAAAGTGAAATCGATAGAAATGTTTTCGGTAATATTCCTTTTACACTTTCGAATACTGTTATTTCTAACTTTTCTAATTGAGCTTGTTTTACTATTTTTTCTGCAAGTTTAGCAACCGCTCTTTCGCATTCCTCAGGTCCTTTGCCAGATGTTATTAATATAATTTTTTTGTCCATAATTTTTTTATTCTTTATTCATTCTAACAATTTTGGGTTGAAAAATCCCTTCAATATTTACAAGATCTTGTTGTGCAAACATCACTTGTTCAATGTCTTTGTACGCATTGGGTGCTTCTTCTGTACTACCTCCAAGTAAAGTAATATTATGATCGGCCAGCATTTTTTTCAAACTTGAAACCGTGTTGATGCTTTTGGCTTTTGATCTACTCATGGCTCTTCCTGCACCATGTGAAGCTGAATTTAATGATAAATCATTTCCTCTGCCACTGACTAAATACCCTTTGTGAACCATGCTACCAGGAATGATTCCGAATTCATTTTCGTTAGCAGGTGTCGCACCCTTTCTATGAACGATGCATTCGTTACCATTTACTCTTTCTTTCCAAGCAAAATTGTGATGGTTTTCTACGGTAAGAATAGGTGTAAAACCAACGTGCTTCGTTATGTTTTTATGTATCACATCATGACAAGCTTTTGCATAATTTCCAGCCAATGTCATCGCCAACCAATATTCTTGCCCCAATTCGGAATCCAAATCTAACCATGCCAAATGCTTTGCATAACTTGGTAGTTTACAAACCTTCATCGCTTCTTTAAAATAATGCATGGCAATATTAGCGCCTAAACCTCTAGAGCCTGAGTGTGAAAGTAAGGCCACATAGTTTCCTTCTTTTAGTTTTAATTTGTTTTGCATTTGCATATCTAACAAGCCCCATTCAACAAAATGATTTCCGCTTCCTGAACTCCCTAACTGTTTGTATGCTTTGCCTTTAAGTTGTTTAATAAAGGCAATTTCATTAAACAAAACATTCTCTAAAATTTCGTGATCTTGTTTTATTTCCAAGCCACCTTCCATTCCAAAATGCGTGCATTCTTTGAGAGCCGTTTTACAATGATAATGATGTTGATTAAATGCTTTTTCATTCGCATCAAAAATTGTCATCGCCATTCTGCAACCTATATCCACTCCAATACCATAAGGTATAACGGCATTTTGTGTTGCTAAAACAGCCCCAATTGGTAGGCCATATCCAGCATGCGCATCGGGCATTAAAGCCCCTTTTACAGCAATAGGCAATTTCAATGCAATATCCATTTGTTGTTTAGCTGTTGTGTCAATATTTTTGGCGCCAAACGTTTTCAATGGTTTCGCTTCAGTATTTAATTCAAAACATTGATATGGTTGTTCTTCTACTTTTTCAATAAAGCAAAAAGCAATTTTGTTTAATTTTTCGTTGTTTACATAGTTTTGTGGGTTTGATTTTATATCTGTTAGTAAATCTTCTACTTCCTTTGAAGTATGGTGTTTGTAAAATTTGGAAATGATATTAATCGCTATTGTTCTAGTTTGATTATTGGTGTATCCTATTTTACTTAATTGTTTTAATTTAATATTGTTCATTAATTTTTAATAATTTT
This sequence comes from Chitinophagaceae bacterium, assembly GCA_035388625.1. Classification (GTDB taxonomy): domain Bacteria; phylum Bacteroidota; class Bacteroidia; order Chitinophagales; family Chitinophagaceae; genus OLB11. Next base: position 15,101 of record DAOOQH010000015.1, on the reverse strand, counting down.
AGAATTGGAATTTGCACTTCTTTGTTTTTTATTTTATGCTCCTTCCATTTGAATTTTTTACTTCTGCTTTTTGAAATTTTCGGTCTTAAATAATGATGTTCTATAAAGTTTTCTATTTCTTTAATTTCACTTTCAAGAACTGAATCTATTTTTTTTATATGCGTTATCATATTCGGTTCTACCCTCAACACATAACGCCATGGTTCACAAAAAATATATTTTATCGTAATAGAATTCCATTTTAGATGATGATATTCTACTCTGATAAAGTGAGGTTTAAACTTTTCTGGAAGTTTAAGAAATTCCCATACATTTAATTCACTTAACTTTTGTTCAGTTTCTAAATAAACTTTTTTTCTATTTACCCTTTTCCTTTTTTTAAAATCCTTTCTTAAGCTTAGCTGTTTTGTATTTATAATAGTGAGAAGTTCATTGTAAAACAGAATTTGTTTTTCAGAATGTATCTCTTTTCTTAAAACAAAAAAACGCTTAAACCCTTTTTGATAAGGTTGTTCTAAAGCTTCAAAGCCTAAGCTTCGTTCCTGTTTACAAAGTAAATTTTCTTTTTTGTATAGCTTAATATATTGTTTTTGTATTTGCTTTATGCGATCTCGTTTTCTACGTCTATCAGTTTTTCCTCTTGTAACATAGAAATTATTTTCATTTTTCATAAATGAAATAATTTAGTGATGAATAATTTTGTTAGAATAAAACTATTTACGCGTGAACAATTAAGGTAATCGGAACGTTAGATCTTGTTACTTTAATATGTCGATAAATTTTGCAGGGAAATTATTTGATACAATGAATTCTCTCCTGCAATTATGCAGTAAATAGTACGGGGATGATATTTGTGTACTGAGTCATTGTTATAATTTTTATAAGGTTATAAAAATATTTGAGATTGCAAATGTAAATTTATTTAATTCAAACTGACAAATTTAATTTTAAATATTTTTTGTTCATTCGGTTATTCGTTCGTTCTAAACGAGTGGCCTAGTTTAAATTGAGTATTGATATTTTATTCAATCAGAACACAAACTCTTAGCACTTTCTCATTGTAAGAAGCGATTAAAATAGATGAATTTAAAAAGCATCAATCAAAAGATATGTCCTACAAAATAGGATTGTTTCGTGTAAAATTAATAATTTGCATATCCCCATGTTTAATATTCAAAGTCCATACCAACCCGCAGGTGATCAACCTAAAGCCATTAAGCAATTGGTAGATGGCGTAAATGCCAACGAAAAACATCAAACCCTTTTGGGTGTAACTGGTTCTGGTAAAACCTTTACTATTGCCAATGTAATTCAACAAACCAATAGACCTACGCTAGTGTTAACCCATAACAAAACATTGGTGGCACAGCTCTATGGCGAGTTTAAACAGTTCTTCCCTGATAATGCAGTAGAGTATTTTGTATCGTATTACGATTACTATCAACCTGAAGCTTATCTGCCATCGAGTGGTGTATATATCGAAAAAGATTTGAAAGTAAATGCCGAGTTAGAAACATTGCGTTTGCGAGCCACTTCGAGTTTGTTGTCGGGCAGAAGAGATATCATTGTTGTGGCTTCGGTGAGTTGTATTTATGGTATTGGTAATCCAACAGATTATGCAAATGGTATCATTCGAGTTTCGAAAGGCGAGCAAATTGTAAGAAATACTTTTTTACATAAATTGGTACAATCGTTATACAATCGAACCTCTATTGAATTTGATAAAGGGATGTTCCGTGTAAAGGGCGATACAGTGGATGTAAACTTGCCTTATGCAGATCATGGTTTACGTTTTATTTTCTTTGGAGATGAAATTGAAGAGATACAACGTTTTGAAATCCCAACAGGTAAAAAAATAGAATCATTAGAGGATGCTGCAATTTTTCCAGCCAATATGTATCTAGCACCTCAAGATCAAATGAAAAATATAATTCACGAAATTCAAGATGAATTATTTGCGCAAGTTGAATATTTTCAACAACAAAATCAACCGCTCGAAGCCCAACGTATCAAAGAGCGTGTGAATTATGATTTAGAAATGATTCAAGAATTAGGCTATTGTAAAGGCATTGAAAACTATTCTCGTTTTTTAGATCGTCGAGAACCTGGCACTCGTCCTTTTTGTTTGATTGATTATTTTCCACAAGATTTTTTACTCGTTGTAGATGAAAGCCATGTAACGCTTCCTCAAATTAGTGGTATGTATGGCGGCGATCGAGCAAGGAAAATAAATTTAGTTCATTATGGATTTCGATTACCATCGGCTTTAGACAATCGTCCATTAAATTTTACTGAGTTTCAAAAAATGGTCAACCAAATTATTTATGTCAGCGCAACACCCGGTAAATATGAATTAGATATGACCCAAGGTGAGTTTGTAGATCAGGTTGTGCGACCTACAGGATTATTAGATCCGCCTATTGAAGTTAGACCAAGCATTAATCAAATTGATGATTTACTAGATGAAATTGATAAGCGTGTCACGATGGGTGATCGGGTTTTAGTTACTACCTTAACAAAGCGACTTTCGGAGGAATTGTCGAAATACTTACATAAGATTAATGTGAAGTGCAAATATCTTCATAGTGAAATTGATGCGCTTGAACGAATAGAAATTTTGCGTGATTTGCGTTTGGGCAATATTGATGTTTTAATTGGTGTTAACCTTTTACGAGAAGGTTTAGATTTACCCGAGGTTTCATTGGTTGCCATTTTAGATGCAGATAAGGAAGGCTTTTTACGTGATGAACGTTCGTTAACCCAAACTGCTGGTCGTGCAGCTAGAAACGTAGATGGGTTAGTTATATTTTATGCGGATAAAATAACAGGTAGTATGCAACGCACTATGGATGAAACCAATCGACGACGAGAAAAACAAATTCTGTATAACCAGATTCATCATATTACACCAACCACCATTAAAAAATCAATTGCTGAAATTTTAGATCAGGGAGCCGTATTGCAAGTGAAGACGTATGACAGCGATAATCAATATGCCATTAAAGATCAAGGCGTTTCAATTGCAGCAGAAGAAGGTGTGGAAGCCTATTCAAATCCAAAAGAATTAGAGAAAGAAATTGCAACAGTAAAAAAAGAAATGGAGAAAGCAGCAAAGAATTTAGATTTTATTGAGGC
>DAOOQH010000015.1:0-11866 GCA_035388625.1 Chitinophagaceae bacterium | reverse complement strand
TTGGAGAAAATGGTAAAATTATTAAAACCACAAATGGCGGATTAACTTGGGTATCGCAAAATAGTGGAACATCTAACGGATTAGCTTCTGTTTTTTTTACTGATGCAACTCATGGATATGCTGTTGGAGGTGCAAGTACTTTGACAAAAACGGCTGATGGTGGAAATACATGGACCGTAACTTCATTCACCTCTCCTTTTAATTTGGTTGATGTGTTTTTTCCTTCTTCAAATACTGGATACTTTGTAGAGACACATTCACAGATTATTAAAACAGTTGATGGTGGAACTAATTGGGCTTATAAAAATTCAGGATCAGGTTTAGGTGCAATTGCATCTATTCACTTTCCAACAGATAATATTGGTTATACTGTAGGTGGACTTGGCAATATTTATAAAACAATTGACGGTGGCACCAATTTAACCACCTTAACGAGTGGCACAACAGAAGATTTAAAATCGTGTTTTTTTATTGACACTCAAACTGGTTGGGCATCAGGAAAAAACGGGACCATTATAAAGACGATTGATGGTGGTGCAACTTGGGTTTCTCTTAGCAGTGGAACCACAGTTACTTTAAACTCGATTTTTTTTGCAACCGCATCTAACGGTTGGGCAGTTGGAGAGAATGGTGTGATTGTGAACACAATGGATGGAGGAACTTCTTGGACAATTCAAAATAGCGGTACCACTGAGAGTTTGAGTGAAGCTTATTTTACGAATAGTAATAATGGTTATGCAGTTGGTACCAATGGCACCATCCTAAAGATGAGTATTGCACCTGCAGAATTACCGAATGATTTAGTTATGACTGATGATCAAATCGTACTCTATCCAAATCCAACTCATGGAATTTATAATCTATCATCAAAAACGCCGTTTACAAATATCTCGGTTTATTCCATGGTGGGAGAGCAAATTCTATCTATTGAATCAAAATCAAATAAGATGAAAATTGATCTGACAAATAAAGCAAAAGGTCAATACATTGTAAAGGCTATTTTACAAGATAAATCTGTTCAAACTAAATTAATAGAAATTCAATAGGTTAGTAAAAAGGAGTTGACTTTTTTATACCATTTCGCCAGCTTTCATTTTTTCTGCATTCTCGGCAAACTGAAGTGCATCGAGCATTTCTTGAATATCGCCATTCACAAAATTATCTAATGAGTAAATGGTTTTATTAATTCGATGATCGGTGATTCTTCCTTGAGGCCAGTTGTATGTTCTTATTTTTGCAGAACGATCGCCACTACTTACCAAAGTTTTTCTACTATTTGAAATCGCTTCTTCATGTTTTCGAACTTCTTCTTCATAGAGTTTCGTACGCATCATGGCGGTTGCTTTGTCGCGATTACCAAGTTGGGTTCGTTCAGTTTGACAAGTGATTACAGTTCCAGTTGGAACATGGGTTAGTATCACTTTTGTTTCAACCTTATTTACATTTTGTCCTCCCGCACCACCACTTCTGGCAGTCTCCATTTTAAGGTCGGATTCTTTTAATTCGAAATCAACTTCTTCGGCCTCGGGCATTACAGCAACTGTTGCTGCTGAGGTATGTACACGCCCACTTGCCTCGGTATTTGGTACACGTTGCACACGATGCACACCACTTTCATATTTCAAAACGCCATAAACATCTTCACCTACAATTTCAAGAATGACCTCTTTATAACCACCTGCTGTTCCTTCACTTTCATCAATTAAAGCGACTTTCCACCCTTTAGCATCGGCATATTTCATATACATACGCATCAAATCGCCTGCAAACAGACTGGCCTCATCGCCACCTGTACCAGCACGAATTTCAAGTACCGCATTTTTTTCATCCTGTGGATCTTTCGGAATTAAAAGTTGACGAATACGTTCTTCTAATTCTTCAAGTTGCGATTCAGACTGTGCAATATCTTCTTTTGCCATTGCGCGTAGTTCGTCATCACTTTCAGATTCAAGTACTTCTTTTCCAAAAGAGATGGTGTCTAAGCAGTTTTTATAGAGTTTATATACATCTACAATCCGCTCAAGTTTACGGTATTCCTTACTTAAAACGGAAAAACGTTTTTGATCGCTTACAATTTCAGGGTTGGTGAGCGACACGCCAATATTATCGAATCTGCCTTTTATGGCTTCTAACTTATCTAACATAGAGGCGCGAAGATAAGTACAATTCGACAATGAGACAAAGGTTGAATTAAGGAATCAGTTTCGAGCCATTTATTTTTACTTGACTTGATTCCTTTTTTACATCATTCACATCCAAAAACTAGTTGCTATATTTGACGCATGATAAACCAATTATCACTTGCAGATTTTCTTTCGACATCGAAAAATCAATTGATTATTGATGTGCGTACACCTTTAGAATATGAGCAAGGACATATTATAGATGCACTTAACTTGCCTTTGTTTACAAATGAAGAACGTGTTTTGGTGGGTACTTGCTATAAACAAGAAGGTAGGCAACCAGCCATTTTACTTGGTTTTGAATTGATTGGGAGCAGATGGGCAATCTATATCAGACAAGTTTCGGATTTATTAAAAGCAAATTCAACAGCAACAAATAAAAGCAATAAAGTATTTGTTCATTGTTGGCGAGGTGGCATGCGCAGTGGTGCAATGGCATGGGCGTTAAGTATGTATGGCTTTGATGTATATGTACTAAAAGGAGGTTATAAAACCTATCGAACTTATTGCCTTGAGGCTTTAGAAAAAAACTATCCAATTATCATTTTAAGTGGAAAAACTGGAAGTGCCAAAACAGATACCCTTTTGGCCATGAAAAGTAAAGGAGAGCAGGTGATTGATTTAGAAGGTATGGTAAATCATCAAGGTTCGTCGTTCGGGTCGAAGGGAGATGAATACCAACCATCGCAAGAGCAATTTGAAAATTGTTTAGCGCATGAACTCATGCAAATGGATATGAGAAAAAGAATTTGGTTTGAGAATGAAAGTATTGTTATTGGTAAACGTGTCATTCCTCCCGTTATTTTTAAGCAGATGCGTGTGGCTAAAATTGTTGATTTAAAATTGCCTTTAACAGAACGTATTGATTTTTTAGATAAAGATTATGGTACATTGAATCCTGTTTTTTTGAAAGAATCTGTTTTAAAAATCTCAAAGAGATTGGGACCCAACGAAACAAAAATTACCTTACAAGCTATTGATGAAAATAGAATGAAAGATTTTATTGCACAAGTGCTCGTTTATTATGATAAAACATATCAACGTAGTCAGGAGAAGCGCGATCCATCTACTATTTATGTATTAGCGCTTGATGAAATAGCGCCCGAAAAAAATGCTAATAAAGTTATTTGGTTTTGTAATGAGGTGATTGGAAATGATGTTTCAAAATTGATGAATCAAGTAGAAAATGAAATAAATGATAATAGATTTTAGAGTGACAGATGAACATGAAGAGTCTTGTATTGCGGCAAGGATTGCAGTGGAAAGCGCCACGCCTTCAAGCGTGGACTTGGAACGTAAAGCCTGTATGCCGCCCAAAATGTATTGAATAGAAAACTGAATACCCAAATAAAAATAATTCGAAATAAAAATGAATCAAGAAGAAATAGATTTAATAAAACTAACGCAATACTCACATGGTGCGGGCTGTGGTTGTAAAATAGCGCCAGCTGTACTCGATAAAATATTACATAGTTCAATTATTCATCAAGCGGATGCGAAACTTTTAGTGGGGAACGATACGCGTGATGATGCAGCCGTTTATGATTTAGGCAATGGAACAGCCCTTATTTCGACCACCGATTTTTTTATGCCAATTGTAGATGATGCTTACGATTTTGGAAGAATTGCTTCGGCCAATGCAATTAGTGATGTATATGCCATGGGTGGAAAACCCGTTTTGGCGATTGCGATTTTAGGATGGCCTATCGATAAACTCCCTCCCGAAGTTGCACAAAAAGTACTTGAAGGTTCGCGATCTATTTGTGCTGAGGCTGGAATTACATTAGCGGGTGGACATAGTATTGATTGCCCCGAACCTGTATTTGGATTAGCTGTGAATGGATTGGTAAGTATTGATCATTTAAAACAAAACTCAACAGCAAAGGCGGGCAATAAATTATATCTTACAAAAGCATTGGGTGTAGGTATTTTAACTACAGCTCAAAAGAAGGGATTATTGAAAACAGAACATCAACATATTGCACCACAATCGATGAGTAAATTAAATAAAATGGGTGAGGTATTTGGTGGGTTAAATTATGTTCACGCCATGACAGATGTAACTGGGTTTGGATTATTAGGTCATTTGTCGGAAATGTGTGAAGGCAGCAATTTGCAAGCTGTAATTGAATTTGACAAGGTGCCTGTATTGAAAGAGGTAGATGAATATTTGGCTCAAAATTGTGTGCCAGGCGGTACGCATAGAAACTGGACGAGTTATGGGCATAAAATTGATACTATTGATGAGAGACAAAAATTAATTTTATCTGATCCTCAAACAAGTGGTGGTTTATTAGTGGCCATAGATATCAGTTATGAAAAAGAATTTGAAGCCTTCTTGAAAGCTCATGATTTGCCAGCTGAGAATTGTGTTTCATTTGGGTGGTTAGAAACCAAAAAGGGAAATACTTTTGTGAAAGTGAAATAAGATAGTAGGTTATATTTCTTAGAAATTGACGCGAATGAAATTTGAACATTTCGAAATTATCGTGATGGGTTTGTCTATATTTGAATATCAATTTTTAATTATTGAATCATAAATTCATTTATTTAGTTACAGGGTTCGATTCAAAATTCTTGAAACGATTCATTCTCATCATATTTTGTTTTTGGGTAAAATATAGTGGCGCACAAACCGCTAAAGAATTGCTTGATATTGGATGGCATGAATTAATAATGGATCATGATACAACGGCGATTCAATTTTTTGAACAAGCGAATTTGAAAGCTACACAAGAAAAAAATGATGAAATAAAAGCTAAATCGTTTTTATATGCGGGCTTTGCAAGTTACGGAACAAGTTATAGTAATGGTTTGCAGTATTGTTTAAAAGCAATGGAAATTTATAAAAAGATGCAGATTAGCTCACCAGCAATTGCATTGCAAGGGCGAAGTAGGTGTTTACAATTGATGAGCACGATAAATAGTAGACAAGGAAAATATAAAGAAGCAATTGAATTGAGTAGGGAAGCATTGGCTGGATTTACAGGAAAGCAAGACACCACAGGCACTGTAGGTTTGATTTATATGAGTTTAGGCAATGCATATGATCATTTCGAAAACAGAGATTCGGCATCTTATTATTATCGGCTCGGACTTGATGAATATATTCGATCCAATAATACCAATTATATTCCGAATGCTTATTGTAAAGTGGCTCATCTTGAACATTTGAATGGAAGAACAAATGAAGCACTTACTTTATATCATCGTGCATTAGCCATTGCAGATAGTACAAATAATCAACAAGCAAAGGTTAGATCTTTATTGGGTTTTGCACAATTTAATAGAATTGAAAATAATGAAGGTGAAGCCTTACAATGTTTATTAAGTGCTAAAAAAATGGCTCAAGAAATTTCGGATAAGTTATTTTATCTCCAGGTCTTAGAAGAGCTTTCATCATTACTTAAATCCCAAGGGAAATTTCAAGAAGCCCTAAAATATCAAGAGGAAGTAAATTCTTTAAACGAAAGTCTAAACTCATGGGAAAAACAACGAATACTAAAGAGTTTAGAAGTTCAATTTAACGTTCTTGAAAAGGATAGGAAGATTAAACTCATTCAAAGGGAAAATGAATTGTCGAGAATGACTAATATTTTATTGCTCACTGTCATTTGCTTTATTTTAATTATTGGAGGCTCGGTTTATTTTTTTATGCGACGAATCAGTAAACGTGATAAAGAATTGTTGAAGTCGAAAGAAGAACTAGCGATGGCCAATGAAGAACAAAAACGATTAACTGAATTACAATTGCAGAATGAAATCGAATTTAAAGAAAGTCAGCTGACTGCATTGACGCTACAAATGCTTCAAAAAAATGAATTGATGCAAGAATTAAAGGAGAAGTATGATCATGAATCGGTTCAAAATAAAGATCATCAAGTGGGCAGAATTATTTCGAAAGCAATGAATCAAGACAAAGATTGGGCGGATTTTAATTTGCATTTTGAAAGTATGAATAAGAATTTTTATCAACGGTTAAAAAAGGAATATCCTGACATTTCGCCGAATGATATGAAAATTTGTGCATTGATTAAACTCAATTTATCGATCAAGGAAATGGCAGGTATTTTAAATATTTCACCAGATAGTGTAAAAACGGCAAGGTATAGATTACGGAAAAAATTAGATTTAAATACTGAAGATAATCTAACAACCTTTATTTTAAATCTGTGATATAGTAGATGTCTACTGCCTGAATACCCAATTTTAGGCGCTTGTCTACCTTATGTCTACTTCTAAAACAAAGTTTTCACCCTACCTTGAACTTATATTTGTTGTCTTGATTTTAGATGAAGAGAATCATTTTTTGCTTACCATTAAACTTTAGAAACAAATTATTTGAAACATTAAAACTTATTATCATGAACATTAAAAACTTTTTTATTGCAAGCTTTCTTATTTTTTCATTGAGTATAAAAATGAGCCAAGCCCAAGTGCTCAATCCAGGTTTTGAAAGCTTGAACTCCGATGGCAGTATACAACATTGGGGTATTATGCATGTATTTTCGGTTTGGTTCGATTCGACAGGAGTTGCTCATAGCGACTCAATTGTGATTGACCAAAGCTTTTGTCAAACAAGTGTAGATGCACATTCAGGTAATCGTGCGGTTGAAATGCGAAATGCCTATAATTACACAGCGAATGAAGGTATTGCAGGAGGTGCATTTATTTCGAGTGATACAAGTTTTAGCACCTATTCAAGTTTTGTACCAATAGTAGATCGCCCAACGAATATGAGTTTTTATTACAAATATTTTCCAGTTAATCAAGATACCGCTTCGGCCTTCATTGAAGTTTTAGATATTAACGGTGTAACAATTGGTACAGGCATGGTTAAAATATCGGCACTTACTTCAGGCTATACCTATTTAGGAGTACCTATATCTTATATATCAACAGATTCGGCTGCATTTATTAGTATTCAGTTTCTTGCTTCAAGTAGAAATAAATTAGCTCAGTTCGGAACACGATTTTTAGTTGATGATATATCGTTGACATCGCCTTTGGCCGTATCGAATAGTCAGTTGATCCATTCAATCAAGTTTTCGCCTAATCCAGTACAAACGCATTTGAATATCCAATCGAATGAGCAAATTCAATCTGTAACAATTTTTAATCAACTTGGACAGATTGCAAAACAACAAAATACGAATTGTGAAAGAGTTGATTGTAGCCAAGTATCCAATGGAAATTATATTGTAGAGGTAGTTACAGCCAAAGGAAAACAGTATAATAATATAAGTATTCAGCGATACTAGATAGAGAGAACTATATTCAAGAAAAGATTTGATCATCTACCTTTGAATAAAATTAGAGATGAGTTTTTTAAAAGCTGAATGGAGAAAATTAGCAATTGCCAATTATGTAGTTGAACCTAAAGTGCTCGAAAAATATTTACCTTATAAAACGGAATTAGATATTTGGGAAGATAAATGCTATATGAGTTTAATTGGTTTTATGTTTTGTAATACAAAAATAGTAGGCCTTAAAATTCCGTTCCATGTGAATTTTGAAGAAGTGAATTTGAGATTTTATGTTCGATACAAACAGGGTAGCGAATGGCGAAGAGGTGTTGTATTTGTAAAAGAATTGGTGCCAAGACATGCAATCACTTTAATTGCAAATACTTTATATCATGAGCATTATCAAACAGTAAAGATGTCGCACGAATGGATGAACGAAAAAGATCAACTTAAAGTAAAGTATCAATTTGATTTGGGAGGAAAAAGTCATTCAATTGCTATGACCGCAAAGAATGAATTGATAGAGATACCAGCAAATAGTGAAACTGAATTTATTACTGAACACTATTGGGGCTATACAGAAATCAATGAGGCTAAAACTACGGGATATGAAGTCACCCATCCTCGTTGGCAAACTTATGAAGTTTTAGATTGCCAAATTGATTTAGATTTTGTAAAGGTGTATGGCGAAGATTTTGCTTTTTTAAATAATCAAAGGCCTTATTCGGTGATGTTGGCAGAAGGTTCGGAAATAACGGTGGAGGGCAAAGAGATGATCATTTAGTATAATAAAAATCAGTTATAAAGCCATATCATTCAGCTTCTTCATTTTCATTGCATACACCATCGGAATTTTATTACCATAATGTTGAATTTGATATCGAGATGGACCCACTTCAATTGAATTTGGAAACACATTATAAGGCGAATAATCAAACTCTTGAAAAGAAATTAATTGAAGATTTTTATCGAGTAGATTTTGCATCACCTCACCGATGCTATGGTTCCATCCAATGGTCTCGAGTTGAAGATGTTCGGCATGATCGGTATAGGTGCCTTCAATTTCAATAATCGCTTCGTCTTTAAAATAGTTATACTTAATTTCTTTGAGATCGTTATCCATCATCCAAATAAAAGGATGAAATTCAACAAAAATAAATTCTCCTCCAGGTTTTAAAAATTGAGAAACAATAGCCGACCATTTATTCATATCAGGTAACCAACCTATGGTGCCATACGTTGTAAAAACGATATCAAATTTTTGGTTGAGATAATTGGGTAATTCATAAATATCGCAACAAATAAATTGGGTGTCTAAGGCAAGTTTTTGCGCAGTTTCTTTCGCAATCTGAATGGCTTCGTCTGAAAAATCGACACCTGTTACTTGCGCGCCCATTCTAGCTAAGGAAATCGAATCTTGTCCAAAATGACATTGTAGATGCAAAACAGATTTTCCGTTTATGTTTCCTAAGAGAGCGAGTTCGATTTCTTTTAAAGAAGTTTCGCCTTCCAGAAAACCTTTTTGATTATAAAATTCGGAATCGATATGAATTTTGGTTCTCTCATTCCAAGTGGCTTTATTTTTAGCAATATAATTTTGATCTTCCATAGAAATTAAAAGTAGCGGAGTAAAGAAACCTATCCAAATAAATCGCTCGGGTTTGGAATATCTTCGCCATCATCACCTCCACCAAACATATTTTTTACATCATCGTAATGCTTGCTAATTTCCTCTTTGACAGCCTCCTTACCCGCTTTGATTTCGGCTTCAACTTCATTGATGACTTCTTTAGATCCTGGTACATATTCTTCAGCAATATCTTTTGCTTCTTCTTTCAACTCTTCTTTTTTAGCTTTTATCTCTTCTCGTTTCGTTTCAATTTCAGTTCTTACTTCATCAACTTTTGTTTCAACATCCGCAATGCCTTCATCTAAATCCTGACCAATTGTATTGGCTGTTTCAGGCGTTGCTATTTCTGGTTCAATGAGGGTGTCTGTTGTGGTAATATCGGTTTCGGGTTCAAGTGTAGTGGTGGTGGTTATGCCTTCGTCAGAAATTGTAGTAGAAGTTGCTGCACCTTCAGATGATGAATCGGAGTAAGATCCTGGCCAATTATTAGTGATTGTTAGTGAGCCTCCAAAATCTAATACACGCGAAGAAATGGTTAAGTCGATCGACATTGGATGTTCATTAATAGCATCAAAATGTTCGGTATAATTTACACAAAAAGCATCGGTGAATTTCACAGTTCGCATTGAACTTGCATTATCTCTTCGACTAAAAGTGATCGTGCCATTCTTCATCATAGATGGCGATATCATCCACTCGAGCATGGCATTATTATTACTTGATTCAATGGTGATAGAAAAAACACCACCACGTGAAGTTGAATTTGGGCGGTTATGTTGATCGATCGATTGATTAAGACCTAAACTAAATTTGATGAGGTTAAAAGGCTTTCCATCTATTTCTAATTTTCCTTGGAATGACATGGTTTAAAATTTAATTTAAAGAGAATAACAAATATAAGTTTAATTATAAACCAAGTTTCAAAATTTTAGTAAGTGGTATGTTTTGATTCGTATTTTGTCAAATACGGATGAAATATGGTTGATTTTAAAATAACTCATATCCTAAGTAGTGAAGATGCTACTATGGTGCAAGCGTTTCGCTTGTACCAAAATACTTAGAGCGTCCGCTTATATGATGCAAAATGCTGGTCTGAATAATCGTAACAATAATGATTTTCAATTTTCGCAACAGCATAACCAACCTATCATGTTGGACAATAATGAACTCATAGATCAAAAAGTAAATTATATTCATAATAACCCAGTCGAAGCTGGCTTTGTAGCAAAACCAGAGGATTGGCTGTATAGTAGTGCCATAGATTTTACCTTGAAAGGAAAAGGATTATTGGAATTAGCGATATTCTAAAAAATCTATTGTACTAATTTGTTTCAATGAACTTGCTATCTTAAGCGAGACGCTGAATTGCAAGCAGTACAAGTGGGACGCTTGCACTATAAGAGTAAAAGAACGTCAGCTAACAAATGTACAAACGCTCATTAGAATTCCAAATGATTGAATCGCTACTTCGCCCGCATTTAGCTTAGGCAATGTTAGGCGATGGCTATAATTGTATTAAGTGATTCAATATCCATGAAGTTATATCATCGATTGTTGAGTTACCTGTGGCAATCTCGATAACAAATTCATACTTTTCATCTTGGCTAGCGTTAATATCTAAACCATCACTTAAAAGAAACAGTCGCATAACTACATAGCCAGTCCTTTTATTGCCATCAATAAATGGATGATTTTTTACAATTCTTTCAATTACTGCAGCCGCCTTTAAATGTGTTGTTGGATAAAATTCAGAATCGTTTGTACCAGCAAAAGGTCTATTAATTGCCGAAACTAATAAATTATAATCTCTTACTCCATTTACTCCTCCAAATTCAGCAATCAAGGTTTCATGAATGAGTAAGACTTCTTGAATATCTATCATCTTGCTAATTTGGTAAGAACTTCCTTGTCCTCTATAAGAATTGTATTTAAGTGCAATGACAATTTTCGCTTATCCTGTGATGTCTTCTCTAGTTTCTTAAGGTATTGAAGCAACTCATTTAGAAAATCTTCTGGTAACGTGTTAACTATATTAGATATTTCTTCTTTTACTTGCATGTTTGTTCTTTTGGCAAAAATAATTGTTTTTTTTCAATATGTATATGTTCTAAAGCTTTCGCCTAACATCTCGCTTGTACCAATATACTAAAAGCGTCCGCTAAATAGTAGCACTTCTGAACAGATCATGCGTGTTAGTTTTAATATATTCCATTAGCATCAACTTACTCTATGTTTATCTTATTCCAGTATTTTTGCATGTATGAGCAGAAACTATAAAATCAATGATCAAGAAAAAGCGTATTTTGTAACATTCACAGTAATCAACTGGATAGATGTTTTTATTCGTAATGAGTATCGCACTATCTTTATGGATAGCCTTAAATTTTGCCAAGAGCATAAAGGTCTAAAAATTTATGCTTGGTGTTTAATGACAAGTCATGCCCACTTAATCGTTTCAACTGATGGAAAGAATCCTTTGCAAGGAATCATTCGAGATACTAAAAGTTTTACTTCAAGGCATATACGAAAATTGCTTGAGGATAAAAATGCAGTTGGCGAAAGTCGTAGAGAATGGATGTATAATATGATGCAAAATGCTGGTCTAAATAATAGAAACAATAATAATTTTCAATTTTGGCAATAGCATAACCAACCTATCGTGTTGGACAATACTGTTTCAATGATCTTTCTATCTTCAGCGGGACGCTGAATTGTAAGCAGTACAAGCGGGACGCTTGCACCATAAGAGCGAGACGCCCGCAACATAATAGCGTCCGCTTATATGATGCAAAATGCTGGTCTAAATA
>DAOOQH010000014.1:0-27228 GCA_035388625.1 Chitinophagaceae bacterium | reverse complement strand
GATACTTTTTATGGTTGATAAAATAGATAATGTTCCTGCTAATCAATTTGCAGGACGAGAAAAACTATTGTTCGTTCCTCACTTTGTTTTTCTACGGCCTAATTGTAAAAATAAAATGATTAATATTTGATTCAACAATAGGAATATCTAATAAATCAATATTACTATCACCATTGATATCGGTAGGCAAATATCCAAATTGAAAATTACTAATATCCATTTCTATCGTATTTAAATCAAGTAAATCTATATTTTCATCAGCATTCAATTCCCCAGAGTAGATAGCCCAGATACCATTCTCTACCTCAATTTGATTTGAGCCATAAGCTTTATTAGCAGCTGTTGTAAAATCGTAATTCGTAATTGCTGAAATCGTAATTGGGTCTGCGCTCCAAGTTAGTAACGCATTTCGATGTTTCAAAACGATATAGCAGTTTTTGCCATAAACTGATGCGGGGAAAATACAATTTATATGTCCACTTTGAGTAAGAATACCATGATAGCTTGCAACCAAAGGAAATTGGTTTGCGGCAATATCCTCATGTAATTCAACCAATAAACTATCATTGATAATCATATTGCCCGATCCTAAATAATAGCCTTGAATAAAAACTTCTAGATTAAGTGAAACTTGACAAATAGCATTGGTAACTAATTGCCATACAGCTCCTGCAGAGCTATTACTAGCTGGATTTTGATTGAGAGTCCACCAT
Organism: Chitinophagaceae bacterium; assembly: GCA_035388625.1. Taxonomy (GTDB): domain Bacteria; phylum Bacteroidota; class Bacteroidia; order Chitinophagales; family Chitinophagaceae; genus OLB11. The sequence continues at coordinate 26,515 of DAOOQH010000014.1, read as the reverse complement.
TGAGCTTGATAAATAGATCCGTTTAAATAAACTTGATCTCCACCACTATAAGCTATGAGTGGATTCCATGCAGGTTTGAAACAAGTGATCGCTTGATAGCCACCACATGGCATTACTAAATCCCAAACACAACAATTACCATAATTAAATGAAGGTATATTATTTTGTGTCCAATATTTAGCCTTGTAAATGGTATCATTATATCGAACTGAATCGCCAGAAAGATAGACATTGCTTGCATTCCATAACGGATAGTTGCAATTAGTGATTGTTGCATTGGATGTAGTAAAATTTGTGACTATACTATAAGCACTATTTGAAGACGAACAAACCGATTGAACCCTAACTTCATAATTTGTATTTGACGTCAGTCCATTCAGTATAATTGAATTTGTGGTTGATGAAAGAGAATTCCAGCTTGGGTTTGATTGCATTTTGTACTCGATATGATAAGACAGGGCGCCAGTATTGGGCCAGTTGATTGTTGCAGAACTTATGCTTGGTGAAACAATGATGCCATTAGGAGTGACACATGGCGTACTGCACAACAAGGTGTTGAAGGTTTGTATAGATCCAAAAGCACTTGAAGTGGTTGCGCAAAAGGATGAAATTTTTACTTGATATTGCGTATTACATATTAAACCACTTAATAGGATAGATGATGAAGTGGTTATTAATGAATTCCAATTACTATCTGTTAGTTTTTTGTAGTGAACATTAAATGAATCAGCCGTGTTCGAAAGCCATGAAAGTGTTAAGCTATTTATTGAAGAGACAGCACTTACAGAATTAGGTGGGTTACATCCTGGAGATATTGAATTGCAAAAAACAGTATTCAAAGTATCCAATAAAGGTGTGCCTGAAATGATACCTGAGCCTAGAGAGGTTTCTAAATAATCGCCTGTTATTTCCCAAATGATCACACCACGTAAATTTTTATTCTTGATATAATTTGCTTTCAATGCTATACTTTCCTTATCATCATAGGATACAAAGGTGTGAAGACTTCCGTTGCCAAGTAAATAGGGGACTTGCGCATTTGGATCCCAGTGCCTAGTAAATAAATTTTGTTTGGCAACAATATTATAATATAACGGTGTGCCATCATCTGCACTAAAGGTAATATTATCGACACCCGTTATAGATGAAAATAATAATGGGGTAGAACTTGTTTTTGCTGATCTCCCATAAAATGCTAGTCCAGCTGCAAGTTTATTGGGTGGTAATTGATAATGATCGAGTAAATAAGTAACTGCAGAATCTAAGTTAAAAGTGGGATCGCCTTGTAAAGGTTTATGCAAGGGCGAATTATGATTGGCAACCGCATCCCAAGATCCAAAAAAATCATAACTCATCAGATTAATAATATCCACAATATTGGTAATATTATTCCATTCAACTTCTAACATGTTCTGTCGCGATGCGCCTATGCAAATGGTAAGCATATAATTTTTATTATTTTGAAGTCCGAGCGTTGTAAGTGAATCACGAATTTGTTGCAAGAAGATAGTAAAGTTAATTTTGTCGTTGATGGTTCCGCTATTTGGGGCATAACCTGGATATTCCCAATCAATATCAATACCATCGAATTGATAGGTGCGAATTAACTCGCAACAACCATGAGCAAAATTATTTCTTTTAGTGGCGGATGCAGCAATACTCGAAAAATTATTTGAAAGTGTCCATCCACCAATTGAAGGCAAAACTTTAGTCCCAGCATTATGAGCTAAATCAATGATGGAGGTATTCGGGTAATAGGTATTGGGTGGCGCGCTCCAATTGATTTGACCTAATAATAAATTTTGATCAGCCCATGCATCTGTACTTGTAATACTGCCATCGGTTTCTGGTTTAAAAAAAGCGTAATTGATAATAGAGTACTTGCTGTATTGAATGGTCGTAGGTTTTACTAATTGTCCTCTATCATACCATTGCCAGTTTGGGTAATAACCAATCACTTCAGTACAAGTTTGTGCGCAGACTTTCTGTGTGATGAAAAGCAAACATAAAAGCCAGATATTGAAGGTGAAAAAATGATATAATTTCTTGCGTAGCATAAACTGAATTTTAGAACTTGAAAAATTGCTATTACAATGATAGTAATTTCTCATTATTATTTCTAAAACAGATTTGATTTAGATATCTACAAATTTCCTATTTGTATGTTTATGAGTCTCATATTTTCTATAATAAATTTTAGTATGTCAGATTAAAAAGTTTGGGCGCGCCACACTCATTCAGTTTTGGCTATATTCATAATGGCTTAGGTGTGGCCACGTCTTTCGCGCTACATGGTAGCTTGCTACAGCCGTTCGCGCATCCGCTTCAATAAAAATTTCACTTAAAACATTAAGGATGGTTCGAAAAAACAAATTGATTGATATTGTCTTCAACTGGAGTAATATCTAACAAATCCACATTGCCATCGCCATTAATATCTGTAGCAAAATACCCGAATACAAAATTGTCCATATCTGTTTCAATTTCAGATAAATCTAATAAATCTAAATTTCTATCGCCATTTATATCGCCAGAATACATGGCCCATTGACCTGGTTCCACTTCAATCAAATTATCGCCATACGCTTTGTTAGCGGCAGTGGTAAAATTATACGTCGTATTGCCTCCATTGAAATTCACTGGATTCTTGCTCCATGTTTCCAGCCCATTTCTATGTAATACCGAAATATAATACGATCCTGATGATGGTGCATTTCGAACAATATTGCCATTGGTTTGCACGAGGGTATTCCAAGAAAAAATGGGCTCATAAGGCTCAGTGGTATTTCGTAAGAATAATCGAATACTATCCGTTTTGTCTGCAAGCGCACCGCTCACAGCTTGGTTCAATAATACGGGTTGCATAAATCCACCACCTGTATAATATCCTTCAATAAATAATTTCACAGTATAAAGATTACTGCAAGGATTGACGGTAATTGTTTTAGTAGCAGTTTTGCTACATCCATTGATGGTAGAGGCGGTGACGGTATAAGTTGCAGTGCTAGAAGGTGTGACTGTGATGGGTGTGTTAGAAGCCCCTGTGCTCCATATATAATTAGTGACTGTTGAACCCGAACTTAGTTTAGACAACATAGTGCTTTCTCCATTGCATACTGCGCTCGACGCAGATGATATAGAAAGTGAAGTGGGTGGTTGATGCACTATAATGACTTTAGTACTTGTATTGTAGCAACCTGTAAAAAGATTGGTTCCTGTAACGGTATAAGTTGTTGTATTGTTTGGACTTACATTCACTGAACTTCCTGTGAGATTACCAGGTATCCAGGTATACGTATTTGTGCCGTTAGCTGTTAAGGTTGTTGATAAACCTTTACAGAACGCACTACTCGATGCACTTACATTAACGGTCGGTAATACATTTGTATTGATTGATACGGTGATAGGTGTTCGGCGGGATGCATCACAAATACTATCTTGTACATAATAGGTTGTATTGCTAGTGAGCATAGGTGTTGTGAATAAATTGCCACCACTTAAATATGTACCTCCATTTGGTGCTGAGTACCAACCCAAAGTGCCTAAACCTGTTGCCGATAAGGTCGTTGAATTTCCGCTGCATGTAGAAAGTGCTGCGCCAGCGCTTGTACTTTTTGGTGGTTCAATAAATGTCAATTTGGCAACGAAGCAAGCATCATAATTATTAGACGGCACTAAACTTATATGATTTATTTCAGAACCCGATGGATGCACAAAACCAGAAATCAAAATATTTGAATTGTTATTTATCGTAAACAGGGAATTATACAATTGGTAAAAATCAAGCACGTTGACTCCTTTGAATAACCCCAATGAATCAAGCTTTAATAAATAAGTATACTTTGGCCCGTAGCCTGCCATATTTAAGTTTTCAAAATAAGTGCCAATACCAGGATCGAAATCAAGATTGGCATCTACAGAACCTTTAATGATAAGATCACCATCATTATTTATATTGATATTATTGGCAGTTACATAACCATTCGGTAGAGCCGGATTGGGGTATGTTAATCCACGTACCCATGAAAAATTACCTGCACTTGTTAGTTTTAAAATATAACCTCCATAGTATGGTGCACTGTAAAGGTTATAAGTTGCATTGCTGGGATCGAAATCTATAGTATAGTCAAAACTGCCTACAATATATACATTGCCTGCATTATCTACTTTGCAATCATGAGCCGCAATTTCATCAATCTTTTTAGCCCAAACAAAATCACCAGCGCTATTTAATTTCCAAATAAACATGCTACTCACTGCGGAGGCTGTTAGGTTGAATGTTGAAGTAGGGCTTGTATTAAAATCAATTGTTTGGGTAAACACACCGGTTAGTATCACATTGTTTGCTGCATCAACACAAATATTATTTCCTACACAATAACTATTTTCACCAATGGCTGAGCCCCAAACAAAATTTCCGGAAGAATTATACTTCACTACAAAGCCACATGAATTGCCCACTACATTAGCCCAACTACTTACCGCTGCACCTGCATCTAAATCAACCGTATTTGAAAACAGACCCGTTATATAGGTATTGCCAGTTTCATCAATTATAGCTTCGCGAATGTTTGCTTCAAAATGTTTCACCCATACATAATTTCCGATGGTATTTAATTTCAGTATAAAGGTTTCATGATTGTCTAAAGTATATGAATTAACACTTGTTATATTGAATGTAGAGGATGATGGATTGGCATCTATAGTACCGATAAAACTTCCAACAAGATAGATATTTTGTGAAGCATCAAAACCAATATTGTAACCTCGGCAATCATCGGAAATTGAATTGCCTTTTAATTCTTTTACCCATAAAAAAATTCCTGAAGAATCGGTCTTCATCAAAAAACAACTAAAGTGATCTGGTGAGTTGAGTGAGTTGACTTGAACACTTGGATTAAAATCAACATACCCTTTGAAATATCCTGTGGTGTATACATTGCCTAAATTATCAGTCTTGATATCAGAAATTTCTATTGCCTCATCGGATGGATTTACCACACCAGTTAATGATGCTTCAAGCTTATAAACCCATTGATTGGCGCAGGTTTGTTGTGCATGCAGAGTATGATTGATAACACAGCTTGACATGAAGTATAGGGCGATAATATAAAAATGTTTCATGGCTAAATAGTATAATTTATTTTAGAATGATTTGATAGGTCGAGTTTGATTGGTAAGGCCTTTATTTTGATTTGAGATCGCGCCAGTTTGAAATGACTGGGTGGTTGCGTTCAAAACATTGGCGGCATCATCAGTTGAACTCCAATAGCGAAGTGTGGTCGAAAAACCACCAATTAAAAACCGATTTGTAAAGAGTACGCCCAATTCATTTAGGCTAGGTAAATACCAATTACTATAACCATTCAGTACCAAATCATAACACGCTTTGGCTGAATAATTGCCGGCGCCAATTGCATTAACTATAATCGTTGTATTCGCATTACCAGCGCCAATTGCTGTATTCGGTGTTAATGGATTGGCAGTGGTAACACCATTATTCCAGGTACCTGTGCCAGCAGATATATCATTGGGTGCAGCAATGATGCCATGTGGACTGAAGTCCGAATAGCCTGGGTCGCCAGGTTGGAGCAGATAAGCAATATATCCGCCTAAATAGTATCCTCCAATTGTAAAGGCACTTGTTGTTGTGAAAGAAATTTCATTTCCATAAGCCGTAAATCCGGCGTAATTAATTGCGTAGGCTCTAATATAATACGTAGTACTTCGTGATAAGTGATTAAGAGAAGATGTAAAACTACCTAATAACGGAGTCAACGTGGTTGTCTTATTGTCTGCTGTTGTTGGATTGGGTAAAGTTGACCAACATACACCAAGTGCAGAAATATAGGAGCCACCGTTATTTGTAATTTCTCCACCACACACTGCGGTTCCACCTGTAATTGAGCTAACCAGGGAGGTTGTGAGTGTAGGCGGTACGGAGGCTAATGTCGTAAAACTAATCGGATTGCTATACACCAAACCGGCGTTATTGACTGCATATCCACGTGCATAATAAGTTTGATTTGGTAACAGGTTAGTTAGGTTAGCACTTAAACCCATAAATTGATCTGATTGATAAGTTTTGGAATTTGCCAATGTTGGATTGGGTAAGGTATCCCAACATATCCCTCTTGACTTTAACCCTGTAGAATCTCCATAAGCAATAGACCCTGTGGATGTAACATAACCATTGATCGATATATTGTCATAAGTCGAAGTATATACTGCTGGATTTAGGAGCAAATTTGCAAATGAAACCCCTGACCACTTTGGAATATTGTTCTGAGAAACTTGCAATACTTGGCCAGGCAAACCGAGTGGTAAGATCTCCCAAGAACTTCCATTCCAATATTGTATATCACCAATATTGATTCCCGGAGGAATCGCACCTGCCTTCTTTGCGTACAATGAGTAAGGCACACTCAGCAATTGAGTTGTGCCCATTGTGATATAATTTGTTGCGCCTGAAGTATCTAATTCAACTTGCAAATATTTCGTATTGACCTCCCAGTTGATTGCAGAAATCGTACCTGTAATTGGAGTGCCATGTCCAATATTTACACTAAATAAACCCAATGAATTGGTAGTAATACTTTGCGACTCTTGATACACAATCGAGCCAAATGCAGATGAATCATGTAAGGTAAAACGAAGTGAAATGAGTTGGTTAGGAATTATGTTTCCTGTTGCATTACGAGCCACTGCTTGATATGGAATGGCATTGGGGGCTTGTGCAAATAATTTTATATTGATAAGATGAATACAAAATAAAAATAGAATTAATTGAGTATGCTTCATATTATAGGTTTTTCTGAATAATTGAGTTGCGCTTACATAGTTTCTTTGAGTAGGTTGCTTAGATGAATAAGTTTGATTTGGTTAGGAACCTATACTATTTGCCATACAAAGTTATTTATGTAAGCAGTCAGTATCAACTATCAAAAGTGATAGGTGATAATGGTCTTTATTTTTTTTCGGCCAGTTTGACTTATAACAAATTATGTTTAATAACCTTGGCTACAACCTCTGTCATAGAAGCCACATGCAATTTTGAATAAATATTTTTCATATGAAAACGAACCGTGGCATAGGTAATATTCATTTTATCCGCAATTTGTTTATAAGGCAGGCCATCCACTAAATGTTGCACTACCTCCTTCTCACGTGGATTGAGTTTGAATTCTTCTTTTTCTGAAGTGGTTGAATGCAAATGAGCCAATACTTTTTTTGCAATTGAAGGCGTCATTGGAGCACCACCTTCCATTACCTCCTGCATCGCAAATAATAACTTTTCAGGTGGCGCATTTTTTAAAATATAGCCATTGGCTCCAGCGGCTATTGCATTAAAAATATTCTTATCATCATCAAATGCAGTTAACATTAGAATAGGTTGTTCAGGAAAATTATTTTTAATTTTACCTACTGCTTCAATTCCATTAATGCCAGGCATATTAATATCCATTAAAACCACATCAGGCGAGGTCGACTTGATATCCTCGAGTACTAGTGAACAATCATCGAATGAGCCGATGACTTCAAAATTTTCTGTATCATTGATGAGTAAGGCTAATGAATTTCGAAAAGTTGTATTGTCATCAAAAATGACAACCGTGTATTTTTTTTTGCTGCTCATGATTTATGTTGAACGATGTGATAGGTAGGAGAGATCTATGTCTAATGAAATAGTCGTACCCTTCTCCTTGTCTGAAATGATTTTATATTTTGCGCCAATTTTTTCTGCACGTTGCCTCATATTCTTCAATCCATTTCCGCCTGTTGTGCGTGTTGGTTTGCCTATTTCAAAACCATTCCCATTATCTGAAATTCGAACGCTGAATACATGCTGATCTTGTGAAAAACCAATATTAATTTGCTTGCAATCTGAATGTTTTAAACTATTGTGAATTGCCTCCTTAATTATCAAATACAATTCTTTCAAAGTTTCTGTATGAATATTAATATCATGATCACTCAAGTTATTAATTACTTCAAAATTAATTTCATGATCTGGAAGTGTGATGGCACAATAGTTGGTGATCCGTTCTATTAGCTGAGTAGCATTTTCATTTTCAGATAGTAAACTCCAAACAATATCACTCATTTTAGAAACCATTTCCTGTGATGATGTACTAATATGTTCAACAATATCACTTGCGTCTTCTTTTCGTAATAATTTTCGCTTGGCTACACTGGCTTGCATGGATATACTGCTTAGGTTACTACCCAATTCATCATGCAAATCTCTGCTAATTCTTGTTCTGCTTTGTTCCAATGCTAGGGCAGATTTTGCCAGTTGTTTTTGTTTATACTGGTAAATAATAAGCCACGCAATTACCATAACACCTACGATTCCGACAAGAAGCAAGTACTTCTGAAAATTTAATCTTTGTTGTGTATTCGTTGCTATGAGCTTCTCGCGTAGTGATTTTTTTTCATACTCATATTGCAATACCTGTTGTGCAATTTTTACATTTTTTTCTTCATTTGTTAAACTGTCTTTGTAAAAAATAAATCGCTTATAATTTCTAAAAGCGGACTGGTAATTGTCTTCCGAACTATCTAGTCTTGAATAGGCTTCGTAACATGATTGTAAGCCTTGAATAAATTTATTTTGAGTTGCAAACACCAAAGCGCTATCTAATTTTTTTCGTGCTTTATTAAATTGTTTAAGTTGAATCAATGAGGAGGCCGTATAATATTGAAGTCCAGCAATGTCAAAACTATCATGATATTTTCTGCTATATCCTGATGCAATTTCATAATGTGCAATTGCATTAGAATACTTTTTTTGCTGATAATATGAATTTCCCTTCACTTCATATACAAGACCTATTCCTCTTTCGTTTTCAAGTTTGATTGCTATGGCTAGGGATGAATCATAAAATAACATGGCAGTGTCATATGCTGATATTGCATTATAACAATCACCAACATTTGTATAGGTTCTAGCTAAGTAATCCTGATTGCCCACTTTCTTAAATAATTCTACTGCATTTTTATGATAAGGGATTGCTTTAGAATATTTCAATTCGTTTTTATAAACTAGACCGATATTATTATTGGCTGAGGCTATGCCATTTAGATCATTAATTTTTTCACTTGTTTTTAATGCCAATAACTGATTTGAGATAGCGTCATCATGTGCCCCCAAATTCATAAGAGAAATTCCTTTCAATCGATAAGCTTGAGCCTCACCTTTTTTATATCCTAATTTTTGAGCCAATTGAAGTGACAGGTTACTGTAATCTAGCATTTCATTAAAATTGCCTGAATGTGTCATCTCGTTGATGAGCTTATTAATTAAAATCACTTTGTTACTATCCTCCTGTGCTTTTATTAGCAGCTTTTTCATTGAATCAACTTGGTTATTTTGTGCCGAAATACTTGTTGAAATAATTGAAATAAAGAGGATCAACAAAACAATAAAAGGCACCCGTTTAATATTTATCCTCCTAAAAAAAATTCGTTCTTGTTTAACTGATTTCTGCACGATAGTGAGGTTAAAGTATTTAAATGTAAGTGCACCTTTTTTGAAATTTTATGAAATTCAATTCACTTATTTTAAGGAAGCAGACATAAAATTCAATTAGTTTCTTTTTAAAGAAAATATCGTAGGCAACAACTTAACAAAAGTAGGCAATTGATAACAATGAACAACTATCATATTTGATAGTTACGCTCAATACGATTTGGCAAAACTTATTAGTATATTTGAATCAATCATATAATAGTGCTTTCGATCGCTTTCATTATTGTCAACATGCTTTCAAGTTCAACACTTTTGAGCGGAACAAACTTATTATAGCGTCGGATTAAGTTGTATGTCCAAACTTTACACATAAAATTTGAACTGAGTAAAATTAGATAGGGCCTCTAGTCAAACAAATTATTAATTAATTATGAAAGTCTAATTTTAAGGATGAGTTGAATATACAAATCCATTGATATTTATTTCAAGAGGTGCAGCATCCAATAAATCAACATTGCCATCACCATTGATATCTGAAGCCAAATAACCAAATTGAAAATTAGTGATATCATTTTCTAAATTTGAAAGATCTAATAGATCAATATTTTCATCTTGATTGATATCACCTGAATAGAATGCCCAGACACCGCTTTCCATCTCCCTCTGATTTGATCCGTAGGCTTGATTGGCTGCTATGGTAAAATCGTAATTCGTAATTGCTGAAATCGTAATTGGGTATGCACTCCAAGTTTCAATAGAGTTTCGATGTTTGACTTTCACATAATAACTATTACCAATAGCGGAATAGGGAAAATTACAAACAAGTGTTCCATCTGTTTGCAAGGTTCCATTAAAAGAGTATTCTAATAGATGAGGAGATAAAGCAGATCGTAATTCAACAATAATTTCGTCACAATCACTTGTAGGATGAGGAAGTCCTTGATTTAATAAAACTGAATTCATGGCACCATTTTCAATATAATAACCTTGGAGATAAGATTTTAAATTCAATATGGCATTGCAAGTATTTGGAATTACATTGATACAATAATCTTCTGCTTCGCTCCAGTCTAAGGTTGCACAAGGCGACCATGTGGTTGGTTCAAGCGCCATCCGCACTCGCATACGGGTTGGTCCGCCAAGTGCATTACAAGGCACTGCGATATTACCGCTGCCTGTCATCATGCCCATGGAAGTGGTATACATTTCATTTAAATCTTCAAAATCACCATCATGGTTCCAATCAAAGTAGGCAACTACCTCTAAATCAGAATAATAAGGCGAGTAATTATAATTGAGTGGATAGGTCGATCCAGCAATAACCGAACCGCCACCAAATTGTGTAAAGTTTTGATAAGGATAACCGCAACCCGAATTGTGGTTTATTCCTGCAAAAGAAATATTTGTAAGATAAACAACACATCCAGTAAATGTGGTTGGTTGGCAATACGATAAGCAACTGCATTCATTGGTATTTAAGTTTACAAATAAGGGTGTTGAATATGAAAAAGTACTAAAATTATTACATGTCACTTTGCAACGATAGTATTTGCTGGAAGTTTGCGAGGTTGTTAAAATAGGCGTTGTTCCTATAGATAGAATATTTGTTGTAAAAGAACTATCATCAGCACTTTGCCATAAATACGAAATATAATTGCTGATACCTCCAATGGGGTTTTGTAAATTTAAATTGAAGGATACATTCGGGCAAGCGCTAGTGGGGCCAGTTGTTGCGCCGATATTTGGTGGTCCGAATATGCAAATATCATTCCAGTATATGTCTATTAAATAGTCTTCAACTTCACCAAAGGCAAAGCTTTCACAAGGACTATTTACAACGCCTTCTGTGTTTAGTACGCGCATGGCTGTAAGACCCATCATTGCTGAGTAAGGAATTGCAATTGTACCGATATCGGTATGAGACCCATACACCGAATTTCCCTCATATACTTTTTCGTCAGTATCTAAAAAATCGCCATCATGATTAAAATCAATCCAACAATAAAACCGATTCAAATTTGAACTTCCACAACTAGTTTGTGTAAATGAAAAAGTCGTATTCATTCCAGGATGAGCCGACGGTGGTATTGGGGCGCCACTACCTGATTTGTAATTTGAATATTTAGATATCACCGAACCGGCACCCGGTGCCAACGTTGTGCATGTGCTAGAATTATTCATTGAGCCAAAACTTATATTCGTTATTTCCTCCCCTGCATTGGATGTAGCTGAAGAGGTGCAATAGCAATCAAAAAAAATATTTTGAATTATTTTGATTGGGGTTGAATAATTAATTAAACCTGAATTGGAGCAAGTTACCCTACAACGATAGTATTTGGTGGCAGATTGGGTTGTTATTAAATTACTTGATGTTCCAAGGTATTCAAAGTTAGAGATGAACAACGAATCATCTGCACGTTGCCATTGAAATAAAATATTATTCACGCCAATAAATGATCCTGTCATGCCTAAATTCAAATAGTTTCCTTCACAGCTAGAGTATGGTCCGGTAGTATTGCCAGGTGCAGGTGTTCCACTGCAGACGGTTGGTATAATATATGAGATCACTAATTTTGGAGGAGCTGAACTTTCATATCCTAAAATATTGAATTGACTTGATAAGCTTCTAACATAACCTATATTGATACTTGATCCTAAATTAGATTCGATGAAATTTAATCCGATGGCATTTATAATTTTCGTATTTAAATAATTGGTTGAAGTGGATCCTAACCAAGAGCTAGAATTCAACATTGTGCCTGAATTACATGCAGCGTATAAAGCAGTGCCAGACATGGTTTCAGGATTGCCTAAAAATCCGTAACAGGTATTTGTTAAGGAACTTGTAGCCGATGAGTAAGTGGTGAATTGTAGGGAAGCCGCAGTAATGATTGAACCAATTGGAATAGATGAAATATCAAAGCTTGCCCAACCTCTGTTATTAATTGATGAAAGAGCAATCATTTGGCCATCGTTTTTAATTCCAGAAGAGTTTACAGATCCTGATTGATACGAACCACTCAAGCCATTGCAAATGAAAGTTGAGGTTACTTGCGATGCTGCATTGAATTTTAATCCAACTAATAATATAATAAGCAATGGTATCCTTAGTAAATTGAAGATTTTTTTGTGTAGAGTGGCAACCATCATTTCATATTCTGTTAACGCAAGTTAGAATTTAATTTTCTTAAGTCTAACGCTTTAACAATTGTTAATTGAATAGCTGGAAAAAATATAGAATTAGTGTATGAAAAATATTTAAGGATGACTCGAAAATATAAAATTGTTTAAATTCATTTCAACTGGTGAAGCATCGAGTAGGTCAACATTGCCATCACCATTAATATCTGTAATTAAGTACCCTGATGAAAACACATTGATATCTGTTTCTAAAAGACCAAAATCAAGTAAGTCGATATTTTCATCACTATTTAATTCTCCACTATATAAAGCAAAAATACCTGGTTGGATTTCAACTTGATTAGAGCCGTATGCCATATTTGCTGCAATTGTAAAATCGTAAAAAAGTGTTGGAGCCATCGCTACTGGAATCGTTATTGGATTTGCGCTCCAAGTCTCAATTGAATTTCTATGTTTGACTACAAGGTAGCAGTTTTTTCCACTCAATGATGACGGGAAACGTGTATTTATAATGCCATTCCGTAAAACAAGACTGCTAAATGTCCCTACTAACGGATAGTTTGGAAGGTCTTCACGAAGTTCAATTTCAACCACATCTGTATAATTTGATGAAATATTACTTTCAACATCTTGATTATAAAGCACCTTATCCATTAATGGATTATTTCCTAAATAAGATTCAAATAATACTTTTAATTGAATGGGAATAGAAGTGCCTATTATGTTTAAATTGTAATCTTCTACTTCTCCATAAATTGAAGTGCCGCAGGTGGTTGGGGTTCCATAAGTTAATCTCACACGCATTTTTGTTGGGCCAGTTAATGCGGTGATGGGTATGGTTATAATGCCTGAATGAATTTCTAAATCTGAACTAATTCCATTCCATAAATCAAATTCTTCACCCGCATCAGCAAATGAACTATTGTGATTAAAATCAATCCATATTCTCACATTGTCACTTGTAAATGAATTAGGTACTTTAACAGAGGTTAGAATATTTGCACCCTGAGATATTGTAGTACTGATACCAGAAAAATTAGTATATGAATTGCTAGTTGGACATGTACTTGTATTATGAATCGTATTAAATTTAACTTCAGAAATATATTCTCTGCCTATAGTATTGCAACCATTGATATTTGCGCCCGCTGCACAATAGCAATTCATGAAATTTGTTTCTCTGGTCAGTTTTAAGGGCGTTGAGTACCACTCGTTACTATAGCAAAATAATTTTAAACGGTAGTATCGAAAGGCTTCTGCAAAGTTCCATGTGGTTGTATGATTTACTGAATTGGCGCCTAGAATATTATTCCATACAACACTATCTGACGACCATTGCCATTGTGCTGTATATCCTGAACCAACTAATATAATGCTATTTTGAACGCTTACCGTAAATGATGAACTCAAGCAAATTGGGTTTTTATTTGATAAAGTATTGCCTGGTACAAAGCCACCTGCAGGAAAGCAAGGTAGGGTATAGGTTATAACTAAACTCGGAGGGTTACTACTGCAATAGCCTTCTATATTATAAGCTAGATTAGATCCTCTTACAAAACCAATATTAATAATATTGCCAGCTGTCAGGTTAGTAGCAATAAAATTTAGTCCGGCTGCATTTAACGATTTTGTTTGAGATGAATTGGCAATCCATGGGGAGGTATTAAAAGAAGTCCCCGATAAGCAAGCATTATATAAAGTTGTGCCCGACATGCCTGAGGCAGAACCTCCAAAACCATACAAATTATTATTTAATGATGAAGCTGTTGAACTATAAGTTGTAAAATTGATTTCTGCCGAATTAATGGTGGATGATGGTGGAATATTTGGCATCACAAAAGATGCCCAACCTCTTGTATTAATTGAATTGACATTCGTGAGATTACAATCGTTTTTTAGTCCAGTACTGGTTACCGATCCAGAATTATAAGTGCCCGGATTACCTGTGGCGTAAATTGTTATCGTAATGGTTTGACCATACATTTTATTTTGAACAACTGTACAGAATTCGATAACTTGAATTAAACAAATTGCAAATACTAATTTGTAAATGGAAACACTAAACATATACATTGATTTTTATGAAGATGAAAATATCCTATTCGATTTGAATCAACAAACTTAAGTTTTATTTTTTAACTCAAATTATGCGTTAGGATTTGAGGAACGAAAATTCTAGCGTGTTAGTTGTTGTTAGCCCGATTTAGAAGATGTTGTCAATAGTTGCAAACAATTGACTTGCGGATTCTTTTTCGTTTCAACATTTCTAAGACTGAATCTGGGATAATACAAATACTAGCACAGAAAATATTAGATTCAATCAAGTTTAAGGTTGAAACTTTTGCCTTGAATGAATATTTGACGTATAACCTAGTTGAGTATATCTGCTAATAATTTCTAACATGCTTGCTGATTGTTTATCTAAATCTAAGGATGATTTGAAAATATAAATGAATTGATATTATTCTCAAGACTTGAACCATCTAATAAATCCACATTGCCATCGCCATTCATATCTGTGTCTTGAATGCCAAATTGAAACGAGTTGATATCAAATTCAAGAAACAAAAGATCAAGTAAATCTATATTCTCGTCTTTGATTATATCCCCAGAAAAAAGTGCCCATGTATTGGGTTCAATTTCAATCATATTGTCTCCAAATGCTTTATTCGCATTCGAACTAAAATTATAATTTAATGGAGTAGCCCCAATCTGTTGTGGGAGTTTACTCCATGTTTCAATCGCGTTCTTTGTTTTTATTACAATATAATAAAGTCCAGCAGGTGTAGAGGCAAAATTGCAGGTTGCGGTGCCATTGGTTTTTAATATAGCTGTTGAACTTGCAACTAGTGCATACGGATAATTTGAATTGTGTAATTCAACCACTATATCTTCAACCTCATCAGCTGGTGAAACATTGGGGTTTTCTTGATTTATTTTAACGGGTCGCATCGTTTGGTTGGATGTATAATATCCTTCAATAAATAAAGTTAAATTAACTGTGTTCGGTGGTGGTAAGGGTGATTCTTGATACACCCTAACATAATCAACTTGCATATTACTTTGTGTAAAACTGGCTGTAATACTAGGTTCGATGGCAATATTTAATAAAATATATTGAGGGGCATTAAAAGGCCAATTTGACGCATTTTTAATCGGAGGATTATAAATATAATGTACCTGACTATCTACACTAAAAGTCAATTTCTCAGATGTCCATTCAAGCGCATAAGTATGAAATTGCGAAGAGGCAGTGGAAATGGTTTGTCCACCTATATTAGTTGTATTGCCAAAACTTGATGGCGTATGCAATGCACTTTGAATATAATTTTGATTATTGCCCCAATGTTCCATCACATCAATTTCGCCACAAGCAGGCCAAGATGCCGTACCAAAAAGACTTGACCAAAAAGCGCCGGGTTCAATAATATTTTTGCCTAACATCCAAATCGCTGGCCAAGTGCCTACGCCGGTTGGAAGTTTAGCACGAACTTCTAATCGTCCATACTGAAATGCAAATTTTGAATTTAATCTAGCAGAGGTATATTGTTTCGTATAGCCTTGATTGGTATAAACTTCTTTTTTAGCGGCAATATTTAAATTTCCACTTGATACATATGAATTAATTAATCGATTGGTATAATGCTGTAATTCGCCATTATACCAATTGCCACCTGCCGGTAATTGCGTTTGATGAAACCATTTGGATGAGTCAATTGCGCCATTTGTACTAAATTCATCAGACCAAACTAATTGGTTAAAAACAGGTGTTGTTGATACACTTCCATGATAAATATCGTCGAGGTAGGCTAATACATGTGCATAATTATTTTCGCCATTAATTTGTAAAACCACCCTATTAAAATCATTTCTATAAATTGGATTGAGAGAGGTTGGATTTAAATTGATATAAGGATCTGTTGCAAAATTAAAAGTCACAATTTGCCATTGATTTAAAACAAGTGGTTTTATAATCTCGCATTGAGTTGACCAAGGTGCTGGTAATAAATTATTTTGAAGTTTTAGTGAGATTTGATTGGGTTGACTACCTGTTATTCCTGATGAAGGGATATAAATTTTTAATGAAAAATAAGAGTTGGTGGCTAAGTTGAAATTCGGAATCACATCAAATCTTACGTTTGCGTATTGCCCGCCAATATCACTATACTTTAATACTTTAGTAGAGGTATTGATTGAAGTTTGATATGGATTGGTAAAATTGATATCCATACCGCAATTATCACCGAACCAGGTGCTAATATTTCCACTGCCTTCAAAATTATCTGAAATAACTTGAGATTTTATTTCTGCAAACAAACTCAAAAAAAGAACTAGTAGGATGATTGGTTTAAACATAGGAAAATAATAATTATTTTACGAATTTAGAACTTATTCTAGCAAATATTAGAAATCAATTCTTTATATATAATAATCGGAATGCCAAATCTTGACGATTCATTGAAGATTGAATTTTTATCAGTTGTTCTCATTTAAAAAAGGTTACTTTGTCTTTTATTATTTGATAGATATGTTTTCAAAAGCCACGGAGTATGCTTTACGAGCAACAATTTATATTGCACAAAAAGGATCAGAAGAAAAGAAAATTGGAATTAAGGAAATTGCAAAGGCAATTGATTCTCCTTTATCCTTTACTGCTAAAATAATGCAATCACTCACCGGATTAAATGCGGTGGTTTGTTCAGTTCGTGGTCCGAAGGGTGGTTTTTATTTAACAGAGACAGAGAAAGCGTTACCATCTCGAGCAATTTTGAAAGCAATGGGCGAAGATGAAATGCTGAGTCAATGCGTTCTAGGTTTGAAGAAATGTTCAGAAGTCAATCCTTGTCCAATGCATTTTCAATATCAACCCATTAAACAAGAACTTATTTCGTTATTTGCAAACAAAACCATTCAACAACTTGCCGATGAAATGAATAATGGACAAGTTTTTATCAAGAATAGAAAATAATATTTTTTTACGCGTATTCATTTTGTAAAGACAGTTCAAGTGGAACTAAATTAAATTCAATTTGAAGTTTTCGCAAATCGATTTTGATACTTTCAAAGGTTTTAAATAATATCGAAAGTTGATCAAAGTGCTTTTGTGCCAAATCTTGATAGTATTGAATACCATTTTTCAAGTTTGAAATAAATTGTTGAAAATATTTCTTGCTTTTTGCATCAAGTTCATACGCACTATTTTTATATAATTGTTCTTTTAAATAGTTGATATAAAGAATAATTTCTGCTACAAACATATGTGGTCGTTGCAGATTGTGCATGATATTTGTTCTTCCATAAATATGGTCTGTCATGGTTTGAAGCGAAACGGTTTTATTGAAATTGACAATATTTGGTCCCGGACATATCGTTGTTGAATTAAAGTTTTTTACAAACGTTTCATTGTAATTGATGGCTGCTGCATTACTAAGTCCGATACATAAACATTCTTTTGATAATACTTCATGCTCTTGTAATTTTAATTCGTCCTCATTTAATGCCAACGTTTTTAAATGTTGAAGTTTTAAGTTTTGATATTTTTTTGAAGCTGTGCAAACTGGCTCTTCAGTAAATTCAGTATTGAACGCTAAATGTTTTTCAGTGCACGGACTACCTGGTTTGCCAGATAAAATTCTGAACTGCTTTTCTTTATCTGATGTGGTGTTTTTAAGATAATGAAAGCGAACGCCTAATGGTGAATTATGACTCAATTCAATATCATTTTCTTTAGCTGCAGATAGTAATTCTAGCGTTGGCATATCCACCGTAGTGGCTTCTTGTACTAAAAGAAATGGTGTGCCCCAACCTGTTCGCGTTAGGTCGTATTCTTTTAAAAGAAATTCGTCTTCGGCAAATGTGCCAATTCCGCCTTGTACGGTAATATCTAAATTGGGTGCATACGGAAACTGAATATTGAGTTTGTTTTGTATGGCAGTTTGATAGGTTTCAAATAGTGCATTCACTAATTCTAATCGCTTCACTTTAAATTCTTCTAAAATGGGACCAAGTAAATATCCATCAGTTGCAAAAGCGTGACCGCCGCAATTTAAGCCAGATTCAACACGAAACTCACTCACCCAAATTCCTTTTTTTGCTAAAAATTTACCCTGTATCAGTGCCGATCTAAAGTCAGAAACTTTAATGGTTACCTTTTTTGAAAATTCAAAATTTGAGTCTGGCAAAAAGGCATCTAAGTTTTCTGTATAGGCAAATAATCGCGGGTTCATACCTGCTGAGAATACAACAGATGAATTTGTTAAATTACTTTCTGCATAACCTCTTAATGCAGCCACCGCCTCCGAACCATCTGGAATAGGATTATTCAACGCGTCAGTCCGATCACGATCAACTTTGGTCATAATATTGACATCAATACTTCCTGGTTTAATTTGTTGTCTCAAGAAGGCCTGCTGTTCGAGCATTTCATTTTCATCCTTCGTATTGAGCATTCGTATATAAGTTTTTTTAAGCGAACTTGTTTCAGGTAGCATCTCAAAATATTTTACAATCTCCGACCCTTTTTCAAAAGCTTCCGATTTAATTTTTGATACCTGATCTTGAACGATCGTATTCACTAAATTTAAATAATCTGTAATTCGTTTGGCGCGATAATCTGGTTCATGAGTCGTTATAGGTATATACTCTTTGTTTATCAAAGGGTAGTAATGTTTTCTCATCATTTCAATTAGTCTGTCTTCAACAATTGAAATAACCGATGATATTCCAAAGCGTGCAACTTTGATTGGGGTATCAATTGTGAATGCAATACCCATCACCGGAATATGAAATGTATGTTCTGTTTTTTGGGATCGATTCATTTTTTTGATATTTAGTATTGAACGTATTGCAGAGATTTGAGGATGAATTCTTGCAAAGTCAATTTTGCAAAATTACACGAGTTTTTTATAATAAGGATAAAAATGTCTTTAATATTAATATGATTTTAATCATGAAAAATTATTTTAAAATCTAAATTATTAGGATCTAGTATTAGTAGGGCTTTCAAAGGAAGAAAAATTAAAATGATGAAGCAAATATTTTTTAGTGACTTTGGTCACTTTACAAATCCTTTTCCTAGCTGACCTTTACTTTATGAATCAGATGTATAAATAGCTTAAAGAAATCTGGAAGGAATTAATATCATCCAACTTATTTCAATAGTCATTATTTCATCAAACATAAAAATCAAGTAATAATATAAAAAATAAAAAAATGAAAAATTTAATTGTCTTAACGTTCATGTTAACGAGTTCATTATCACATGCCCAAATTTCTGCAGATTGGTACAATTTTCCGAGCGGAGTTTCAATCGCCGTTGATTCTCTTGATAATGTTTATACAGCGTATTGGGACTATAATCCTGGCGGGGATATTACACTAACAAAACGCAATTCGGCTGGAACTACGCTTTGGGATGCAACCTATAATAATACAGAAATGACGCGACATGAAGTGGCAACTTGGGTTGAAACTGATCATGCTGGAAATATTTTAGTTTCTGGAACCATTCGTTCTGGCTATTCAAGTCCTGTGAATGCCGCTAGTGTACTAATGAAGTACAATCCTTCAGGTGTTTTACTTTGGCGGGTTGTTTACGAAAGCACATTCGATGGATCTTCAACTAAAAAATGCCTGATTGATGCCAATAACAATATCTATGTTTTGGGAATTGGAACAGGTCCAAATGGTCAGGTCACTAAAGTCAAAAAATTTAATGCAGCAGGAGTTTCAGTTTGGAATTATTTCGACACAGGTATTGGTGCGCCAATTACGTTCAAATTTACACCCGATAACAAAATTACAATTGTACATAGAGCCATAACAGGAAATTTAAATGGTTATTCTAAAATAGATTTGAATGGAAATAATATTTGGAGTTTAGCTGGTGTTACTAGCTTAACTGTTGGTGACGCTGCTGGCGATGCTTTTGGAAATACATATATTGTAAATGGTTCACCAAGTTCACTCAGGAAACTTTCGCCTACAGGTACCCTCATCTGGTCACAATCAAATGGCGCTATTAACGGGAATAAAGTAGAAGTTGGATCCGACAATTATCCAGTTATTGCAGGTTATCAAAGTGCTGGTTTCGGCTTAGTTGCAATGAAGTATGATAACTTGGGTAATATCTTGTGGCAAAACTTGAATGCTGATGGACCTAGTCTCGCCTTGCTTGCTCTCACTCCTATGCGAATAGATGCTTGCAATGATATCTATATAGCTGGAGGTACAATGTCTGCAATGGCAATGTGTAAAATTAATAGCAATGGTAGTTCTGCATGGGTTGGAACCACACCTACTGGATATCCTGTTTGGTTTGATTTTGGAACAGATAATAAGGTTTATATCACAGGCGGAACTACAGCGAGATTTAATAATGGACCTTGTCAAACATTCAATTTAAATTTATTTATCCAAGGTTTTTATATTGGTGGAGGCATGATGTCACCCGTACTTTTTAATCAAGGTGTTTCAACAAATACGAGCATTTATGATTCAATTCAAATTCAATTACGCAATAGTATAGCGCCTTATAGCATTGTTGCACAAACGAAAACATTGCTAAATATCAATGGAACTGCTGCTTGTAACTTCGCTATTCCTAGTGGACTTTATTATATTGTTATTCGACATCGAAATGGACTGGAGACTTGGAGCGCATCTCCAGTAAATGTTTTATCTGGAACAGTTGCGTACGATTTTACAACAGCCGCCAACAAGGCCTACGGAAATAATCAAATTGAGGTAGCACCCGGTATTTGGTCAATTTATTCAGGGGATATTAATACAGATGAAAATATGGATTTGGCTGATGTTTTACTATTAGATAATGATGTGATCTCCTTTCTATTTGGATATTTATCAACCGATTTAAATGGCGACGGAAGTGTCGATTTGCAGGATGTTTCAATTCTAGAACCCAATGTACTCAATTTTATTTTTTCAACACATCCCTAAAGAAATTCTATTTCCCGATACAAAATCTTGAAAACACAGAACTCAAAACATCTTCATTACTGATCTCGCCGGTAACTGTACCTAAAGCATGTAAGGCAGCGCGAATATCAATAGAAATAAATTCGCCACTAATTCTATTATTTAAACCTTGCTTCACTTGCTCTAAACTATTTTTTGCATCTTGAAATGCTTGAAGATGCCTAGCATTTGAAACAATGAAATCAAAGCTTTGATGCTTGGTGCCAACTGTATCTTCTAATATTGAAATTAATTTATCAAGATTTCTATTTTGCTTTGCTGATATCTCTAAAGTGGTCTTTCGCGTTAAAGTAGCTATTGCTTCTTCTATATCGTATGCATTACAAAAATTATCTAACTCATCCGATTTATTCAATAAAATTATCACTTTTTGATCGGGTGTAAATTCAATCGAATTAAAATCATCAACTATTTTATCGAGAGGTTCTGTAATATCTGCTAAGTAAAAGATAATTTCTGCTTGTTTGATTTTTTCATAAGACCGCTCTATTCCTTTCGATTCAAGTATGTCTGTTGTTTCTCGTATACCAGCTGTATCTACAAATCGATATGTCATTCCTTTTAATTGCAAAGTATCTTCAATAAAATCTCTCGTTGTACCAGCAATCTCGCTCACAATAGCTTTTTCTTCATTCAACAAACGATTGAGTAAAGTTGATTTTCCAACATTCGGTTTTCCAACAATTGCAATAGGTATACCTTTTTTGATGACATTCCCTAACTGAAATGAATCAATTAAATGATCAAGAATATCCAATGTTTGGTCGACTAATTCATAAAACTTTTTTCGATCTGCAAACTCAATATCTTCTTCACTAAAATCTAATTCTAATTCAATTAAAGCGGCAAAGTCAATGAGTTCTTGTCGAAGTCCACTGATTTTTTCTGAATAACCTCCACGCATTTGTTGAATAGCCATTTTGTGCTGACTTTCATTTTCACTGGCTATTATGTCAGCGACTGCCTCTGCTTGGCTCAAATCTAATTTACCATTCATAAATGCACGTTTGGTAAATTCTCCCGGACTTGCAATTCGAGCGCCAGATTGAACAAGCAAACTGATGATTTTTTGAATGATAAACATCGACCCATGACAACTGATTTCAACTGTATCTTCTCCATTATATGAATGTGGATTTTTAAATATAGAAATCACAACTTCATCTAATAATTTTTCATCGTCAACAATTTTCCCAAAATGCAGCGTATGCGAGGGTTGTTCAGATATGATTTTGCCAACAAATACCTTGTCTATAATGGCAAATGCATCTTCACCACTCAATCTAATTACTGCAATGCCACTTGTTCCTTGTGGAGTTGATAATGCTACAATGGTATTTTGAGATGTTGACATATTTATTTTTTAAATGATAAAAACGCTAAGCTGTTTTGTACCATTGAATTATTCAATGCTATAAAGAGTTTGACATTATAATTAAATTTCTCTAACATAGATCTATTCATTTTTTAGTTGATTCATTTAGGCAGTAAACACGTTTTTCGTTTCAAATTTTAACTTTATCACGTTGGGCGCTTTTCAATATAATTCCAGAATTGAGTGTCATGACAGAGAAGTTATCCCTTTGATAGTTAGTTTAAAGCGTTAATTTGTTTAGATCATTAAACATACTAAGCTTCAATCATTAAAGTTTCCTTCGTTTTAGCTCTTTTGTAATTAAAGCCAACTCTCTACCTGTTTGTCCAGCCACAGAGGTATTTTCTTGCGCCCTTCTCATCAAGTATGGAATCACATCTTCAACAGGTCCATAAGGTAAGTATTTTGACACAAGATATCCATTATTTGCTAGGTTAAATGAGATATTATCACTCATGCCAAATAATTGTGAAAAGTGAATTTTCTCGTTAGAATTTTGAATTGATTGTTTGTGCATAAGTTCTGATGCAAGCATGCAACTATACTCATTATGAGTACCAATAAACAAACTCACTTGGTTTAAATTTGATAAACAAAATTCTATAGCGGCATTATAATCTTTATCTGTAGATTCTTTATTTGCTTGAATTGGATCTTCATAACCCATATCCATGGCTCTTTGTCTCTCTTTTTCCATATAAGCACCTCTAACTAATTTTGCTCCTAAGAAATAATTTTTCTCCTTTGCAATTTCAAAAGATTCCTTCAAAAAGTTTAATCGATCATGTCTATATAACTGAAATGTATTGAATACAATGACTTTCGTTCTATTATATTTTTCCATCATCTGGTTAGCTAATTCATCCACTGGATTCTGAATCCAACTTTCTTCGGCATCAATTAATATCATTTTATTAGCAGAAGATGCCAACGCACAAATTTTATCAATTCGAAGTTTAATTCGTTCTAATTCTTCTTGTTCATGATTTGTAAGTGGAGACTGAAGATGCATTTTTTCAAGCAGCTCAAAACGAGCAAATCCAGTAATTTTTAGACTTATAAAAGGGATATAGTTTTTATCTTTTGCAAATTCTATGGTTCGTAAAAACGTTTCAGTCGTTTTTTCAAATTCTAATTCATCTGATTTGCCTTCAACACCATAATCCATAATTACACCCACATGATACTTGGCCAACTCACGAGACGTTGTATCAGCTTCGATCAATGTTTCACCTCCACAAAACTGTTTAAAAATGGTCGATTTGATTAAAGGTTTGATTGGTAATCTAAGTTTAAAAGCCAGCAGAGTTAATTGAATACCGAGCTTAGTTAGCCAGGGTTTACCCATAGAGGAGAAAAGGAAATGCGCTTTTTTTAAGTCGTAATTTGACTTTGGACTAAAGGCAATTTCAGTATTATCAAAGTTTAGTGGCATCCGTTTGGAATTAATTTAAGGTGCAAAAGTAAGTAGTTGATCAGGTAAAATATTTTTTTGTTGATATTAAATTAATACTTACTTTTACGCTATAAATTTAAAAATAATAATAATGAAAAAGATTTTACTTAGTGTATGTGCATGCATGGCAATTTTTAGCACAATGAACGCACAAGAAAAACAAACAATTTTGAGTGCTCCATTGAGATTAGATAATGCTGTTGTAAACGGTGGTTCAAGTCATGATGATTTCAAAGCAACAAAGAAAAAAACAAGAGCAGGTGGAAGTCTATATCTTAGTTATGTGGATTTTGTAGCAGCTCAAGAAGGTATTTCTGCAACTGCATTAGATGCAACAAGATTCTTAAACTATATGTTCCCAGATTCAGTAGTACGTTACGGAGCGCCAAGTTCAGCATTTGGAATTCAATGGAAATCTGCAGGTCAAATTCTTGAACCATGGGCTGATGTATTTAAAGACAATATGCCAACAGGTGAAATTTATATCGGGAAAACAAACGCTTATACTCTTGATTCAATTTTCATCGGTGGATCTTATATCAAAAAAACTGCTGCGGTTGATACTATGATTGTATCTTTCGTTCATAGTGGTGGAGCTAATCATCCAGAATTCTTCTTTACTGGTCAAACTGCTGATTTTGGTGTTGATACTACAAGATTCTTAATGCAATCTTATGATCCAGCAAACTTCACAAAAGGGCCTTTCCAAAGAAATGAAGTGGGAGCACCTGCTGCAATCACAATTAAATATCCTCTTACAAATGCTGATTCAAGCACATTTACACCACCAAACTCATTTGGGTCTAAATTCTTACGTTTTGCAGTAAACATGAATGTTCCAGCTGGAGAAAGAGTATCAGTTTCTTATACATTCAAACCAGGTTATACTTATGCTGCTGGTGATACAGTTGCTAATAATAATAGTTATTTATTCCTTTCTTACGAGCCAAATGGTGACAATACCTTTATGCCTTTTTATCCTACAGACAGAAATATGTCTTCAGTAGTTAATAAAGATTCTACAGGTTGGTTCGGAGATTATATTCCTACATTAGCTTGGACAGTTGGATATGGTACTGAAATTCACGATATCGTTTGGAAAGTAACTTGTCCTACATGTGAACCAATTGGTGTAAATGATGTAAATGATAATGGAATCGCTGTAAACGTTGTTCCTAACCCAGCTACAGAAAATGCTAAACTTTCTATCAATCTTGAAGAATCAGCTAAGAATGTAGTAGTAACATTAACGAATTCAATTGGTCAAGTAGTTAAAACAATTAATATTGGAAGTGTGAATGCAAATAGCACAGAATCATTTAACATTAAAGTATCTGATCTTTCTAAAGGATTATATATGTATACTGTAAATGCAGATGGTAAAAAATACGCAAACAAATTAATGATCAACTAATCATCCAATTTTGTAAATACTTAAAAGAGGCTATCATTTTGATAGCCTCTTTTTTTGCCAAAAAATTATTAGTTAACGGTCAAAGTATAGCTTAACTTTAATTTCGTGCACAGGTCAGAGGGTAAAATTATATAAAATGAAAAACCTCAAAATGGCGAGTTTCGCCCTCCTCACATCCCTCTTCTTTTTAATTGCATTTAGTTCCAACGCTCATCCTCGACATCATAGAAATAATGGAAGAGCGCAACAAGAATGTAGAAAGAGTTGCAACTCTTCCGTTCGATCGCACAGAATTCACCGAAGAAACAATGCCTTTAACAATTCGTGCCGACCACATGCTCGACAAAGAGCCATTGCACACAGACGTCATGCCCATAGACATGGAGGTCGATAAGTAAGTAAATAAGTTGTACTAAAACAAAAGCGTAGGATATTATTTCTACGCTTTTATTTTTTAAACCCCGATTTTCAGTTGGATTCGTTATGAAAAGTTAGACCCAAATTGCGCAATTGGCTTAGACAAAGGAGAAGACTATTGTGTTATACCGATTATAAATATTCTATAGTCCAATGATCTCTTCGTTCCCCTGAACTATGAATATTTTAAATGTTTATCCGTAAACTTACCTACGTACGTAAACTGGTTACGTTGTGTCTATT
>DAOOQH010000013.1:0-27514 GCA_035388625.1 Chitinophagaceae bacterium | reverse complement strand
TAAATTAGGTGTTCCATCTTTTGTAATTTTAATCGGATTACCCTCCTTATAAATCACATATAAATTATCATTCGAGGTATACGCCACACTCATCTTATTTGTATCGATAATAATATCTTCAGCATTTTCGGGCAGGGTGGCTATTTTATTCATTGCTAAATTACCAGCAACAGAATTGCATTCTATTATTTTATTGTCGTGCGTAAAATAAAAAGATGATTGACTTTTAAAGTTGATGGTTGGTATATTACTTAGTTTCTTAATGCCGACAGCATCGAGTCCGTTATTTAATTTATCAAGATTGGTATATGGTTTGGTATCAAAATTAATTGGATTAACTTGATACACCACTTTTTCAGAATCTGTATTGACTACATATGAATAAAAATCACTCGAACCCATCCATTGCAATTGCTTCAAATTTTTAATTGCAAATTTCGACGACATCCCATTGATGGCTTCTGCCATCGTAAAATCTTTTTTCTGTGCATGAGTACCTATAGATACAAGAAGCATCAGCACTAAACTCAATGCTAAAATAATTTGAGTTTTATTCAGTGAAACCAGTATAAAATTGTGAATGAGTTTAACGCTTGAGCTAAGATTCATTTTATTGTTAAGATTCAAACTCCATGAGTTGTTCAAAAAGTGCTTCATATTCGGGCTTTAATAATTCAATTTTTAAAACTACAGATTTATAATTATTTTCTGTTGTCTGAAACTGGCTTTTATTAGAATAGATTTCTGGATCTGCTAATAAATCTTCACATTTTTTCTTTTCAATATTTAATGCAGCAATATCCTCCTCTAACTTTGCAAATTTGTTTCTAAGCCTTTTCTCTTCTTTCTGCTTTTCTTTGAATTCACTTGTATTATTCTTTGGCTGTTCTTTATTCTCAACCTTTGCTATAGGAACTTCAACTTTTGCTTCAACTATCTTTTCCTTGGCAGGTTCCGTTACAATTCCTTTTGACTTATTTGCCTGAGCCTCTTTTTCTTTGCGTTTTTTATACTCTTCCCATTCGGCATAGGTTCCATCAAATTGTTTGATATTTCCATTCTCAATTTCCCAAATTTTATTGGCGGTATTTTGAATAAAATAACGGTCATGCGAAACCACTACATAAGTACCATCATATACTTTTAATGCGGCAATCAACATATTCACAGAACTTAAATCGAGGTGATTGGTAGGCTCATCCAGCAATAAATAATTTCCTTTTCCAAGAATCGTTTTTGCTAAGGCAACACGTGCCTTTTCACCTCCTGAGAGAATGCGTATTTTTTTATAGATATCATCACCTCTAAATAAAAAACAGCCTAACAGTTCACGTAATTCTTGTTCTGTTTTTCCGCTTCCGCATAATTTCAATTCATCAATAATATCGTTATCCATTGATAAAGCTTCGAGTTGATGTTGAGCATAAAACGAAATATCTGCATTATGACCTGGTGTAACAATACCACTGTCTGCTTTTTCAGTTGTAGATAATAATCTCAACACAGTTGATTTACCTTTTCCATTGGCACCAATTAAAGCAATTTTATCGCCACGATTGACTTCAGCACTTGCATGATCTAAAATTATAATATCGCCATATCGTTTCGACACATCTTCAAAAGTAGTCAGTGTTTTACCGGGTGTGCGCCCCACTTCAAATCGAATTCTTAATTTAGCCGTTTCAACAATTGGGGCTTCAATTCGCTCTAAACGATCAAGCTTTTTTACTAAACTTTGAGCCTGTTTTGCTTTTGATGCCTTTGCCTTAAATCGATCAATAAAACGTTCTTGTTGATTGATAAAATCCTGTTGATTTTCATATTCACGTTGCTGCATCTCAGAGCGAATTTCTTTTTCTTGCTCATAATATGAGTAGTCGCCAGAATAATGATTCAATGTTTGTTGCGAAATTTCAACAATTTTATCTACCATACGATCAAGAAAATATCGATCATGTGAAACGATAATGACGGTACCAGGGTAATTACTTAAATATCTTTCAATCCATTCGATTGAAGGTAGATCAAGGTGATTCGTAGGTTCATCCAATAATAAGATGTCTGGATTTTGCAATATCATTTTAGCAAGCAATACACGCATGCGCCATCCTCCAGAAAACTCATTAAAAGATCTGGTTAAGTCTTTCGTCATAAAACCCAATCCTTCCAACACTTCAGCGGCTTTATATTCCATTTCGTAACCACCAGCAATTTCAAAATCGTGATGCAAATCAGCTAGTTTATGTAGCTTTTTCTCATCCTCATGCTTTTCTAGTTCAATCTCCAATTGTCTAATTTGATCACCAATGGCAATCGCCTTCTCAAAAGCGACCATTGCTACAGTTTGAATACTATCGCTTGTATCTAAACTTTGTAAATCTTGATGAAAATAACCAATTGAAAGCGTTTTACTACGATTCACCTGACCCGAAGAAACACTGTATTCACCAATTAATATTTTAAGTAAGGTTGATTTTCCTGTTCCATTAGGACCAATTAAACCAATTCGTTCGTTTAAATAAATATGCCATGAGGCATTGTCTAAAATTTTTCTGGCACCAAATTCAAAGGTGACATTATTGAGTGATAAAAGCATGTAAAATAATAATTTGCAAAAATGAACGATTTATGCTAAGATTTCTATCTTTTTATAACTATTTTTACCAAAGTGGCAAAGAAACTTCTACTTCCTTTTTTACTCGCACTGATTCTGATTGGATGTCAGAAACAGGAGGATATTATAATTACACCTTCAAACAACCCATTTGAGGTAATGCCCGAAAGGTTTCAACAAAATATTTTATTAGAACATTTCTCGGATGAAGCACAATCAGTTACTGTAGAAAATTCATTATTTGTTGACCAACTTAAATCAAAATATCCTTCAAGATTAATTGTAGCAAATTTTCATCAAAATGATTTTTTAGCCACCTCATATTCATCTTTTTTAGGCACCTCACTTGGCGGTTTGCTGTCGATTTCAAAAGGTTCAATCAATAGAAATATTGGCAAACAAACACTTGCGCAAGAAGATGGACAAGTGCTTTTATCGCCCCAAAATTGGGAAGGCGCCATTCTTCAAGCTTTGCAAAAACCCGATGCACCACTTTCTATTTCACTTGAAACAGGCACTGAAGCAAATGATGTTGGTTTTGTAAAAGTTTATATTGCGCATAAAACCTCCATATCTCCAACAGCTAAATTAGTGGTGTATTTATTAGAAGATAATATTCAACCTATTTTTCAAAATGGAAATCAAATAGGGTTTTCGCACCAAAATGTATTTAAAAACTTACTCACCGAATACGAAGGCGATAGTATTGATTTAACCGGTTCAAGTGAGAAAGGGTTGATTCATAAGTCAACTTTTACCAATATTGATTTGAATAATTATAATGTGGCCAACCTAAAAGTGATTGCTTTTGTTTACGAGAATCATCCTGATTTCAAGCAAAAACAAATTTTAAATTCGCAAGAAGCAAACTTTTACGGGGTACATTACTGGGATATTGATTAGACACACCACGAAACATTTTGTCTTTTTATAAAATTGGCAGTCTGCAAAGAGGGTTCGATTCTATCGAAGACTTGAAATTCAGGTTTTGACCACGGCTAATGACTGGGTTTAGAGTCGAGCCTAAGGATTAATTCAATCATCATTGATGAGCTTAACTAAAACGAAAAAAGCCAACCGTTTTAAGGGTTAGCTAATATTTATTTTAAATTCAATTTAATTAATTCAAAGTTTTCAAACAAGCTTGTATTGCTTCAAAATTTGGCAAATCACCAGGACTTTCAAGTATTTCAGCATATTTTACAATACCTGTTTTGTCGAGTACAAAAGCTGATCTTTTTGCTACACCTAACATATCAAATACAAATGTTTCACTTAAACAGCCATAAAGTTTAGCAACATCTTTATTAAAATCTGCTAATAAATCGAAATCTAAATTATTCTCTTGTTTAAATCTACCCAAAGTAAACAGCGAGTCAATAGAGATACCTAAAATAACGGCATTCATTCCGTTGTAAGTAGCCATATCATCGCGCATGGTGCATAATTCTTTAGTGCAAACACCAGAGAAAGCAACTGGGAAAAATAAAATAACAACGTTCTTCCCTAAATGATCAGATAATGATACTTTGTTTTTTTCTGTATTATACAAAGAGAAGTCAGGAGCTTGTTGTCCAATTTCAATATTCATGTTTTAATTTTTTTTCAAATGTAATACCATAATTTGAGAATAAAAACGAATTTAGCTTTTAAGAATTATAGAATTCCGTGCGTCTACTTTTAGAAATTGCCGTTATAATAATCTTCATCGTTGTGATAGGGTTATCCCCTTACTATGCACATCACAAAAAGGAAATATTAAAAGTATAAAAGAAAAGTTTATCATTGTACAACGTAAATATCTTATACATTGACAGAACAAATTATAAACCTTGAAACGGTAAATCCAATTGAATTTTTTGGTGTTAATAACAATAAATTTGATGTATTAAAAAAGAAATTTCCTCTTCTCAAAATATTATCGAGAGGCTCACTAATTAAAATAACGGGCACACCTGAAGATGTAGAGAATGCAAAAGATAAAATCAATTTAATCATTCAATATCTTGAACGAAACGGTCATTTATCTGAAAATTATTTTTCGCAAATTCTAGGTGACGATGATGGTGTGATTGACGAAAAAATTGTAGATGATGCCAACAATGACATTTTAGTATTCGGACAGAATGGGAAAATTATTAAGGCGAAAACAAAAAATCAAAAATTATTGGTCTCTGCATCCGATAAAAATGATATACTGTTTGCTGTTGGGCCTGCTGGGACTGGAAAAACCTATACAGCCGTAGCCTTGGCCGTTAGAGCCTTAAAAAACAAAGTGGTTAAAAAAATTATTTTAACCCGACCAGCTGTTGAAGCTGGTGAAAATTTAGGTTTTTTACCCGGCGATTTAAAAGAAAAAATTGATCCATATTTACGCCCACTATATGATGCACTTGATGATATGATACCAAGTGATAAACTCAATTATTATATGACAAATAGAGTAATTGAAATAGCGCCTTTAGCTTATATGCGTGGAAGAACTCTTGATAATGCTTTTATAATTCTAGATGAAGCACAAAATACAACTGAGCTTCAAATCAAAATGTTTTTAACTCGAATTGGGCCATCAGCAAAAGCTGTTATAACTGGCGATATGACCCAAATTGATTTGCCCAAAAACCAACAAAGTGGTTTAGGCAAAGCAATACATATTCTCAAGCATATCGAAGGCATTGCTCATATTGAATTGGATGGTGAAGATGTGGTGCGACATCGTTTGGTAAAACAAATTATCCGGGCGTATGAAAAAGCAAATGATGAAAAGCCTCAAGAAGCAAAAAATGGTCATGAAATTAATACCAAATAATGTCTCCTTATTTTTTATAGGCATATTCTTTGCAAGTTGCGAAACAAAAGTAAATCATCCTTCAACACAGAATTCTATAATCAACCACTTGAAAGTTGATTCAAATAAGAAGGCTAAAGCAATTGTATATAATCAGGCAAAATCCATTTTACAGAATGGAGATATTGTTTTACGCACTGGAAATGATGTGATTTCTAGTTTATTTGCTCAACTCAACAAATCAGATAAAACCTATTCGCATTGCGGCATTGCATTAAACGAAAATAATACTTGGTATGTATATCATTCAATCGGTGGAGAAGACAATCCTGATGAAAAACTACGAAAAGACCTTTTTGAAAAATTTGTTAGCTACGAACATAATATTGGTTTTGGTATATGTCGTTATCCAATTAGTAAGAATGATCAAAAAAATATTGAGACAACGCTGATAGATTTTCATGCAAAAGAAGTGCCTTTTGATATGAAATTTGATCTACAATCTGATAATAGATTGTATTGTGCTGAAATGATTTACAAAGTGTTTAACAAAGCATTAGACACCTCTCATTTCTTTCAAACCACGATGCATAAAGGATTTGAATATGTTTCAACAGATAATTTGTTTGTGAATAATAAGGCTGAGATTCTTTGCCATATCGTATATTAACTCTACTTTTGCACAAATTTTAAAATAACAAAAATGAAAAAATTATTATTATCATTGGTGGCTTTGACTATCATCTCGTTTTCAATTGTAAGTTGCGGAAGCAAAAGTGATCCTAAAGCTGTTGCAGAAAATTTCTTAAATGCATTATCTAAAATGGATTATGAAGGTGCTAAAAAATATGGCACACCTGAAACCGGGAAAATGTTAGACATGTTATCAAGTTTTTCAAGTATGATGCCCGATTCAGTTAAGAATAAAGCAAAAGACGTAAAAGTTGAAATCAAAAATGTAAAAGAAGATGGTGACAAATGTGATGTTACCTATAAAAATAGTGAAAAAGAAGAAGACCAAACTTTAAACCTTGTAAAAAAGGATGGCAAATGGTTAGTAAACATGACAAAAGACGAAACAATGGGTGCAGGTGAAGATACAGAAGCGCCTTTAGCACCAACTGACGAAGCAGTTCCAATGACTGATTCAGTTAAAATTGATGGCGATAGTACTAAATAATATTAATTCAAAATAATTATTTTAGCCCTTCAGAAATGGAGGGCTTTTTTTATCCTTAACATCAACGAACCAAATTTAAGAATCAGAAATGTCGCAGCCAGAAATACTGCTAAAATTATTCTCACAGATTAATCAAATAACACAGATAAATACAAAAAATAGGCTGATTATGTTATCAATTTGATTCAATTTTCGGTGTTTCCAATTGTAATCTTTTCAAATTATTACAATTCTAATTCAAATAGTCCTTGGACAATTATTATTGGAAATGGTATTATCTGTGGATTCTATGTTATTTGTGAGACAATGGCTTGCTGAACTATCAACTAATGTTATAGCTATTTGACTCATTAAAGAAGAATTAAAATGGTGCACAATAACAGATTATCATACAATTTTCAATTGAGCATGTAAGAATGCTAACTTAACGAAAACCAAGCATCTAGTTTTGCAATTTATAATTCTTAGGTATTGTAAATGGATAGTCAATAATTTTATCAAACTCTGCTTTGTTGATATCCATATCTAATTGAATGGCACCTTTAATATCCAAAATATTATATTGCCTTTGGGTTGAAAGATATCTACCTTCCATCCATTGATATTGATTTAAGGCAATTAATAATGAACTAGAGGATGAAGGACGTTGGGTTTGCAATTGCAATTGATGCAAACTACTATCCGCAGAATTATATGTTAATTGATTTGTATAATCATATCCTTTTATAAGTATACTAGATAACAAACCCAATACTTTCAATTCTTTAATATCGCCTTTTAGCGCAATTGCATTACCAACAATTAATTCTTGCAATGTTGCAAAATCAACTTCAAGATTTATCAATTTCTGAATATCATTATAAGAATATAGAAATAATTTTTTATTAATTCGTTCAATTGCCTTTACACTATCAGGTGTAATAATCGCCCTTGCAACCTCACCAATAATAGGCGCATTGATACTTGCCCAAATTACGCTATCCTTTCGTAATCTAAAATTGATACTAAAGTTTTGCTTATCCTTGTCCGACTCAAAATGCATTTTTGCTTTACTTTGAAACGTTGCATAATACACCTTTTTAGCGTCTATCATTCGATTAGCAGAAACAGTATCCAATAGTTTGACAACTAATGAATCTCTTTTGGCACTTGGTACACTATCATTCTTGACAATATTATTTTTTAACTCTTCTACCTTTTCAAGCTTCTTCTCAATTTTATTTTCTTTGCGCTCAATTTTACGTTCAACGCGTTTATCCTTGCGTTCTTCCTTTTTGCTATTTTTAATAAAGAAAGGTTTTATCAAATTGCAACTTCCTAAAGTTGTAATCACAAATAATGCGATAATAATATTTCTTTTATTCATAGTACTTCCCTTCTTGAATTTTTCTTAGGAGCAATGGATTAGTTTCACCTTTTTGTTTAGCTATTCTCCAATTTTCATTCGCTTTATCTTTTTCATTCAATTTATAATATACATCGCCTAAATGCTCTAATAAGGTTCCATCTTGACCTCCATCAATGTCAATTGCCTTTTGTATATAAATTAAAGCCTCTTTATAATTACCTTGTTGAAAAAGTATCCAACCATATGTATCTAAAAAAGATTTTGAATTAGGCTGTAGTTCAAGCGACTTTTTTGAGAGCTTTTCGGCATAGTCTAATTTCTCCTTTCTTAATGAAAGATAATAAGCATAATTATTTAACGTAGTAGCTTCTGCCGGTTGAAGCAAGATGGCTTTCTCAAATGAACTATCACTTAAACTATAGTTTTTTTGAGCATTATACAGATCACCTAAACTTGAATAAAATTGAGATTGTAAGAGCTTATTCTGATTTTCAAGTGGCAACCCCTTTAATAAATAAATTAATGAACTATCATAGTTTTTTTGTTGCAAATAGGATATGCCAGTATAAAAATAAGGAATGGCATTTTCGGGAAAATACTGAATACAATTCTTAGAAATGTTAATCACACTGTCTAATTCTTGTCGCTCTGAATAAATTGAAATGATTTGACTCCAAACAGAAAATTTTTTTTGATCTAACAACAAATACTTTTGATATTCAATCAGGGCTTGATCATATTGTCTTGAAAAATACAGTACATCAGCATAGAGCGATTGGGCTTCTTTATTTCCTTTTGACTCCTCTGCAATTGAAGCGGCCATTTTTATAATTTCGGCTCGTTGTATTGTATCTGTTTCAAGCTTTTGAAGTGATGGAATGATAAGAGCGATTTTTGTTTCAACATCTAAATTTTTGTTCTTCATAATCAATTGCATAAATTGATTATATTTCGCATTATTCTTATTTTCTAAATAATATTGTGCTAAAGCAACTTGAGCCATTGCATCATTCGGATAATTTTTCTCTATCTCCTGATACACTTTTTCCATTTTAGATTTCTGCTTACTCGTTTCATAAATATCAGCAATCATGATATCATATTTTGGCGAACTATAATCTTCTCTTTTCAATCGTTCTATTTCGGCTATGGCTAGATCTAGTTTATTTTGCTTGATATAAATATTCTTCTTTTGCAAAATCAATTCTTCATTAAAACCCATTTTCTTTTCAAGTTCTGAAATAGATAAAATCGCTTTATCATAATCTTGAACCATCATTTGCAACATCGCTTTTTCAAACAAATAATCTTCATTAAAAGGATGTTTCTTTATCAATGCCTCATACTGCAATTCGGCCTGTTTAGGCTTTTTATTGATAATTAAAACCTGTGTATAAAACTCTTCAAAATACTGATTGTTCGGTGACAATTTCAAGGCTCGTGCAGCATTTTTTTCAGCACTTTGTAAATCCATTGTTTGTAATTGCAAGCGAGCTAAATTATAATAGGCTGTAGCATTCTGATCGTTCTTTTTTACAAAATCCTGATAGCGTTTTAAAGCCAATTTTGTATCTCCCAAAACACGTGCATTTTCTGCATCAAAAAATGAAGGATAATTTTTTGTAATATCTCTGCGAACCATATCTTCACTTGACAATACAGTTTTATGCATACTACATGAAGTATAGAGTAGGATGATTGAGAAAAGAATGAATGTATTTAATTTCATTTATTGTTTGAAAGAATAGTCTCCTAAACTCAATTCGTCGGGTTTAGAGTGGCAATCTACATAATTTCCTAGCAGTGAGTTTCTAATTATAGAATTCTTAACAGACGAAAACTCGCCAATAATACTATGACTCACAATTGCGTTTTCAACATTCGAGTTCGCCTCTAACGACACATAGGGTCCAACAACTGCATTCTTAACCGTTACATTTGCACCAATAAAACAAGGTTGAATAATGGTTGAATTTTCAATACTCGCCGAACTGTTCTCTAGCGATTCCTTCTCTTTTTTAATTTCAAGCACCCTCTCTAAAGTATATAAGGTTGCATCTTTATTACCACAATCGAGCCATTCTTCAACCTGACCTGTATAAAATTTCAATCCCTTTTGCTTCATGTTTTCCATGGCATCGGTTAATTGAAATTCACCTTTTATTTTAATATCATGATCGAGAAGATATTGCAATTCACCTCTTAAATTTTCGCCATCCTTAAAATAATAAACACCGATAATCGCTAAATCAGAAACGAAGTCTTTAGGCTTTTCGACAAATTCAGTTATAATACCCTCCTCATTCATTTTAACAACACCAAAGGCAGAAGGATCATCCACTTTTTGTGTCCAAATAATGGCATCCTTTTCTGTATCAATTGAAAACGCTGCTTTGAATAATGTATCAGCAAAGGCAATAAAAATATTTCCTTTCAAACATTCTTCAGCGCATAAAATAGCGTGTGCTGTTCCTAATGGGGTTTCTTGATAAAATATTTTTCCCTTCGCACCAAATTTTTCAGCCACGGCTAATAAATTTTTTTCGGCTTCAGCCCCAAATGCTCTACTAATAATAAAAGCAATTTCATCTACTTTTTGATCAGTGGTATTGACAATATCTTCAACAATTCGATGAACCATGGGTTTACCTGCAATAGGTATAAGAGGTTTAGGTGTTGTAAGAGTATGAGGTCTCATGCGCTTTCCCATTCCAGCCATTGGTATTATAATATTCATATTTTTTTGTATTCTTTTTCTTTAGTTTAATGATTGATTCAATAAAATTATCCGGTGCTTCCAAATCCACCCTCACCACGTTCACTTTCATTTAATTCAGCAACAGGCACCCACGTAATTGTTTCATATTTTGCAATGACCATTTGTGCAATTCGATCTCCATTTTTGATCAATTGAATTTGATCTGATAAATTAATTAAAATGACTTTGATTTCACCACGATAATCACTATCAATAGTACCTGGAGAATTGAGGCAAGTAATCCCTTGTTTGATGGCGAGTCCACTTCTCGGGCGAATTTGAGCTTCATAACCTTGAGGTAATGCAATAAATAATCCTGTAGGCACAAGCTTCCGCTCTAATGGATGTAGATAGATATCTTCAGTTAACATCGCGTAAATATCCATACCCGCCGAACCAGCAGTTTGGTATTTTGGTAGCGGATGCTCGCTATGATGAATGATTTCTATTTGCAAAATTTGAAAGGTAGTCGCCAAAAATAATTCAAAATATGGACTTAGCATATAAGTTTATATTAAAACAATTTTTGACAGAGCAAGAAATCAATTAATATCATAGAAACAGTTTAAAAGTTATTTGGGCGGCACCCAGGCTTTACATTTCAAATCCGTTCATACGAAGCGTATGATCCGGGTTTTCCATTTCAATCCTTGCCGCAATACAATCTCAAGAGACGACCTATCTTATAATAATCACAAGGTCATAAAATATTCACATAAGATAATCAAATCTAGTTTCAAAATCACTAGATATTAATTGCCCATAAAATGCGTTGTATAAAATCGCCCCATTTACTCATACTTTCACGCAACTTAGAATCAAGAGAAGCGTAATTTGTTTTTTCTCCTTTTGTTGGTGGTGTAATTTCTTTTTCAGTAGGTAAATAATTATCTATTTTGGTTGCAAAATAAGTTACGTTTAATCGTGGCATCACAATGCCTAATATCATACCTGGCAATCCGTTAAAACCTTCTGGTCCACCTTCAGCCAAAATAGCATCTGTATAAAATGCAATTACATAAACCGAATCCATCATAATCGTTTCTGCCCTGCGACAATTGAAACCTGCAATTTTTCTAAATTCTTCTGTAATCTTCCATTGGTATTTTTTAAGTGAATCTGAAATCAAATAATTTTTCTCAAATATTTTCTTTTCTGCAATTGTTTTTTGTGTTTCGAAATCAGCAAACACAATATTTCTATCGGCTGGCATATTACCCATCATCATTTTACTTTCAGTAATTCCGTCAGGCGCTGGTTTGTATAAACTTTGTTTCTCAGTAAAAAACAATTCAAAAATATCAGTTTTGTATTTCGGAATTTGCTTTTTGAAATTATCTGCCATAGCTGAATTTCCACTTCCCTTCATCATCTCATCCATTTG
Source organism: Chitinophagaceae bacterium (assembly GCA_035388625.1). Taxonomy (GTDB): domain Bacteria; phylum Bacteroidota; class Bacteroidia; order Chitinophagales; family Chitinophagaceae; genus OLB11. The sequence continues at coordinate 15,442 of DAOOQH010000013.1, read as the reverse complement.
TTTATGAACATTCACTTTTCGTTCGAATGTTAATTTTCCTCTGAATGTAATGGCGGGCGTTTCTTTTGAGGTTTGTGAAAATCCTATAAATGTGATACAAACTAAACTAACTAATAATACTATTTTTTTCATTCTATTTCATTTTACAATGATGATTCATTGCGATTTTAAAATTATTTTCTGATTGTATTTATCTTCTATAAAAATACTAATGACGCATTCTTCCGCCGCCGCCTCTTCGTTGAGGACCTTTTGGCTTAGGTCCGGTTTGCGCTTTAGCCATTGGCCCCGTACTAAAATTATATATCATTCCTATCATCCAATAGCGACCTAAGGTTTGAAAATTTCGCTCAGTATTAAAATTACTTGTTGTTGTGCGATCATATCCTGTATTTTGATTCAAGATATCATTCATGCTCGCACGCCATTCAAGATTTTTTCCTTTCAGCATTTTATAACTGATATATCCATTCCAAATCAACCGTGTAAAGCTTGTACTATAAGGACCAACAGCGGGGTTGTACAAATAATCTGCGTCAGTGCCAATTTCAAAATTCTTAGGCAAATAAAAATTCATGGAGGCTGAAGGTGCAAAAGAAAAGAATTGAATATCGCGTGATGATTGTAATTGATTTTTAGTATTGGTATAGGTTGTTCCTAAATCTAAACTAAGATACATTTTATCCTCCTTCGAATAACTCAATCCAGGGGTCAATGTAATACCAACAGTATTTGCGCTACCTTCGATATTATTAATGATAACTGGTGTATGTACAAATGATCCACTCAAATTTAATTTACCTTCTAGTGGTGTTTTAGGAATTTTAGTATTAATACCTCCCCACAAACTTGCATTATAACCTCCATTTAAATTAACATAAGTATTCAAGGTTCTACCTGACTCCTCGAGGGTTCTGTTAGTGGCAATATTATTAAAACTATTTGTTAGCATAAGTCCAGCATATAAACTACGACTTGACAAAACTTTATAACTGAAATAATTGATATTAAGACTTTGATTGTATCCTAATTTTAGATTTGGATTACCGACATAAACATTTAAAGGATCTGAATTATCTTGAACGGGTTGTATTTGGCTAATATTAGGTTGCTTTGTTGAACCGCTATAAGTGAAAGTAAATCTCCTAAATTGATCAAATTTATAATTGAAACGAACTGATGGAAATAAATTGATTCGATTATAATCATAGTTTAAACTCCTTACCAAATCTTGCTGATCAAAGATTGAATATCTGGCTTTGGCTCCTAAGGTAAAATTGTATTTCTTTTCAACATATTTAAATTCAAGTCCACCAGTTTGACTAAACACATTCGAAGTAAAATCACTACTCAATGAATCAACGCGAGTTGAATATTCAGTTGAACCAAGTTCTTGAATCATGGTTGTTTTACTTGAATGACTGATATCTGAAGAAATACCATAGGATAGTTTCATCAATATTTTTTTTGTTAAAGGTTCAGTATAGGTTAAATCTGCACCTAATACATTGGCCACTAATTCATCTTCTTTCTTCTGATCAATAATTTGTTGAATAGCTGTACCATTCACTGAAAACCCATTGGCTCCATTAATATCTCCATCACCATTATTTTTATTATAATTAAACGAGGCATTTAATGAAATGGTTCTTCCAAGTTTCGCAAGTTTTTTATTGACAGTCAGTTGATTGTTAATGCGCGACATGGTTGAGCTATTACTTCTTTGCGTAACCTTACTGCTTATAGGTTCATCGCTATAACTTGTGTTCTGCGTTTTACTATAATTATTTCCATCAATAAAACTGAGCCTTCCGTTTAAATTATAAATGATGGTCATGCTACTATCAACCATAAACTCATATTTTCCAGTAAGTCGATGCGTATTGCGGCTACTAAATGAATTCGATGAATCAATCGATTGGAAATTTCTACCTGGAAAAAGATTTTCGGTGATTGAGCTTTCCTTCTTGCTTCGATTGATTCTACCAAACGAATAATTTGTATTTAGATGTTCTTTATTTTCATTCCACTTATCTGCAAAATGAGCACCACCAACCCATGCTTTCGTTAATCCTTCAGGCACACCATTCCCCCATCGACCGCTTCCTTCTTCTTCATCACTATCATAAAAATTCCACATAAATCCACCATCTTCATCCATTTGCATATTACCTCCATCGCCTGTATACTTATTTCTATCTTCCCATCCTAAACCTGTTTTGCCATTGCTACTCATTAACCCATAAACACTCATTTGACGTTTATTTTTAAAGGAGTTCACCATCATCTGATTCTGCCATCGATCTTGAAAATCCGAACCAAGTTCTACCTTACCAAATTCGCCTCGATTCATATTATCTTTCAATTTCAAATTAATGGTCTTCTGTTCTTGTCCATCATCAAAACCAGTAAAAGCAGCTTGATCACTTTTTTTATCAAATACTTGCACTTTATCAACCACTTTTGATTGAATATTCTGTGTTGCTACCGTTGGATCTTCACCAAAAAACTCCTCTCCATCTACAAGTACTTTTTCAACTTTTTCGCCCATTGCGGTAATTTCGCCTTTCTTATTCACTTGAATGCCAGGTAATACTTTAAGCAAATCTTCAACCATGGCACCTTGTCGCACTTTAAAACTATCTGCTAAATATTCTAATGTATCACCCTTAATTTTAATACCAGCTGTATTCTTAATAATGACTTCACGTAAAACCTGACCTCGCTGAATCATATTATAATCTCCTAAATTTCGAATGCCATCCTCAGCTTTTAGATCAATATCATCTACAAAATCGATATAATTATTATGACCAATTAAAAGTACATATTTATCTGCAGGTAGTTTGTTGAGTGTAAACTTACCTTGTTGGCTTGTTCGGGTATGTTGCACTAAAAGCGAATCAGATTTTCGAATAGCTGAAACAGTTGCAAAAACAATAGGTCGAAGATTGGTTGTATCCATTACTCGCCCACTTAAGCCAGTTTCTTGGGCAAATGCCGAGTTTATAAAAAGAAATAAGCTTAAGAAAATGATAGAAAATTGTTTCATAAAAATAAAATATTGCCCAAATATATAAACAAGTCATTTCTTATGAACCAATTTAATATTAGAGCGATAAGAAAAATGCGTTGAACGGCTTTAACTTAGGATGAAGTGTTGATTAAAACTTATAACTTTTTGATAATCTGATGCAGTGAGTTTGAAACAAAATCAGTTTTTTTGTTCAGTTTTCGAAATTTGATGAATTCTTTTTTAGTGTCGATTTTATACTCCTTCAGTGTTACATTTGCCACTTATGCCTGATATTAATTATATTGATAGTCTGAACTTTGCAAGTAAACTAACACCCAAAAGAATTTGGAATGGCATAAAAGTATTGGTAAGTTTTTATTTAACTAAGTGGACTAATAGACCGATTCAATGGGGGATGCCATTTTCGATATCATTTGAGCCAACTACATCGTGTAACCTTCGATGCCCAGAATGCCCAAGCGGGTTACGTGCCTTTACTCGTCCAATAGGTATGCTTGAGAAAGATTTTTTTACAAAAACAATTGAAGATCTTCATAAAGAGATGCTCTATCTAATTTTTTATTTTCAAGGTGAGCCTTATCTCAATCCTGATTTTTTAGATATGGTTAAATTTGCAGCCAGTAAAAAAATTTATACTGCAACAAGCACTAACGCTCATTACTTGAATGATGCAAATGCAAAACGAACAATTGAAAGTGGTTTAGATAGACTCATCATTTCATTAGATGGAACCACTCAAGATGTATACGAACAATATCGAATTGGAGGTAACCTTGAAAAGGTTTTAGAGGGTGCTCGCAATATTGTAAAATGGAAAAAAGAATTGAAATCAAAAACCCCCTATGTCTTCTTTCAGTTTTTAGTGGTAAAGCCAAATGAACATCAAATAGAAGAAGTAAAAAAATTAGCGAAAGAAATTGGTGTTGATGATGTACGATTTAAAACGGCTCAAATTTACGATTACGAAAATGGCAATCCACTAATTCCAAGCATCGATAAATTTTCGAGATATAAAAAACAAGATGATGGTAGTTACCAAATTAAAAATACATTAGAAAATCATTGTTGGAAATTGTGGCATGCTTGTGTTATTACATGGGACGGATTAGTTGTTCCATGCTGTTTTGATAAAGATGCCGATTATCGATTAGGAGACCTTAAATCGCAAGATCTCCGAACGACCTGGAAAAGCAAAGAATACAAGGCTTTTAGAAAAACGCTTATTGCAGGTCGAAAAAATATTGATATTTGTGCGAATTGTAGCGAAGGAACTAAAGTATGGAGTGATTAGACAAGGTTTAAACGACAAATAATCAAACCTTACCGCAATAATTTGCTCAGGCATGATATTGTATACAAGGAATACTGTTTTTAGATAACTTTGTTTACCTAAAATAATTCTAATGTCAAGATCTCTCCTTGCCTTATTTTGCTTAATTGCAATTTATTCAAAAAGTAATGCCCAACTTACATTTCAAGTTGCAACACAGTCCGGCAGTTTTTATCCCGAAAAAAATAATGGGATCATTAGTCTAAGCAGTTGGAATCAAATTCCAACTTATGATGGACATAAATATCTTATGGTGCAATTTTCGGAACTTCCCAAGCAAGACGAACTAAAAAAACTAAAGAATAATTCAGTTGAGCTATTAACCTATCTTCCTAAAAATACCTATTTAGTAAGGGTGCCAAATAATTACCAATCAAATCGCTTTGATGATGTTTCGATACAAAGTGTTTTTGCTCCAACCAGTCTGCAAAAAATTCATTCTAAAATTAAACAAGGCGAAGTACCATCCTATGCTTTGAAAGGGAATGAATACAAATTAATGGTGAGTTTATATAACGGTATTAAGGCGAAAGATGTTCAAACGATTCTTCAACAATATCAAGCCTCCATCATCGATATTTATAATGATCAACATCTTACACTTTCAATTCATCCTTCACAAATTGAAATCCTTGCATCGCTTCCTTTTGTACAATTCATTGATTTTATAAACGCACCTTTTGAGAAAGAAAATATATTAAACAAAACAGATCATCGAAGTAATGTATTGAATTCAGATTTTAGTGCTGGTAGACATTATGATGGAGCTGGTGTGCGAGTGGCTTTAACTGATGATGGTTTTATTGGAGAGCATATTGACTATCAAGGCAGAACTTATCAAGATGCTGTGTTATCTGTTAACAATGGTAATCATGGCGACCATTGCGGAGGTACTATTATGGGTGCTGGCAATCTAGATCCCAATGCAAAAGGTATGGCTCCTGGTTGCGACTTATGGGTTTATGAAGCCATCTCGTCAAATAATTATATTTTAAATGATACGATATACACTTCACCAACAACAAGCATCGACATCGTATCAACTTCATACAGCGATGGTTGTAATACCGGTTATAATGCGGGTGCTGAATCTGCAGATAGACAAATTAGAACATTTGAAAATGTAATGCGAATTTTTTCAGCAGGAAATAATGGCACATCAAATTGTAGTTATGGAGCAGGTGCCAACTGGGGTAATATAACAGGTGGTATTAAATCCTCAAAAAACTTGATTGCTGTAGCTAATTTATCGTCAATTGATATTTTAAACAATTCAAGCAGCCGCGGACCAGCAACCGATGGCCGTATTAAACCTGATGTATCAGCAGTTGGAACAGATGTTTATTCTACCATAGATCCAAATGATTATACATTGTTTACTGGTACTTCCATGTCTTGTCCAGGTGTAGCGGGTGTATTTACGCAAATGTATCAAGCCTATCGTGAACTGAATGGCGGACAAGATCCTAATACAGGCTTATTAAAAGGAATTATGCTGAATACTTGTGATGATATAGGAAATCCTGGACCAGATTTTAAACATGGTTATGGAAGAATTAATGCATTAAGAGCAGTGAAAGTGATTGAAAACCAAAACTATTCGTCAGGATTTGTGAGCACGGGTGGCACAAATACCACCACACTCACTATACCTCCCAATACTCAACGTGTGAAGATTATGTTGAATTGGTTAGATAGAGAAGCTGCTGTTTCGGCTTCAATTGCACTTGTAAACGATCTTGATTTAGTGGTTACAGATCCTTCCTCAACAATTTTTCTACCATGGGTTCTCAACCATACACCCAATGCCGTTGCTTTAAATAGCAATGCAATTCGTGCTGTTGATCATTTAAATAATGCTGAACAAGTAACGATCGACAATCCAGTTGCTGGAAATTATACGCTAACGGTGAATGGTTTTGCCGTGCCATTTGGACCTCAAGAATATTTCATTACCTATGAGATAATTGAAAATAATGCCATTGAAATGGCATATCCAATCGGAGGCGAAGGGTTTAAACCTGGAGAAACACAAACATTAAGATGGGACGCTATTCCAAATGGCAATACATTCAGCCTAGATTATTCAACAGACAATGGCGGTTCATGGAATACCATCACAACAGGTTATTCAGCAACTCAAACTTATTATAACTGGACTGTACCGAGTACATTAAGCGGAAATTGCAAAGTCCGTGTGAGCCGTAATGGATATTCTGCAATGTCGCCGTCAATATTTTCAATTATCAATATTCCAGCAAATTTAAATGTTACACGAGTTTGTCCTGACACAATCACCATTACATGGTCTCCAAGCGCAGGCGCTACCTCATATGAAGTTTCGAAACTTGGAACTAAATATATGGATTCAATCGCAACAACCACTGATACGTTTTATCATTTTGTTGGACTCAATATTTTAGATTCGCATTGGTTTAGTGTAAAAGCAAAAAATGCCGGCTTAAATGCAGTTGGTCGACGTGCTTTTGCTGTTCAACAATTACCTGGACTTTTAAATTGTATTTTATCAAATGATGCAAGCTGCGTAAATAGCTCTAGCCCCGGCAATATGACTTTACTTGATTGTGTACCTCCCAATAATTTTCCTGTAAACATTACGTTGAGTAATAACGGCATAGCATCTATTTCAAATTTACCTATGAGTTACCAACTCAATTCATTAACACCAATTAATGAGGTATATACAGGGACAATAAACGCAGGTGCTACAGCCAATTATACATTTACAGCTCCATTAACAGGTTTGGTAAATGGAATCAATACACTTAAAATTTGGTCGAATTTAGCTGGAGATCAATATCATCTAAATGACACGCTTTCATATACTATTATTTTAAAAAATAGTGTAGTAAAATCATTACCATGGATTGAAAATTTTGAAGCGAATACAATTTGTTCTGGCATTCCTTCATGCGACTACACAAATTGTGTTTTACTCAACAATATGGAAAATGAACAAAACAATCTAATGGATCAATTTGATTGGAAAACAAATCAGGGTACCACACCAACAACAGCTACTGGTCCAGATATTGACCATACCCTTGGCAATGCAACAGGAAAATATATTTATTTAGAGTCTTCATATTGTTTCAACCAAACAGCACAATTACTTACACCTTGCTTTAGTTTTGCTAATGGCACTAAACCTTATTTAAGTTTTTGGTATCATTTATATGGTGTTGATCAAGGCGATTTGCATCTTGATGCCTTTGTTGATGGGTTATGGCAATTAGATATCATTCCGGTTATTAGTGGTAATAAAGGCAATGTTTGGCAATTGCAATCAAAAGATTTGAATGCCTATCTTGGGAAGACGGTATTCTTCAGATTTAGAGGTTTAACTGGAAATAATTCAAAAAGTGATATGGGGATAGATGATATACAAGTAGTTGATTCTGCTGCAGCCAATTCAGTATTTGATATTGAATCAACATTTAATATTTACCCTAACCCAAGTTCTCAAACTGTTGAAATAACTTCTAATTCAGCACTTTCAAGTTTTGATAAAATTGAGATCTATAATCCTTTAGGAGCAATTATAACGAGTCAAAATAACGAGCAAAAAAGTTCTCGAATGTCCATTAATATATCCTCTTTTGCTGAGGGTGTATACTGGCTTGTTTTGAAAGATAAAAATAAAATTGTGTTCAGAACTAAGATGATTAAAAACTAATTTCTTCAGACTATCGTATTTGTAATTCTAAATTGATACTATTTTATAGGTCTAGGCTTATTCAAATCCTAACTTTTATTAAAGTTTCCTTTCACTTATAGGCGTTTGAAATACCTAAAAAATATAATTCTAACAACAACTATAATGATCAATTATTGGTATACCGAGCGTAATTAAGTTTTAACTTTTTTATTTGATTCTTAATATTACTTTTACCACTTAATTTTTTAATATGCATATCCCGTTTTTTAGTAATAAAGATCAAGTAGATAACAAACCTAAGAAAAAAAAATCGGTTGGTCGCGAGTGGTTAGATGCTGCCATTTTTGCCATCGTTGCCGCAACTATCATTCGTACATTTTTTATTGAAGCCTATACCATACCAACACCTTCTATGGAAAAATCGTTATTGGTGAACGATTATTTGTTTGTAAGCAAAATGCATTATGGTGCACGTTTACCAATGACTCCGTTAGCTGTTCCTTTTGTACATAATACATTACCATTATCTAATATCAAATCATATAGCGATGCAATTAAAGCGCCATACAAACGCTTTTGGGGATTTTCGCAAGTTGAACGAAATGATGATGTTGTTTTTAATTTTCCTGAAGGTGATACCATATTAGCAGAAATACCCGAGGCAGATTACTATTCTTTGAAGTTTGGGTTAGGTGAACAAAATATTAAACGTGATTATACAATTGTATCTCGCCCGATTGACAAAACAGATAATTATATTAAACGTTGTGTGGCTATTGCTGGTGATGTGTTAGAAATTAAACAAGGAATATTGTACATAAATAACGCACCGGCAAGTCCGCTTAAACATGTACAAAAGAGTTATTATGTTAGAACTAAAAACAATCTAGGTTTTAACGAAGAAACTTTGAGAGAATTCGATATTGAAATCATGGATAATATTAATAGTTTAAATGTTCATTATATATTCAATGGTTCAGAAGAAAATATGGCAAAATTAAAAGCCTTACCAAATGTTGATAGTATTGGTCCCTATATAACTGCACCTAATATGATTTCCGGTCGAGGTGAAAATATTTGTTTCCCAAGAGATACAGCTAATTTTAAGTGGAACGTTGATAATTATGGTCCGCTTACCATCCCTAAAAAAGGAAGTACAGTTGTATTAACACCACAAAATATAGCGCTTTATGAAAGATTAATTTCTAAATATGAAAAACATAGTCTAGTTGCTAACGCAGATGGCACTTTTACAATTGATGGAAAAATTACCAATAATTATACTTTCAAAATGGATTATTATTGGATGATGGGAGATAATCGACATAATTCACTCGACTCAAGATATTGGGGCTTTGTACCTGAAGATCATATTGTGGGTAAAGCTTGGTTTATTTGGATGAGCTATGGCAAAGAAGGAATTCGATGGAAACGACTTTTCAGAAGTGTGAAGGCATTGGAGAACTAATTTTCGTTCTATAAAATTCCATTTTTATCTCATAATAATAAGATTCGTGTTTTTTGATGACTATCTTACACTGACAACAAAATTGTGTTGGCACAGTAGTTGTAATAGTTCAGTACAAAACACTATAAATTATGAAGAAAGAAATTATCATTGTTGGCATTTTACTCATGATATCAAGTCCAATTTTTTCGCAAACTGCGAATGAATATTTTGAGAATTCGATGAAGTATAAAGCAAAGGAAAATTATACAGAAACCGCTCGTTTACTTCGCAAAGCACTTGATCTTGAACCCGAAAATAAAGAATTTAAAAAAGAAATGGCTGAGGTTCAATATTTCAAAAGAGCCTTTTATGAATCCATTCCCCTTTATGAAGAAATGCTTGAGAATGATAGAGACAATTTAATTATTTTAGCTCGATTGTCTGAGATGTATAGCATGAGCCCTAAAAAAATAAAAAGTGTTGAATACGCTGAAAGAGCGATTGCACTTAAGCCAAAGGATGGCGAAATTAATAGAATGTTGGCTCGTTCTTTTCTTGAAGTAAAGCATTATCCACGTGCACTTAAATTATATCTTGAAGCTGAAAAAGCTTTACCCAATGATAAAGATATCCCTTTTAAAATAGCGAATTGCTATTCTGAAATTTCTGATTATGGTAATGCAATGAAATATTTTAATCGTTCTTTAGAACTTGATCCTGATAATGCAACTAAACTATATCAAGCTGCCATGAGTTTTTATGATGGCAATAATTATAAACGCTCAATTGAGCTTTATCAATTAGCTGAAGATAAAGGCTATTATAAAACAACATCATTTTATGATAATTGGGCAATTGCATGTATTGAATTAAGAGATTATAATCAAGCACTCTTTTATTATTCAAAAGCGAAAGAATTTGCTCCCTATGATAGAGATATCAATATGTCTATTGCCGATGTTTATTCAAGAAAAGGAGATTTTTCTAAATGTAGAGAGATTCTTGATCAAATCTTAGAAATCAATCCGAATGATGCCGAAGTCATTTACAATAAAGGAATGAGTTATTACAAAGCTGGCAATACAGGTAAAGCTGAACCTTATTTTAATAAAGCTTTTGAATTAGATCCTTCATTAAAAAGTTTAAGGTATACAAAGACTAATTTTTAAGATCTTAGTTTTGAGGTTTATCTAATGAAAATCCAAAACTAGTGCCAACATCAACAGTGCTTCTACAAGTAACAGAATGATTATGTGCTTCAACAATATGTTTCACAATGGCAAGACCTAAACCTGTACCACCTTCATTTCTTGTTCGTGCTGAATCAGTTCTATAAAATCTTTCAAATACTCTCGATATCTGATCTTCTTGAATACCCATACCATTATCAGTAATTTCAATAAAAACTTCTTTCTGATCAACCACATAAATTCCTGCATTGGTTTCACCTCTATCTCGCCCATAATTAATAGAATTCTCTACTAAATTAACTAGTACTTGTTTAATTCGAGTCTTATCAGCAAAAACTTCAACACCTTGCTCGCATCCCTTTTTAATATTCAATTTAATATTTTTAGTACTAGCCTTTTGCGAAAGTTCTTCAAAAACATCAAGAATTAAATCTTGAATAATAAATATAGATTTATTGATTGGCAAACGATTTGATTCGATACGTGAAATTTGATCTAAATCAGTCACTAAATCTGACAGTCGCTCAATGCTTTTCTCAGCTTTTTGCAGAAAAAGAGTATTTACATTATTGTCTTGAAGCGCACCGCCTAAAAGCGTATCAATATAACCTTGTGCTGCAAATATGGGTGTTTTTAATTCATGTGCAAGGTTCATTAAAAACTCTCGTCGAAATTGTTCATTACTTTGAAGACGTTCAATTTCCACTTTCCTATCCTCGGCCCATTGCGCTACATCTGCATTTACTTCCTCAATTGTTTTTTGAGGTAAAAGTTCACTTGTAAAAAAAGCTTCACGTTTAGTTGCTTTAGTTTGTGATATAAATTTATAAACTAATTTTATTTTTCGATAAATAAATCGTTCAATCACATAATAAACTAATGAAAAACTCACTATTGCAATACTCACAAAAGTGATGATGGTACTTTTCAAATTAGATGTAAAAAAATACAAGAAAAGCGCCACTAAAACAGACACTACAAATGAAATAAATAAGGCTAATTTGGTTGGAGATAAATTTTTACTTTGAAACATTCGTCAAATTTACAATCTTATTTGATGAAGAAGTGTAAGGATGATGCTATGCTTCAAATTTATAACCTACTCCCTTAATAGTGTGAATATAATCGACATTTAACTTTTGTCTGATTTTACGAACATGCACATCAATGGTACGATCGCCAACAATGACTTCATTACCCCAAACTGTATTGAGAATTTCGTTTCGAAGAAAAACACGACCAGGCTTTGAAGCAAGAAGTGCAAATAGTTCAAATTCTTTTCGTGGGAGTTTTACTTCTTCACCTTTAAAAATAACAACAAACTTCTCACGATTAATTTCTAAGTCTTTAAACATAAGAACTGTTGAATCAGTTTTCGATATTCTTCTGAATGCCGAATGTACACGCGACATTAATAATTTAGGTTTAATCGGCTTCGAAATATAATCATCTGCACCTGCCTCAAGACCACGAATTTCTGATGCTTCATCAGCTAATGCAGTTAAAAATATGACAATGGTTTCATCGAATTCAGGATTGGCTCTTAATTCAATACAAGTTTGAATTCCATCTTTATGAGGCATCATCACATCTAAAAGAATTAAATCGGGCTTAAATGTATGAGCAACCTCTAAGGCCTCTACCCCATTAAATGCAGATTGCACTTCGTACCCATTTGCTTCGAGATTGTATTTGATAATTTGAACGATATCTTGTTCATCATCTACAACCATAACTTTTCCTAACTTCTTTTCCATAAAGGATTTTTACAAAAGTAGCGAACTAGTGCTCGAAATTTGTAGAAATATTGATTATGTAATTGTTAAGTCTAAACTTAGTTTTAAGATGTATTTTTACGCGGTTTTAAATATGATCTTTGAATTGATTGAAGTCTATTACAAAACCGATAATAAAGAAAATCACTGTCATTTAGCTTGAAATTTTTCTTTAACCAAAAGGGTGCGACGCATTCTAATTTGTCGAAAATCTTTATCCTCACTTATTGGACTGGCTTGTATTAAAAAACTGGCAAATTTAAAATCCCTTTTATCAATTCGATAATGGCATGCATAAGAAACTGTAACATAAAATATTATTTAGTGGTTGATCGTTTTGCCTCTTCAATTTTTAACTGCGCTTCGCGTTTCGATTCCTCGAGATTACGTTTAGCTTCTTCAATTTTTAATTGTGCCTCGCGCTTCGAATCTTCAATTTGTTGCTGTGCTTCTCTATTTGATTCATCTAATTCGCGTTTGGCCTCTTCAATTTTTAATTGCGCTTCACGTTGTGCATCATCCATTATTTGTTTAGCCTCACGTTTTGAATCGTCTTCTTCAAATCGAATGGTATTATCATCAATTGTAATTGTGTTTTCATTTGCATCATTTTCAAATTGGATAATATCATCATTTTCAATTTCCTTTGTTGATTGACTATTGTAGTAGAAATTTTTATTGTTGGTTCGAATACTATGTTTTAATTGCTTTTTAAGTCTTTCAGATACAACCAAGGTTTTGTTTTTTGGAACATAAATAGTAACCTTCACATTTTGAAAATGATAAGGAAGTTGATTGCTAACACCTAATACTGATCCGAGATAGAGTGTATTACCAATCAAATTGGTTTCATAAGAAGTTGACATTGCATTTTTATCTGCGTCAATTCTATTTCTTCCGAAGGCCGATTTTTCAATTTCTACTGAAAAGGTGGTATCATCACTTTTCTTATATTTTAATCTAACGGCTTTAATATTGTTCGATGTGGGTGTTTTTTCAAGCAAATAATTCATTTGATTTAATTCGAAAATTACATTTTCACTATAGTTCGAATCAATATGCAATGGCTCTACAAAAAGTGTATCCGAAGAAATGCTAATGGTTTGGGTTGTTGGTTTTGAAACATAAGTATTATTTTCACTTAAAACAATAGATACTAGCGCAAATGCTGAAACCCAACCAAGTACATTTAGAGAAACAAATGCAATTCGTAATGATCTGTTTTGTTTTTTGTACCCAGCAATTTTTCGTATCAGCCAAACAAAAATTCCTAAAAGAGGCAATGCTATAAAAAAGATGAGGGTAAATAAGGCTAGTGTTTTATTTAAGGTGGTAAACAAAACAATGCCTGCCAAATTATATGAAAATACTGAACCTACTAGAATGCTAAAAGCAATTGGGATCATAAAGATTAAAAAGAAGAAAATGATGATATAAGCAATTACTTTTAAAAATTTGCTCAATCCTGAATTACTATTTTGTGTAACTAATGTCATAGATGTTGAATTTTGAATGGTTGAAATATTAATAGGTTCGCCTTTTAAAAGCATATAATCTGTTGCAGATTTAGCCACCGGAACAATGACTAATAATATGAGGTAAGAAATAAAAGCTAATCCAAAAAAGGAATGACCTAAAATCTGAATTCCTTTTCCGCCAAAATGTGAACTATTGGTGGCTATACCAATTATAAACGGTGCTAAAAAAATAAGGCGAACCACCCAAGCATCTGTATTAAAAAATTGAGCCAAACCACTACATACACCACCTATTACTTTATCCTTAGGGTTTCTGAATAATTTGCGTTGAATATTTGTTTTGATATAGGCAGGTTCAAGCAAAACCCAAAATAAAATATAGGCTAGTATGCCAACATTAAATGAAAAGAAGGTAGCCACATTGAATAATGTAAAGACCGCAAACGCAATTCGAACGGCGATAGGATCTATTGAAAAGTAATTTGCAATTCCACTACAAACACCAGCAATTACTTTTTCATTCTTGTTCTTATTTCGATATAACTTCTTTCTTTCGGTGCCTGCACTCTGATTTGGTTTTTCAAACTTCGCTTCGTTTGATTCTGAACCAAGATCTGAAGGTTTACCAATAGTTTCGATTAATTCATGAATGTCGTCAAGTGATATAGGATTCGATGTTGAATTATTTCGTTGTTCCAATATTTCAGCCATTCTATATTGTAAATCCGCAAACGTTTCTTCTCCACCCTCTTCCTTTAAGAAAAATTGTTTTAATTCTTCTTCATATTTTTGAAACTCATTATAGGCGTTCTCTTCAATTGAGATACTTCTACTTTGATAATTTATTTGAATAATTTTTTCCATTTTTATTGTTTTTTCTTTTTAAGGTTGATTGGTTTTAGTGATTTTATTTACTGCTTGACTTATTTCGTTCCAAGTACTTTCGAGTGTCTTATAGAAATCTTTTCCTGTCTCGGTCATTGTAAAATACTTTCTTGGTGGGCCACCAGTACTTTCAACCCATCTATAATCGAGATATCCGGCATTTTTTAATCTTGTAAGCAATGGATATAATGTACCTTCTAAAACTTGCATACCAGACTCTTTCAATTCGGATGTGATATCACTTGGATAAGCTTCGCCTCGTTGTATAATGGATAAGATTGCAAATTCCAAGACACCTTTTTTCATTTGGCTTTGAATATTATCAGTATTAATGCTAGTAGCCATATTGATTCGTAATTAGAATGCAAACCTAATGTATCATCTAGTATTATGTATTACATAGTACTCATTTTAACAAACTATTAATTAATACGAAGTAATGAGTTTAGCTTTAGTATCTGATATAACATTGATTGTAATTCGACTGTTTTGAACACAAGAAAAAATCCTGCCATTACTGACAGGATCTTGATTCAATATAATTAAATTAATAGTAGTTTACCTTATCATTCTTTCATCACTTTAATCATCTGCATTTCATCATTTTCATAATTTGTA
>DAOOQH010000012.1:0-27628 GCA_035388625.1 Chitinophagaceae bacterium | reverse complement strand
TAATTGAATTTCCTGATCAATCGATTAAAGAAGTAAAAGGAGATTATTTTATTATGGCTGTGCCTGTTGAGCAAGCGGCGAATTTAATTAGTGATGAGATGATGAATGCAGATCATACACTTGGTTATATTAAAACGCTTGCCCCAAGTGTGAGTTGGATGAATGGCATTCAATTTTATTTGAATGAAGATGTGATCATCAATGAAGGTCATGTTATTTATAGCGATAGTCAATGGGCCGTTACAAGCATATCGCAAGTACAGTTCTGGAACGATTATGATATTACAACAAAAGGGAATGGAAATATCAAGGGCGTTTTAAGTGTTGATATTAGTGATTGGAAAACCCCAGGCAAATTTACAACTGATAAATGGGCGGCTCATTGCACACGAAAAGAAGTGGCTGATGAAGTATGGGAGCAATTAAAACATAGTTTAAATATACCAGGTAAGCTTGATGTGTTAAGAGATGAAATGAGAGTTGATTGGTTTTTAGATCGTGATATTCATGAAAAGGCCACACAACATAATGATTCAATTAAATGGGATGGAGTTGAGGCTGAAGTTTGGGCTACACTCAACAAAAATTTAGATGAGGATGCGCGAGAGACTTTGAAGAATGATAAAACAGTCAATTGGGTCATTGACAATGATATTAAAGATCTTCAATCAATAACAGATATAAGCCTCAGTATGTTAGACAACCGTGAACCTTTACTCGTAAACAATGTGAGTACTTGGGGTTTACGTCCAGATGCAAATTGTGGCATACCAAATTTGTTTTTTGCTTCAGATTATGTACGCACCCATACCGATTTGGCAACAATGGAAGGCGCAAATGAAGCTGCTCGACGTGCCGTTAATTGTTTATTAGATATTGATAAAAGTACTGCATCAAAATGCAAAATATGGCCTCTTAAAGAGCCTTTTATTTTTAAACCTCTTAAATGGTATGATACAAAAAGATGGAATAATGGACTCCCATGGACTATGCATATACCTTGGTGGCTTAAACTATTTATGATTCCATGGACCGCGATCTATCTTCTAATCTTCTTTTTTAATTGGATTAAGAGTAAATTTTAATAAGTAAATTATTTAACATCTTCAAATCAAAATCTATCTTATGCACCAGCCAATTGTCAATTTAGTTGATTACACAATCGCCGATCATTTATTGTTTGGTATCGGATGTTTTCTTTGGGTAATTGTTTATATCATTGTCTTGAAAAATATAAAAAAGTATCAATTCATCGAAATTCCACTCATCGCCATTACAGTCAATTTTGCTTGGGAAACCCTCTGGAGTTGGGTTTTTACTACGAATATGGGCAGCTTATATGTTTGGGGATATCGATCATGGTTTATTTTAGATTGCTTTATTGTTTATAATACTTTTAAATATGGTTGGAAACAATTGCAAACTGGTTTTAGTAAACAATACCTCCCCGTTATATTTATTGGCGCTTATTTAGGTTGGATAGTTCTCCTTTATTTCTTTAGCGTAAAATTCGACATCCCTCAAAGTGGCATGGGAGGCTATGGTGGCTATTGGTGTAATTTAATTATGTCTGCTATTTATATTCCTTTTCTTTTACGAACAAACGATTTACGCCATTTTTCATTTTGGAATGCAGTGCTAAAAGGACTCGGTACATTTTTAGTTACGCTTTTTTGTATTAATCATCTTCAATGGAAAGGCGAGTATTTCTTATACAGCTTAGGTATTGCAACCGCTTTACTAGATATCATTTATATTTACTTAATTTACACCCTTAAAAAGAAAGCCAATGTTGCACTTGGGTAGATTTCTTGAGGAAATATTTAGTCTCGATCAGTTACCTATAGCAGAGCGTAACAAACAGCGTTTGGCTGTAGAACTTGCTATATGGATAGTTGTGGCAGGTGCCATTTATCAATTGATCTATATTTTTTTAGGATATTCATCTGTAATTTTTACTTCGGTTATTTCTATTATTGTTACTATAATTAATTTGGTAATTTTTAAATTTAAAAAGAATTTTAAATTTTTTAGTACTTCTCAATTAATCATCATTCTAGTTTTCGGACTTCTAAATCATGCCTTATTAGGAGGTTTTGTTGATTCAAGTGGACTCGCACTTTGTGCCATATTACCATCTATTGGTGCGTTATTATTTGCGGGTACAAATACAGCCAGAATATTATTTGCACTCTATTGCATCGGACTCATAGTTTTAGGAATTTATGAGTTTCAGCATATTGATTTTGCCTACAAAATGCCTCGATGGTTGAGCTTGGTATTTTTTGTTGCAAACTTTATTTTTATATCGGGTATTATATATTTTATCATTGAAAGTTTTCATGATAAAATGACAACCACACAAAGAAGCCTAGAAATTGAAAAGGAGAAATCAGAATCAATGTTGCTCAATATCCTTCCAGCTGGTATCATTGAAGAATTAAAGACAACAGGTTATTCAAAAGCAAAACTCTTCAATCATGTTTCTGTTTTATTTACAGATTTTGTAAACTTTACAATGATTAGTGAAGACATGGATCCTGAGGAATTAGTTACTGAAATAGATTTTTGTTTTAAAGCCTTCGATGAAATTGTGGAGCGGAATGGTTTAGAAAAAATAAAAACAATTGGAGATGCTTATTTAGCGGTATGTGGTTTGCCACATGAAGATGAAAATCATGCAAGAAAAACGATTTTAGCCGCCTTAGAAATTATGAATTTTACACGGCATAGAAAGAATAATGGAGGCAAATTTGAAATTCGTATTGGTGTGCATACGGGTCCTTTAGTGGCTGGTATTGTAGGTATTAAAAAGTTTGCTTATGATGTTTGGGGTGACACAGTGAATACAGCATCACGAATGGAAAGTAGTGGCGAAATTGGTAAAGTAAATATTAGCAACACAACTTATGAACTAATAAAAGATGAATTTGATTGCACACCACGAGGAAAAATTGATGCAAAACATAAAGGACTTATCGATATGTATTTTGTGAACGGTAAAAAATAGTGAGAGATGAATAAACAAACACCACATTCAATTAATTTCATTTCAAATTTATGGTTTGATTTTTTTATTTTCAATCATCAATTTAGTAGGAGATTAAATAAATGATTCTTATTTTGCATACAATTCTTAAAATATTTGTACTTGGCTAATTTCCTCGGAATAAAAAAATACATGACCTCGTTTTTAAAAAAATCGCTGGCGCACGATTTGTATTATCATGGATTTCATCACACAATGGATGTTTATAAATATGTAGTTGAAATTGCAAAAGCCGAAAAAGTTGGGAGAGATGATTTGAGTTTATTAAAGGTTGCAGTTCTTTTTCATGACGCAGGTTTTGTTGAAACTTATACAGGTCATGAGGATTTAAGTTGTGTAATGGCAAAAAAAATATTGCCACAATATGGCTATATTAAAAGTCAAATTGAGCGTATTTGCGGAATGATACAAGCAACAAAAATTCCACAAAAGCCAACTAATCTATTCGAACAAATTATTGCCGATGCTGATTTGCTTTATTTAGGGACCTCTCGTTTTAAAGAAATTGGTGATACTTTATTTGAAGAAATGCGAATATATTCTGGACTTTATAATCGACAAGAATGGAATAAAATCCAAAAGAAATTTTTAGAAAACCATCAATATCATACAAATTATTGTCACAATACATACGAACCAACAAAACAAAAAAATCTTAAAAAAATAGTTGCCCTGATCGAGAAAGGAAATTAAAATTATGCGTGACACTAAAAGTTTTGTTTTATTCAAACATATTTATACAGTTAAATCATTTCTTTTAATGTTATTAGGCGTTTTGTCTGCTGTATTTGCATTAAAAGGATTTATGATTCCCAATCATTTTCTTGATGGGGGTGTTACCGGTGTTTCGATTTTAATTCATGAAATCTATCATATTTCGTTCAGTGTTTTAGTAATGGTCATTAATCTTTTCTTTTTTATACCGGCTTTTAAATTCGTTGGAAAACAATTTGCAATACGTTCATTTATTGCTGTAACTTTTCTTGCACTAGGATTTTATTTGTTGCCGGTTCCAATAATCACAGCCGATAAATTATTGACTGCAATTTTTGGTGGATGTTTTATTGGATTTGGTATGGGTATGGTGATACGTTCAGGCGCGGCCCTTGATGGCTTTGAAATTATAGCTGCCTTTACCAAAAAAAAATCAGGCTTCTCTATGGGTGAAGTGATTTTGGCATTTAATACAATTTTATTTTTAACAGCAGCATTCAAATTTGGTATTGATGCCGCCATGTACTCTATCATAACTTATTTCGCTGCTTTGAAAATGGCAGATTATGTTGTGGATGGAATTGAAGAATTTATTTCAGTTACTATTATTTCAAAAGAATCTGAACAAATAAAATCCTTACTCGTAAATAGCTTTGGTAAAGGCATCACGGTATACAAAGGTGAGAGAGGATATTTGCCAGGTAATTTCGAAGAAAGGTCAGATTGTGATGTAATTGTTACAATTGTAACTCGATTAGAATTGGTTGATATCAACAACGAAATTACACGAATTGATGAAAAAGCGTTTGTATACACACACAAAATAAAAGAAGCAAAGGGTGGGATTTTAAAATCTCGCGGAGGACATTAAGTTGCAATTATCTTGAATATTTTCTGTAAAAATAAATTGCCACAAAACCAAAGATGATATTAGGCAACCATACAGCAATCAATGGTTGTAAATTACCTTTAATAGCAAATGTGGTTGAAAACTGCATCATTAAAATATAAATGGCACTTATTAATAAACCGATGGCAAGGTGAATTCCACTACCGCCTCTTACTTTTCGTGAAGCAATGCAAGCGCCAATGATTGACAAAATGAAGGCACTAAATGGTGAGGCAGTTCGTCGATATTTTTCAATATAATATTCAGTCAAAGCTTCGCTTCCTTTTTCACTTTCCTTTTTAATAAAACGATTCAGTTCGGGAGAAGTCATTAATTGTTTTTGTTCTCGTTTCTCGATCAAATCAGATGGACTAAAATTAATTTTCCGTGAGGTGAGCGGAAATTTGTTCATTGTTTCTTTGGCACCTTCATTGGTTCTTTCAATAGCATCAAAAAGTTTCCATTCTTTTTTCACACTGTCGTAAACACATCGATCAGCGGTTATCTTTTTTGTAATAGTGGTAGATTCTATTCTCTCATAACTAAATCGATAACCTGTTTTCGATTCAGGATTATAACTTTGTAAATAAATATATTCTTTCGGGTTGATACGCATATGAAAATTATCATCCTTGCTATATGATTTATTCCATAAATACTTTTCTTCAAATTGTAGCCTGCTTTTATTTGCTTTCGGAATAATATAATGATTGGCAAATAATAAAACCAACGAAATAATGCCAGAACCGATAAAATATGGTCTAAGAAAACGTTTAAACGACATGCCACTGCTGAGCATGGCAACTATCTCCGATCGATTGGCTAATCGTGATGTAAAAAAAATAACGGCAACAAAAATAAAGATTGGAAAAAGGAGGGCGAGTATATAAGGAATAAAATTTCTGAAGTAAAGCAAAATCTCTGACCCAGGTACTTTTTTATTCACGAAATCTTCCACTTTTTCAGTATAGTCAATAACTATGGCTATTGCTGAAAAGGCTAACATTAAAAAAATGAATGTAAGTAAGAAGTTCTTTAATATGTATTTGTCAATTCTCTTGAGCACTTTTCGATCAAAATTTTTACAAACCTACATTAATTTGCTCGATGCAAATGAGGTTTCATCAAATTTAAAACCTTGTATGACTTTCAGTAATCAAGATTGAAAAAAACTGAATAACTAGAGAAGTTTAGTCATATAAACTTGTTGCCATGGCTTACTATCTCGATCAGTTTCGTAAATATTTCTTCCTTGAGCAATTCTTGTTGTACGTTCTTGGTTCGAAATATTTTTAGGAATCACACCGTTGGCATTATCTTTTAAAAACACAACATGTTCTCTTACAAATACATTTACATTTGAACCGCCACGTTGCATCTTGACATCAATATTGGCGCCATCACGGTTTTGAACATGTATATTACAAAGAAAGATTTGATCACTGATTTGTTTCAATTGTTTTACCAACTGAGTTTGACTATGAAATGTTTCATAGGCAGCTACTAGATAGATTTTACAAAGTTTTTTATTGTAATTTTTTTGTTTGATTTGTTGAATGGTATGGGTTAACTCATGTGAAACATGGGTCGTTCCTGTAGTAAGATGAATGCCAGTTAAAAAGTTATTCTCTGCAGCTGCAATACCAACCGCAATGCAACTTTGAATATTATTGAATTTAAGTTTAGATTCAGCTTCTTGAATTCCTTTTAAAGGGTTTTTAGATTTTGGGTCAAATTCATTGACATATTTGGTGCCTTCGTTCATATTTTGATTTTTTTGATTTGGTGCAACAAATATAATCAAAGCAGAGTAGTTTATTTTGGAATAATATTATTCTAAATGTTTTTCAATTCTTGTTCAATCTTTATATTATAGCAATTATTTAAATTTCTTGACGGACTGTCTTTGTTGTACAATTGGAATCTACTTAAGGGCCTAGGGCAATATCAACCTATTTAAATAAAATGTGAATAGGAATGAGGTCACAGAATCCTTGCCTATTATCGATTTTCAATGAGGATCCTTCATTTTTACAGAGAAGTCAAAAAGATTCCATCAGCTTTTTTACTATATTTACAAGAATAATTATTTGTTTTCCAACCATTTTATTTTTTTAGGAGTCTTGATTCTTATAGAAATACCTTAAATAATTGAACGCCGCTTTGAGCTACATTGGAACCCAACAGGATACTGAACTTCTCGCAATAATACATGGTTGTAAGGAGGGAAAGCGTGCATCGCAGGAAAAGCTCTATAAATTAATGTATCCTAAAATGATGAGTATGGTAAAGCGGTATACCAATCAATATCAATATCATTTAGCAGAAGAAATATTAAATAATGGTTTTTTAAAGGTTTTTCAGAAGGTTGATAGTTACAAATTTGAAGGTTCTTTTGAAGGTTGGGTGAGGAGAGTGATTTATCATTCTATTTTTGACTATGTAAGGCAAAATATGAAATATAACGAAAAAGTTGTATTTGTTGAAAAAGATGAAATTGTGAATAGTGATCTCGCTTCAAACTTACATTATGAAGAATTGATGGGCTTGGTTCAACAGCTTTCAGATTCAACCCGAGCTGTGTTTAATATGTTTGTTATAGAAGGGATGTCGCATAAAGAAATTAGTGAAACACTTGAAATAAGTGAGGGAACAAGTAAATGGCACTTGTTTGAGGCGAGACGCATTTTAAAAACTAAAGTTGAAAATTTATATAAATAATTAAGTAAATTAAATTAAATGGAAAACAGAATTCCAATAGATGAATTGTTTCGTGAAAAGCTTGGTCAGGGCAAGGAGCAAATGAACCTAGGTGCCTGGGCAAATATGGAGCGAATGTTAGATGGTAAAAATCCATATGCTGATGAAGATGGGAAAAAGAAAAGGCGTTTTCTTCCATTTTTCTGGATGTTTCTAATTACCACTGGTATTGTTGGGGCTGGCTATTTGGTTAAAACCAATCTCGATAGTCGTTCCCAATTAACTAGCAAAACAATTAGCCAGCCAATCTCTCCGTCAAGTCAAGATGAAATCAATGCATCAAGCCAACATGCAATTCAACCACAATCAATTGCTTCAAATATCGAAATAAGCAATTCAACTGCAACTCAACCAAATTCAACTCAACCGAGTCGTTCAAACAAGAACTCCAATATTTCGAATACTCAACAAGATTCACAACTAGAGAATAATATTACTAAAAACGATAATAAGAATAACACTAAACAAGGTCTTTCAAGTGCTTCTATTAAGGAAAATGCACTTGCAAAAACAAATTCAGCAACTTCAATCAATTCAAATCAAAATCAACAAGATGCGCTAAAATCTGCTTCAGCATTAAGCTCTACAAGAAAAATAAATCGCAGTAATAAAGGCAAATTGTCATCTTCGAATTTAAATCCATCAGGAAATAGTGATAATGAAGATATACTAGGTTCATCCCAAAATGACCTTAATTCATCTAACACAAATCAACCTACTGCAAATGCTATGGTTGAAAGTAAAACCAATAAAGTGGTTGAGCAATTTCCAATGGTTACCATTAATCAAAAAACAACTCGAAATCGAGATGGTAGTATTAAATCTGTTTCAGGTGATACGGTTGGAATCTCAACTTACGAAAAAGTAACTGAGTATAGTGCCACTGAAAGCACTGTTGCCTCTATTGATCCGATGGTTTCAAATCCACGATTTAAAAAACTAACTGAACAAGAAGAACAAAATGCCAGACAATTACGCAAGGATGAACCTAGTCAAACAGCCTCTGCTGCAGCATCAGAACCACAACCTGAAAAACTAGAATCTGGCGTTTCAATCGCAAATAACCAAAAGCTTAAAAAGGCCTCAAAGCAAACAGGGTACTTCGAAGATTTGAAAAAATTTGCAAATGATACCTATAATAAAATCAGTAATTTCATAGTGTACACACCTAAACCTAAATTACATTTAGGAATGATTATGGGCGTTAATGCTTCATTGAGTAATTCGAAAAATAATTTTGGAGGATTTCAAGCAGGTTTAACAACAATCACCCCAATGACAGATTATTTCTCATTCTTAGCTGAGTTCAAATTCTTTTATAGAAATAATGGTGGTTATACAATTAATGATATTTCATATAATATCTTAAATCATACTAAAGATGAAGTGACCATTGCTCATAATACTATTCACAGTTATGTAAAAGATTCTACAGTTAAGACTTATAATTTTAAAAATTTCTACTCTCTCGAATTGCCTTTAATGATTCAATTAAATAGTCGTTCATTTGGTTTTTATGGCGGTGTTATCTTGCGTATAATTTCAAATTGAAAACAACAAGTAAAACTAAAAATTACAAAGTGGAATATCTCGATACTGTTGCAAGTAGTATGCCATATTATTTGCCAATAGACAAGGGCTCAGTGGTCAATCAGAACGATTTTGCAAGTCGATTTGGCTTGGGTTATGTTGTAGGAGCATCCTATAATTTTAGTCCTAAATTAGGTCTTGATATCAGACTTGCTCAAAATGTTTGGGACAATAGTCAATCAGCTTCATCCCTCGAAATATCTAGAGGATTTTTTAAAGTGCCTTCAATTCAAATATCATTGGCTTACAAATTCAGAGATTTCATTCCAAATAATTAGTTTTTAATAAATAAATAATAATAAAGAGGCTGTTTCCATGTGAAGCAGTCTTTTTTATTAGCAGTCTTTGTCCCCCTTTTTTACATGACAATTCTTTCAAACATCGAAAGTTACAATGGATCCATTCCTAATTCACTGGTTTTGAGAAAGTTTTGATTCAAGGCTTTGGCAGAATTTGAGTTGAACAGATTATATTTGAAATCTAAACAAAATTTATGGCAACCATTTCAGAAATTATTCAGTGCATTGAAGAATTTGCTCCAAGTATGTATCAAGAAAGCTATGATAATAGTGGACTTATTGTTGGAGATAAGAATAAAAAAGTGAAGAAAGTGCTTCTCACTTTAGATTGTATTGAAACTGTTGTAGATGAAGCAATTAAACAGGGCTGCCAACTTATTATTGCTCATCATCCAATTGTATTTAAAGGATTGAAATCCATTACAGGTAAAAATTATGTTGAAAGAACGATACTAAAAGCAATAAAAAAGGATATTGCTATTTATGCTTGTCATACCAATTTGGATAATATGGCACTAGGTGTCAATCAAAAAATTTCAGACAAATTGGGTTTGGTTGAAACATCAATATTAATGCCAATGAAAAAAACATTGAAGCAGCTATATACTTATGCACCACTTTCTGAAGCCGAGAATATCAGACAAGCCCTCTTTGTAGCAGGTGCCGGTAAAATTGGGAATTATGAAGAATGCACTTTCAATTCAATAGGCCTAGGAACATTTAAACCACTTGCGAATGCAATGCCTTTTGTTGGCAAAAAGAACCAATTACATGAAGAAAAAGAAGTAAAAATTGAAGTGGTCTTTCCTCTTCATGCTGAATATCAAGTTTTAAAAGCCTTGCATCAGTCTCATCCTTACGAAGAAATTGCTTACGGCTTAATTGATATTGAAATTGCGAATAAGGAAATTGGAGCCGGAATGATAGGCGATTTGGCCAAGCCTTTAACTGAAACCCAATTTTTAAAACATGTGAAGCAAAAAATGAAGACGAATTGTATTCGACATACCAAAAAACTAGATCGCGAAATTAGCAAAGTCGCAGTTTGTGGCGGATCAGGCAGTTTTCTACTTTCAAAGGCTATTCAAGCAGGGGCTGATGCATTTATTACTGCGGATTTTAAATATCACGATTTTTTTGATGCTGAACATCACCTAATCATCGCAGATATAGGGCATTATGAAAGTGAACAATTTACTGATGAAATATTTTATGAATTACTATCAAAAAAATTTACTACTTTCGCAGTCCTTAAGTCAACAGTAGACACAAATCCTGTAAATTATTATTCATAACATATGGCAGCAGTAAAAGAATTTTCAGTACAAGAACGCTTAGTTTCAATATGTAAACTTCAAAGAATTGATTCTAAAATTGGTGAAATCAAAAAGCTTCGTGGTGAACTTCCAATGGAAGTAAAGGATCTAGAAGACGAAATTGAAGGTTATAATACACGAATCGCTTCTGTAAATAAAGAAATTCAAGTCATAGATCAAAGCATTAAGGAAAAACAAACTATTCAAGCTGAATCAGCCGAATTGTTGAAAAAGTACGAAAAGCAGCAAGATAATGTAAAGAATAGTCGCGAATTTGAAGCAATAAATAAAGAGATTGAATTAAACGAGCTTGAAATCAAAGCTTGCGATAAAAAGATTAAAGATGCAAATCTTGAAAAGGATGAGTACATTGCTCAAAAGGCTCATACTGAAAAGCAAATTGAAGAAAAATTAGCCGTACTAGCTCAAAAGCAAAAAGAACTTAAGAAAATTACTGAAGAAACCGAAAAAGAAGAAGCAGATTTAAATATCAAACGCGAAACAGCGATGGCTGATGTTGAGCCTCGTTTGTTGTTGGCTTATGACCGAATTCGGGTTAATTATAAAAATGGATTAGCGGTTGTTCCTGTTGAAAGAGATTCATGCGGTGGTTGCTTTAATGTAATTCCTCCACAACGTCAATCTGATATTCGCTTACGAAAAAAGATGACAGTATGTGAACACTGTGGTCGTATTTTGGTAGATAGCGAATTGAATGATTCAATTGAGATCTAATTTTAATTAGATAATCCCACTTAATTTTATTGTCATTTATTCTGATTTTTCACCTAATGATCTATTCTATTTTTTAGGTGAAATATCAACATATTCAAATTCATGATTTCTATCAAGAATCAAGATTTGATTTTCATTCTTTTTAAGAATTGCTGAATTACATTTGCTTTTCAAAAAATAAAACTATGTCAGAATTTACAGACTATAATTTTGAAGGCAAAAAGGCAATTATAAGGGTTGATTTCAATGTACCATTAAATGATCAATTTGAAATTACAGATGATACACGTATGAAAGCGGCAATTCCTACTATCGAAAAAGTATTAAATAATGGAGGAAGTGTAATTCTATTATCACATTTTGGGAGACCCAAAGGTGGACCTGAAAAAAAATATTCTTTAAAACATATACTTTATCATTTAATTGGTTTACTCAACGGTCGTACGGTAAAGTTTGCTTCAGACTGCATTGGTGAAGAAGCCATCAATGATGCCAAAAACTTAAAACCAGGTGAGGTATTATTATTAGAAAATCTTCGCTTTTATAATGAAGAAGAAAAAGGGGATTTAGATTTCGCAAAGAAATTAGCTGCATTAGGTGATGTTTATGTGAATGATGCATTTGGTACCGCACATCGAGCACATGCCTCAACTTCAGTCATGGCGCAATTTTTTCCACAAGATCAGCGTATGTTCGGTATGCTAATGGATGCTGAAGTGAGTAACGCCGAAATGGTTTTGCACAATGCCAACAAGCCCTTTACTGCAATTTTAGGTGGGGCTAAGGTGAGTGATAAAATTCTCATTATTGAAATGTTGATGAATAAAGCCGACAATATTATTATTGGAGGTGGTATGGCTTATACCTTTTTACGCGCTCAAGGATTTCAAATTGGTACTTCATTATGTGAATATGATCGATTGGAATTAGCGAATGAATTAATTGAAAAGGCTAAATCAAAAGGAGTGAAACTACTCATCCCGATTGACAGTGTGATTGCCGATAAGTTTGCATCGGATGCCAATACCCAAATAGTTGACAATCATGCAATACCTGAAGGATGGATGGGACTGGATATCGCAGAAAAATCAGTTGCCTTATTTAGTGAAGTCATTTTAAACTCAAAAACTATTTTATGGAATGGACCGATGGGCGTTTTTGAAATGGAGAAATTTCAACAAGGAACGAAATCAATTGCATTAGCCATTGCAGAGGCGACAAAAAATGGCGCTTTTTCTCTTATCGGGGGTGGCGATTCAGTGGCAGCAATCAATAAATTTAATTTAGCAGATCAGGTTTCTTTTGTTAGTACTGGTGGTGGTGCTTTACTTGAATATTTTGAAGGAAAAGAATTACCTGGCATTGCAGCTGTTCGCGAGTAATAGAGTTCGACTAAAAGGCACTAAATAAAATTTTTCGTTATGCTTAATTCGGAAATTCAAATTACAAAAGATAAGTCGAAGATTCAGATAGATTATGTCCACAATTTTCTTTCAAAGGAAAGTTATTGGGCAAAGAATATTCCACTGGATATCGTAAAAAAATCAATTGAAAATAGTTTGTGCTATACCGTTCTAAAGGAGGAAAAGCAAGTTGGATTTGCAAGGGTGATAACTGATCAAGCTAGCTTTTGTTATTTATGTGATGTGTTTATTGATGAAAAGGAGAGAGGGAAAGGCTATTCAAAATTACTCATGCAATTTATCATGAATGATGAAGTTTTACATGGTTTGCGTCGATATATGCTAGCCACTTTAGATGCACATGGGTTATATAAAATGTTTGGATTTAAGTCGCTATCTATGCCCGAACGAATTATGGAAATTAAAAATAGTGATATTTATTCTTAAATAATTTTAATCTAAACAGAATAGACTTTTCTTCGTTATTTTTAATCGCGTATTACAAAGAACTAATCTAATAACTTAATTACAATTGTATCATTCGAAATAAAAGAACCTATTTTTACTATTCAAATTCTAATTTCTGTTATTTCAAATTATGGATATTTAGACTTAGACTTTTTTCATTTTAAAATATTATGAACTTAAAATATTTATTATTTCTTTCTCTTTTTGTGCTGTTACATTTATTAAGCTCAAGTAAATTGATGGCATTGAATGTTACAATTATTGAAAGTCAATCATTGTACACCACCGATATTATGGATAAACAATGGGATTCGGTATTAACACTGATTGGGCATAATTGTACTATACTGCCTCAATCAACACTTGATAACAATTCTTTTTTTGCTTCCACTGATGTGCTTATTGTTTCGTCTGGTTCAATTACTTTGCCGGCAAATAGAGTGTCTACTATTCAACAATTTTTACAAACTGGTAAGTCGGTCTATCTTCAAGGCGAGTATAATTGTGGACTCACAAGCAACCAAGCTTTTTCTTCATTAGTAAATAATTTAGGAGGAACTTTCACATGGGGGGGTACAACACCCAATGTATTAAATGCTATGAATATCTTAGGTTCATTTTCAACAACACCACAATCAACAAATAATCTATCATATTTTAATTATGGGTGTTATGGTTCTGGTTGCGGTATTCAATATTTCCTTGAGAATAATGCAAAGTTCTATGGTTATTTTTTCTGCTCTCCCAATCCTTCATACGGAAGTTTGATTCAAACAACTGATCAAGATTGGATCATTAATTTATCGAATGATACTTTAATGAGAAATATTTTTCAACATTTGATAGATACTACACTTTGTAATGCAACTAATTTTACTCCTCTTAATTTAGGGAATGATACAATTTTATGCAATGGTAGCGTACTCACTTTGAATGCAACGAATTCAAATGCCACTTATTTATGGCAAAATGGTTCAACAAATCCATTATTTCCAGTTACAACTTCTGGTACTTATTGGGTACAAGTTTCAAATAATTGCGGTGTTTTTTCAGATACAATTGATGTTAATTTCACGGCGGCACCAAATATTGAATTAGGTAACGACACAATGATTTGTGCGGGGCAACCATTTTTTCTAAACGCAACCTTTCCTGGCGCCACTTATTTATGGCAGGATGGGTTTACAGGCCCAACCTATAATGTCACGGTAGGTGGTATTTATTATGTAACCGTTAATTTGAGCGGATGCATTGTTAGCGATACCATCATTGTGAATATTATGCCATCGCCTTTTGTTCAGTTTGGCAATGATACAACATTATGCGATGGGCAATTTTTAGTTTTGAATGCAACCTTGCCTGGGGCAACTTATCTTTGGCAAGATGGTGCAACTTCACCTACATATTTGGTAAGTCAATCTGGTTTTTACTCTGTCAGTGTTACAACTAGTTGTGGTATTGTTTCAGATAATATCAATGTTTTATTTAAGCCTTCTCCGCAAATTGATTTAGGAAATGATACTGCGATTTGTAATGGCACTACCATCCAATTAAACACATTTCAACCAAATGCAACTTATTTGTGGAATGATAATTCAAATCTACCTAGCATAAATATTTCTAATGCCGGTGTTTATTGGGTTGAGGTTACAAAGGATGATTGCAGTGCACGTGATTCTATTCAAATTGCCATTAAGGAAAATCCAATTGTCAATTTAGGGGAGAATACTATATTATGTAAGGATCAAAAATTGGTTTTAGATGCAAGTATTGATAATGGAATTTATTTATGGCAGGATAATTCAATCGGTTCGCAATTTACTGTTTCGCAAAAAGGTCTTTATTGGGTAAGTGTAACGGTAAATGACTGCAGCAGTCGTGATTCAATTTTTGTTGATTACTATCCTGAATCATGTAATTGCGATATGTTTATTCCCAATGCTTTTTCTCCAAATAATGATGGTAGAAATGATGAATTTAAATTTGTTGTTGCAGAAAATAATATTGATTTAAAGGAATTTATAATTTACAATCGTTGGGGGCAAATTGCTTTTAAATCACAAAATATAAATGATAGTTGGAATGGGAAAATAAATGGTGAGCCTGCAGATATTGCTACTTATTTTTACCAAATTCGTTATCAATGTAAGTTTACAAAGAAGGATTATTATTTTAAGGGAGATATTTTACTTATACGATAACCTAGTTAATCACACATTTCTGTTTGATCGTATTTATAGTGCTTATATTCGATGTCTTCACTCGTTGGTAAAGATGAGATGGTTTTATTTCGTCGTTTATTAATTTGAATGGATAATTTTAAATTAAATGAATAATAAAAATCATTGTATTTAGGGTTTCCTCTTTGATCTCCTTTTTTATAAGCATTATTCGGATCAATTAAATTTGATTTATTTTGTATGGCCATTGCAATCTCGTTATCTTCTTCAGATAAATAGTTTGCGAATAAATTTGGATCTATATAGTTTGTACTTACATCATCCAAATAATCAGTAAATAATTTTCTGCCTATAAATTCAAGTGCCAAGCTAGTTTTAGCGCCTAGTGAATATTGAATGCCAAAACCATACGGTAAATTAAATTGGGTTAAATCATAAGGTTTGCTATTAGGATATTCCTTCATGCCTTGCCCTTCTGTTGAAAGTGGTTGTAGATCAATCCAAACATAATCACTTGAAATTTCATCATAATAAGTGCCTTGTGGATTGAATTTAAATCGACCAACCCCACCCAATAAATAAGGTTGGAAATTGATTTGATGAAGTTTCCTATTCCGATTTATAAATTTAAACGGATATAGTTCAATCAACATTGACCATTCAGAAATTTTTGATTTGAAGTCAAGATTTCTTTTATATCGATAATAAGCATCATCTCCTTTGTATTTAAAACTTGCATCCTGATCGCTTCCTGCAATATTTCCACTAGCATAACCGAGTCGTAAACCTAGTGCTTGTTTTCGAATATGACTTATTGAAAAGCCAATAAATGAAGTTCGTTGTTTGAAATTCATATCAAAGATGAATTTTTTTCCAACCCCCTCATTACCTCCTAAATCACCTAAATAATTAGACACACCATAGAATGCAGAAATAAATGTTGATTTTTTTTCAATTGCATACTCATTATTCGATATTGAGTTATTGCTTTTTTGATTAACAGTATCAGCCTTCTGCCCCCATGATGATGAAGTGAATAATGTCAATAAGGATATGAAAAGTAGATGTTTCAAAAACCGATGTCTAAAAATTAAAGCTAAACATTTTCCTCTGAACTGCCTAACATCAAATAAGCTTTTATAAAACCATCTAGTTCACCATCCATCACCGGATTTACATTCCCAACTTCATAATCAGTTCGATGATCTTTTATCATTTTATAAGGATGAAAAACATATGATCGTATTTGTGATCCCCATTCAATTTTCTTTTTAGAAGAATTCGATTTATTTTTTAGTTCTTCCTGACGTTGCAATTCGCGTTCATATAACTGCGATTTTAGCATTTTTATTGCCTTGTCTCTATTTTCTCCTTGTGTTCGCGCTTGCTGACATTCAACAATAATGCCTGATGGTATATGTTTTAATCGAACAGCAGTTTCAACTTTATTTACATTTTGTCCACCTTTCCACCTGCTCTAAAAAAATCCCACTCAAGATCAGCAGGGTTTACATCTATTTCAATGGTGTCATCAACTAAAGGGTAAACAAAAACAGAAGCAAATGAAGTGTGCCGCCGAGCATTCGAATCAAATGGCGATATTCGTACCAAACGATGAACACCACTTTCAGATTTTAATAATCCAAATGCAAATGGACCTTCAATTTCAATGGTGGCTTGTTTGATACCTGCGCCATCGCCCCATTGAATATCAATTTCACTTACTTTAAAACCATTTTTTTCTCCATACATTCTATACATACGCAAAAGCATTTCTGCCCAATCTTGACTTTCTGTGCCACCAGCTCCAGAATTGATGGTCATCACCGCAGGCATTTCATCTTCTGGTTGATTGAGAGTGCTTTTAAATTCTAATTCATCTAATTTTAAAATGGCATAATCAAATGCTTGTTTGGCATCCTCTTCAGTTGCTTCGCCTTCTTTCCAAAATTCAAAGAGGACAGCAAAATCTTCAACAGCTGTTTTGGTTTGATCGTATAAATCAGTCCAGAATGAGTTGGTTTTAATTTCTTTAAGAATGGATGTGGCTCGTATATTATCATCCCAAAATCCACTAGAAAGACTTAAAGTTTTATCGTTTTCAATTTTATTTTTTTTACTTGGCACATCAAGATAGGCCTCTAAGGCGACCACTCGTTCACGCATTTCTTTCAATTGCTCTATCGTCATGAACGCAAATGTAAGGAAAGATGTTATAAATCAGAAAGTGTATGGTTTATAAACCAATTAGAAAGATAGCCTTCAATTTGAAAAATAAAACGTTTTAAAAAGTATTTTAGCGAGCATCTCTCAAATTTGGATGTGGAGCAGGTGGGTTTGATGAACCCGATTCATTCTCATCAGCAACACGCAGGTCAACAATAGCATCTTCGCCTGCTTCGCCATATCTAAAAATCAAACGTTCTCTATCAATTTGCTGATTCTTTACAAGGAAATTGATACTTGTATTCACCCTGTCCCATGATAATTGCTGCATAAATTTATTACCAGTGCCATGTCCAACTACTACAACTCTGCAGGAAGGATTATTTCGCATCTCAATAGCTACTTGATTCAGTAGTTTTTGATTTTCAGCAGATAAATCAAATTCTTCACCTCTAAAAATAAGGTTTGGTAGTTTGAGCCCTTCACAAATATTTTCACCTTCAGGATTAGATGAATTTGTTTCATTTTGAATTAAGTTATATGAGTTAGCCCATACATTTTGGTTTGTGTCTAGAGCCATTCCAAACAGTCCTAAAAAACAAATAGAAATTAGAGTTTTCATAGTTTTAAAATTTGAATATTAAATTAAGATTTGGTATTTAAAATAATTCGAAAATCTTTACGAAAGTAATTCAAACTTTTATTTATCTAGCATTTCTTAGCATGATAATCTTAATTAAGTTCTTATTAATATTAAATTCTGTTTATCTAGCTCAATATTTTAACTGTACAATAAGACATTTGAATTTGAGAGTAACACATATTCAACAATATTTCAATCTCACGCTGTATATTTGTTTTATTCGTTTCTTTTGAATCGTGTTTAATTTATGATGAATCAACCCTCTGCATATAGGTTTATTTTTTTATTCTCATTTTTGGTAACGATTCAGCTTTCATGTAATCTATCGCATAAAGAAGTCAATCAAATTAATTCAAATCTTTCTAAGTCTTTTATATCTAATCAAACCAGACTTGAACAATCTCCAATTTTTGTGTCGATTGATACAATGAAGCCATCGAAGGTTTTTGATGATTTTTCTCATTTTAATCTAAACTCAAACGATCAAACAATAAACCTTCAATCGAATAGTTTAGGGTTTGAACATTTTGTAAATTATACAATTGATCAAGGTTTGGCTTTAAATACTGTATTATGCGCCTATACTGATCGCACAGGAAATATTTGGTTAGGTACTCAAGGTGGTGGTATTTCAAAATTTGATGGTAAAAAATTTACAAATTATTCAACGATACATGGCTTATCAAATAATACAATTCTCTGTTTAATTGAAGATAGAAAAGGAAATTTTTGGTTTGGCACTGATGGCGCTGGTATCATTAAGTATGATGGAATTAGTTTTACTAATTATACTATAAAAGATGGATTAGCAGGAGATGGTATTAGAGCTATATTAGAAGATAGTAAGGGTAGGCTATGGTTTGCAACAGATGATGGAGGAATAAGTTTTTTAAAGATAGAAAATATATTAAATAAGAAATTAGTATTTGAAAATATCACTAACAAAATGGGTTTATCTAGCAATCAAATTCGATGTTTAGCTGAAGATAAATTAGGTAATATTTGGTTTGGTACACAAGAAAATGGCTTATGTAAATATGATGGGAAAACATTCAGTACGATCACCCAAAGTAATGGTTTAGCAGGAGATAAGATCAGGTGTATTTATAAAGATCGAAGTCATAATTTGTGGTTTGGTACTGAAGATGGTGGGGTGAGTAAATATTCATTTCAATCGCAATCTCAAGGTGAATTAGTGTTTGAAAATTATTCACAGAATAATGAACTAGGAGCGAATTCTATTAAAAGCATAATGGAAGATAGCAAAGGTCAAATTTGGTTTTGCACAGCCGAAAATGGGGCTTTCAAATTATTACAAACAAATGGAAAAGTTCTATTTAAAAATTATACAATCAATAATGGTTTATCGAGCAATAATGTATTTAGTGCAACAGAAGATCAATCTGGCAATATTTGGTTTGGTACTTATGGTGGTGGCGTTTGTAGATATGCAGGTAATGCCTTTAGTAATTTTACTAAACAGCACGGACTATCCAATAATTCAATTTGGGGTATAACCCAATCTAACGACGGACGTATTTGGTTAGGCACCGATGGAGATGGAATTTGCTGTTTGTCGAATGAACAAAGTAATCATAATTTTAGTCAAGCATTTCTCCAAGCTGGTTTAAAAGGTGAAACAATTTTTTGCTCTAAAAAAGATAGCAAAGGTCATCTATGGTTTGGTACTTTAGATAAAGGTGTTTATTTGTTCGATGGATTGAAATTAACTAATTATAATAATGAACAAGGTTTAGCCGGTGATATGGTGCTCTGTATTGAAGAAGATCATATGGCGATATTTGGATAGGTACGGGTGGCAATGGTGTAAGTCAAATTCTGTTTGATAATAATGGAAGGGTGGAAAAATTTGTAAATTATACAACAAATCATGGTCTGCCAAACGATGTTGTGTTATCCATTGTTGAAGATTATAGAGGAAATATTTGGTTGGGTGGACAAGGTGGGGGAGTTACGAAATTCATCAGAAATAAAAATTCGAAAAGTATTGATTCTTATTTGCGATTCAGTACTAATGAAGGGCTATCCAATAATGTAATCAACTGTCTTTTGGATTTGGGGAATAATAAAATATTGGTAGGTACTTCAAACGGACTCAGTTTGATCGTTATAAATGATAGTTTAAATAATGAATGTACAATTACAAACTTTTCTTCGGCACATGGTTTGCCTGATAATTTAATAAGTAATTTATTATTAATGCCAAATGGGAAAATTGCAATTGGCACCAATAAAGGAATTACAATTATTAATCGAGGTTTAACTTTAGATGAGAAAGGTAAATTTATTGGACTTGAAATTTTTAATACTAGTACTGGCTATCCAATTGCAGATGTAAATGGTCAAGGTTCAATGTTTCTTGATCGCGATGGAGTTATTTGGGCGGGGACTGGTGATGATAAAATTGGATTGATTCGATTCGATTACAACGCAGTCAAACGAAATCTAAATCCGCCAAAAGTTGTTCTTGAAAACATACAAATCAATGAAAATGATATTTCTTGGTATAATCTACCTCATTGTGCAAATAAAGACAATAAGGCAATAGATAGTTCAATTTTAGCTCAGCAAGAAATATTCTTACATGATAGAATTTTATCTGAAGATGAAAAACGTACCATGGCTTCTAGATATCAGGGTATTCGCTTCGATTCGATTTCTCCATTTTATCCGATACCTTATAATCTTGTGCTTCCTTATAAAAATAATTTTATCACTTTTCAATTCAATTGTATTGAAGTCTCTCATCATAATATGATTAATTATCAATACAAATTAGAGGGTTATGATGATGAATGGAGTCCTATTTTAAAAAAGTCTGAGGCTACATTTGGACATATGAGTGAAGGGAATTACACTTTCAAATTAAAAGCACAAAGTCCTAATGGGGTATGGAGTGCACCTATTGAATATTCGTTTAAAGTATTACCACCTTGGTATCGCACTTGGTGGGCCTATTTAATTTTTATTGGATGTGCAATTTCTTCAATAATTTTATTGTTGCGTTGGCGCACTAGTGGTTTGAAAAAGCGCAGTGAACATCTAAAACATATTGTTCAAGAACGTACCAATGATTTAATATTAGAAAAGCAAGAAGTTGAAAAACAAAAAGAAGAAGCAGAGAAGCAGTACAATCGATCTGAGGCATTGCTACTTAATATCCTACCCGAAGAAATTGCCCAAGAATTAAAATTGAATGGACAAGTTGCTGCAAAACAGTTTCAAGAAGTGACCGTTCTTTTCACTGATTTTGTAAATTTTACTGGTATTAGTGAAACCTTGTCTCCACAAAATTTAGTTTCAGAAGTTCATCTATGTTATACTGAATTTGATGCGATCATGGAACGAAATCATCTTGAGAAAATTAAAACAATTGGCGATGCTTATTTAGCGGTGAGTGGTATTCCGCACGCAAATGCCAACCATGCCTATAATGCAGTGAAGGCTTCTCAAGAAATTATTGAATTTATTGCCAGTCGAAAAAAAGCTGGTGGGTTATTTGATATTCGCATTGGTTTAAATAGTGGTTCGGTTGTAGCAGGAATTGTTGGTGTTAAAAAGTTTGCTTATGATATATGGGGAGATACTGTCAATACCGCGGCTCGTATGGAACAAAATTCTGAATTGGGTAAAATTAATATTTCAGGCAAAACCTATGAATTAATAAAAGACAAGTTTCATTGCATTCATAGAGGTAAAATACAAGCAAAAAATAAAGGCGAAATTGATATGTACTTTGTTGAGTAATTTGCTAGTAAATCTCTGAAATTAAGAAAGCCTATCCATTAACTCTTTTCGCTTACGTTCTGCGACTGGTACCTCAATATTGTGTTTAAGGAATATATTACCGTTTCTACTTCTTTCAACTTTTACTATACCTTTAAGATTGATGATATGCGAATTATGAACACGTTGAAATAAGGCTGCCGGAAGTTTCGGTTCATAATAGTTTAATCCACGGGTTGCTAAAATCTGTTCATTGTCCATGGTCGTAATCATTGTATAGGTACCTTGGGCTTCAAGATGTAATATAGTGTCAATTTGAATCACATCAATGAGATGTTGATTAGGAACACTTAAAAACTTAAGCTCATGTGGTCTTTGCTCCCAAATTGTAAGGTTCTTTTTTTCAATAACTTGTTTGCATTTTTCTAAGGCATTTGTAAAATCAGCTATTCGTAAAGGTTTCAATAAATAGTGCATCACATCATATGAGAATGCTTTAACTGCAAATTTCTCATAAGCTGTAATCATGATAACCATTAATTCGGGTTGGTGAATCGCCTCCAACACATCAAAACCAGTCAAGTTATTAATTTGCATATCTAAAAAAAGAACATCAGGTTTTTTGTCAATCAACTCTTGAATGCCCTCTTCTACCGATTCAGCTGTACCAACTACTTCAACAAAAGGTGTATACTTCTT
Organism: Chitinophagaceae bacterium; assembly: GCA_035388625.1. Taxonomy (GTDB): domain Bacteria; phylum Bacteroidota; class Bacteroidia; order Chitinophagales; family Chitinophagaceae; genus OLB11. The sequence continues at coordinate 4,970 of DAOOQH010000012.1, read as the reverse complement.
GCAAAAATTTTCGACCAATTCAATATTCAACTGATCGTCATCAATAATAACTGCACGCATTTGGATCATGATTCTTAAAATGCGAAAGTTATAGGAGTTGTTGTGAAAATTCAAATTTATCTCCTACAATTTTATGAATATGACAATATTAAGACTTTCAAGATTTTAATCTCAGTAAACTTCTAGAATCTCAATGAAGAGAAGTAATGCCTAGAGAATTGCTTATAGTATTTGCGCAGACAAAATGAGCGCAGCGTCTAGCACCTCTGCTCTTAAAACAGCGATTGACTTGAGAATATTTGGTGGGTATAAATTTTTTATCAATCAAGTAACTTAGAAATCTGAAATTATGGATGAACTCTATCAAGATATAGTTAAGATTTATGAAACTATTCGAAAAACAATTTTGTGTATATCATGCAAACCTTAGATTTGCAAAATGTATACAATTATTTCTGCCACAAATAGATTAGGGAGTAATACGCTCAAGGTGGCAAAGCAGTATCAAACCTTTTTTGCAGAACATCAAATAGATGCTAAATTACTTTCACTTGAAGATTTTAAGTCATTTACACGCGATGATCATTACAATAAGCTTGAGAACGATTTCTTAATCCCAGCTTCAAAATTTATTTTTATTATGCCTGAATATAATGGAAGTTTTCCAGGGATTTTTAAACTAATGATGGATATTAGTGATTTAAGTACCTGTTGGAATTTCAAAAAAGTGATGCTGGTTGGAGTTGCAAATGGTCGCTCCGGAAATTTAAGAGGTATTGACAATATGACCAATATGTGTAATTATATGAAGATGAATGTATATTTTCATAAATTACCATTATCATCTATTTCTAAGGAGTTAAGTAATGATGTGTTTATCAATGAAAACACAATTCATGAAGTAAAGAATCAAATAAAAGGATTTGTAAATTATTAATTCATGAGAAGAATAAACGGACTTGGACTAGTCTTCATGATTGGTATCATCCTTTTGATAGAATACTACGCATTTACTGCATTTAAATTTGCAATAAAAAATGTTAGACCTAGTTATAAAAACCTAGCCATTGGGTTGTATGTTTTTTCTTCCATTTTATGGTTTTTGATGTTCTTTGCCTTCGATTATATTCGTACTGCAGATGCCAATAAAAGTGTCAGAAGCTTTGTTATTATTTATTTCATGGGCCTTTTAATTTCTAAAGTATTAATAGCATCTATTTTACTTATTGACGATTTACGAAGGTTTGTTTACTTGATTATGAGTTCATTTTATTCAAAGCAAACTACACCGCTTGCTATTCAAGATGGTATGACACGTTCTGCATTTTTAACTAAATTTGCTATTTTATTTGGAGGATCTGTTTTTGCGACCATGCTTTATGGTATGACCAATAGATATAATTATAATTTGAAGAAAATTAAAATCGCATTTGCAAATTTACCTTCTGCATTCAAAGGACTAAAAATTATTCAAATTTCAGATATTCATAGTGGTAGTTTTAATGATCTGAAAGCAGTTGAAAAAGGCGTAGAATTAATTATGGCTCAAAATCCTGATCTTATTTTATTTACTGGAGATCTTGTAAATAATAAGAGTGATGAAATGAATGATTATATTGATGTATTTTCAAAATTATCTGCACCTCTTGGTGTTTACTCAATTTTTGGAAACCACGATTATGGTGATTATATCTCTATTCAAGATTGGGGGGGTGAGGATGCAAAAAAACAAAATTTAACTAACCTAAAAGAAATACATGCAAAAATGGGTTGGCGATTATTGCTAGACGAACATATTGCCATTGAAAAGGATGGTGAACATATTGGATTAATTGGTGTTGAAAACATTAGTGCTTCACGTGGATTTCATTCATATGGTAATTTACAAAATGCATACACAGGCGCTGAAAAATATCCATTTAAGATATTAATGAGTCATGATCCTTCTCATTGGGATCATGAAACAACTCAGGCATTTAAAGATATCGATTTAACTTTAAGTGGTCATACCCATGGCATGCAGTTTGGTGTTGAAATTCCTTGGTTAAAATGGAGTCCTGTTCAATACGTATATAAACGATGGGCTGGTTTGTATAAAAAGGATGAACAATATTTATATGTTAATCGAGGATATGGCTTTTTGGGTTATCCTGGAAGAGTGGGTATTTTGCCCGAAATAACACTTATAGAATTAACTTAGTTTCACTCAGCTTAAAATTGTGCAATTGCTTCATCTACTACCTTTACAATTTCTTGTTCGGTAGTATTCACCTTAATAAATTTTTCGCCAACTATTTTTTCATAAAGTTCTATATATCTATCAGATATTGATTGAATAAATTCTTCTGTCATTTCAGGTATTTGTTGGCCAGCCTTTCCCATAAAATTATTTTGAATAAGCCATTCTCGTACAAATTCTTTTGATAGTTGTTTTTGAGGCTCACCTTTTAATTGCCTGTCTTCAAATCCATCGGCGTAAAAATAACGCGAACTATCAGGTGTATGAATTTCATCAATCAAATAAATGATATTACCTATTTTCCCAAACTCATATTTTGTATCAACCAGAATTAAATCACGCTCTCTAGCAATTTGTTTACCTCTTTCAAAAAGTTTGTATGTATATTTTTCTAATTGCTCATAATCTTCTCTCGAAATGAGTCCTTGACTTATGATTTCTTCTTTAGAAATATCTTCATCATGACCTTCCTTAGCCTTAGTGCTGGGTGTAATAATGGGTAATGGAAAAAAATCGTTTTCTTTCATGCCATCTGGTAAACGCACACCACAAAGTGTTCTTAAGCCACTTTTGTAAGTTCGCCATGCATGACCAGTTAAATTACCTCGTATCACCATTTCAACAGGGAAAGCCTCACATTTCAACCCTATCGATACATTGGGTAAGGGCACAAGTTTTAACCAGTTGGGCACAATATCATCTGTTTCTTTTAAAAAGCGGGCTGCCATTTGATTAAGAACCTGTCCTTTATAAGGAATTGGTTTTGGCAAAATAACATCAAACGCAGAAATTCGATCTGAAGCAATCATCACTAAGTAGTAATCATCAATTGTGTAAACGTCTCTTACTTTCCCGCTATAAAAGGCAGTCTGGTACTTGAAAGTCATAATTCGGCTAATAATTTTGACGCAAGATATATATTAATCATTGATTCCACTTTGTATTTGTTTTGATTTTTTGATCTTGATGTACACAGCTCGGCATTAATATGATGAAGGATGTGAAATTGATGCAGTATAAATTTAAAAACATTTTTATAAAACCACTAACTGTCTATTGCAAATCGCAAGGTTTTTACCTTGGTATTTGAACTTGGTGCTCGCTGATGTGACATCGCATGTAATAGTTTATGAATGTGAATTGGAGGTAGAAAATAAAAGACCAAATAACTTATCAACACCATTTCAAAAAGCAGATTTTGTGTTTACTTTTGCCCTTTAATGGAAACATCAAAAAAGGCTTTTTTATTATTAGAAGACGGTTCGCTTTTTGAAGGAACTGCGTACGGTGCCATCGGCACAACAACTGGTGAAATTTGTTTCAATACTGGTATGACAGGATATCAAGAGGTTTTTACCGATCCCTCATACTTTGGGCAAATTTTAATTATGAATACAGCTCATGTGGGCAATTATGGCACAAGCGAACAGGATATTGAAAGTGATAGTATAAAAATTTCCGGCTTGGTTTGTAAAAGTCTGGCGGATAAGTACTCTCGAGTTTTAGCAAATGATTCATTAGAATCTTATTTAATTAAGAATAAGATTGTATCTATTGATGATGTTGACACGCGTGCTTTGGTAGCTCATGTGCGCACAAAAGGCGCCATGAATTGTATCATTAGTTCTGAAAATTTGGATATTGAAAGTTTGAAAAAGCAATTATCTGAAGTGCCCTCCATGTCAGGCTTGGAACTTGCCTCGAAAGTAACCACAAATCAAACCTATACATTAGGTGATGAAAATTCAGACAAACGAATAGCAGTTTTAGATTTTGGAGTGAAGAGAAATATTCTTACTTGTATGGTTGAAAGAGGCGCCTTCCTTAAAGTATTTCCAGCCAAATCGAGTTATGAAGAATGTGAGGAATTTAAACCGAATGCTTATTTTGTGTCAAATGGTCCTGGAGATCCTGCTTCAATGGAATATGCGGTAGACTTGATCAAAAGAATTCTTGAAACCAATAAACCTATATTTGGAATTTGTTTAGGACATCAATTACTTGCATTAGCCTGCGGTGCAACAACCTATAAAATGCATCATGGTCATCGAGGTTTAAATCATCCAGTGTTGAACCTAGTAACTGGTAAAAGTGAAATCTCAACTCAAAATCATGGATTCGCTGTTGATAAATCTTCAGTTTTGTCAAATTCGAACATTCAAATTACTCATATTAATTTAAATGACGAAACACTTGAAGGCATTCGAATTAAAGATAAAAATGCGTTTTCGGTTCAATATCATCCTGAAGCTACACCTGGCCCGCATGATTCGAGGTATTTATTTGATGAATTTATAGCCATGATCTAATTATTCACTTCATTTGATCGGTAATTTTAACCGTATCATCCACGTCTTTTCATTTGAATAACATATTGAATTTTCCTAAATCATTGGTAATCAATAGTTTATAGATAAATAATAGAATTCAAATGATTGGCATAAATCTTGTATATATCATCATTGTGCTATAATTTTGCACTTCGATTTATCAAAAGCTGTATTATGACGAGAAAACTGAACATTTTAACTTTACTTATTTTTGCTTATTCAGTGGTTATCTGCTTGACTTGCAAACGCGACTTTTCTCACCAATCTGCACAAACATCGCAAAAACATTATAATGAAGTTATTTTAGCTGATAAAATGGTGGTTCCTTTAGTAATCAATACACCTGTAGTTTCTGCTTCTGTTGAAAACACAAAAGTTAAACATAACTAGATTTCTATTTT
>DAOOQH010000011.1:14270-28143 GCA_035388625.1 Chitinophagaceae bacterium | reverse complement strand
GAAAAACATATTCAATTTGGGAAAATGCACAAGATATGATTTCTGGTTTTTTTCTAGCACGTACCATGGATTTGGGTGGTTATCCGGTAGGTCATATTTTTTCAGTCCCAACTATAGTTGATGGCGAAATGTATAACCTTCAAATTAAATTTAAAGGGCGCGAAACGGTTAAAACACAATTCGGCAGAATTAAGTGCTTGAAATTTGTACCTATTTTACAAAAAGGTAGAATATTTAAACACGAAGAAGATCTTTTAGTTTGGTTATCCGACGACAAAAATCATATTCCAATTTATGCAAAAGCTGAAATTTTATTTGGTTCACTCAAAGTAAATCTAACCTCATTCAAAGGTTTAGCAAATACAATGACGTTTGATTAATTCATCTTTTTATAAACAACAATTTCCTTTGTTTCATAAATCACTTTAGCCGTTATTGGCAATTGCGAAATCTTGTCTTTACAAACCATTATACATCGAATGGTTGAATCAGGTGATGCTGCATAACGTGTACTTTGTTTTGATGACGAAACATAAACAAAGGTCTTTCCAATCTGCTTAAAATAAAAATCAAGGCCGGGCGCAAAATAGTAAGCATCTACACACTCGCCATAAATGGTGTTTATATTGTTTGAATTTAGAATGGTAAATAATTCATTTACTTGCTGATCGAGCTTTTTACTCCAATTTAAAAAGTGATGTGTTTGAGATTTATAACTAAAAATAAAAGCAAAAATGATAGTCAACCCAATGAATAATATCTTACCAAATTTCATATCCTTGATTTTAAAATAAAGTAAACTAAGCATTGAAATCGGAACAAGAATTAAAAATCCAAATGCTCTTTCTGGAGGAAATATCTTTGTAAATAAAGGAATTAAAACCATAAGTAATAGAAGACCTAGATTCATCAATGAAAGAAAATAAACTATATTCTTTTTACGCAAGTTTTGAACAAGTAAAATAATCGATATTAAGAAGAATAAATAAAACAACAGAGAAAATCCAGTTATAAACGAGGAGTATAATTCAATATGATGAAGATAATCATTGAAACTAGGCAAACTAAAACCATACGATGCCGACAAGCCAGGCGTTAAGCCAGTACCCAATTGCATTGGCACTAACAACAAATAGCTCAATAAACATGATAACCCTCCATAAACAATTGACTTTAGAATTAAATCTTTTGAAATACTGATCGCATAAACAAAAAAACCAATGGTTGTTGCCAAAATAAAATAAGGATGCGATAACATACTATAAGTTGCTAATGCATTGAATATCGATAAAATAATAATTCGTTGATAGGTAAATCCTTTTTTAAAATAATAAAAAAATAGGCTGATAATTATAATCGAAAAAAAGATCTCTAATATCACTCCTCTTGCATACATCATATAAAAAACCGAAACAGGCAAACATGAAAATAAAAGTGGTATACAAATTGCCATCCATTCGCTTTTTAAAAAATACTTTATTGAAATTACTAACACGAACACTGTTGCTAATCCAAATAAAATCGAAGGCAACCGTAACACAAAAACTGTATTACCAAATCCATGAACAAATAACCATGAAATGATATTATGCAGCGGATAATTATTATAAGCACCTATACTGTAAAATATTCCTTGATCTAAAAATAAATTATAATTCCACGCCTCATCATACTGAATAAAAAATGTGTTTGCATAATACACAGATCGAACAAAAATGCTAATAAATAAAACTAGCAATATCCATTTCCCTTCCTTACTAAAAGATTGAATGATATGCTTCGACTTAGCCAAATAGCTTTCTACAGAATGAGCAATTTGATCAACAAGATTTAAATACTTTATTCTGTAAAAAAACAAAATTAAAATTCCAAGCAAACATGCAACTGCACCAACAAAGCTAATTAATCTGAGCTGTAAAAATTTAGCCTTTGTGAAATAAATGGAAGTTACTTTTTCATAAATATCGGGTCGATGAATTTGATCTAAAATAGAATTTACAAACGAATCATATGAATTTGAATATAGAAAAAAAGTGAACGAGATTATACTAATAAAAATCGCTATTAGAATGAAACTCGCAAAAAAACGCATCAACCTATGAATGATTGAGTACCTCATCAATTGATTTTAAAATGATACGACAAGCCTCTTCAATTTCTCGTTCAGAAATAATTAATGGAGGCGCAATACGCAAAGCATTCGACGCAAATAAAAACCAATCGGTAAACACACCATTTACAATGCAAGTATCGATTATTTTTTTATTGGTTTCATAATTCTCAAAATGTATTGCCATCAATAAACCACAACTTGATACTTTTAAAATGGATGGATGAACTAGTAATTTTTTAAATAGCATCTCCTTTCTTTTCACATCATCAGTTAAATTATTTTCAATTAAATATTCGAAACCAGCTAAACCCGCAGCACAACAAACTGGATGACCACCAAATGTAGTAATATGACCTAAAACCGGATTATACATGAAGGTATCCATTACTTCTTTATTTGAAATAAAAGCACCCATTGGCATTCCACCTCCTAAAGCTTTTCCTAATAATAAAATATCGGGAATGATATCAATTTCTAAAAATCGAAAAAGATTTCCAGTTCGTCCAAAAGCTGTTTGTATTTCATCATAAATTAAAAATGCACCTACTTCATCGCATTTCTTACGAATAGCTTGCATCCATTTAATATCAGGAATAATAATACCTGCTTCTGATTGAACCGGTTCTAAAATAATACAAGCTGTTTTATCGTCAATCGCATCAATAACTTGTGCATCATTATAATCAAATTGATAAATATCTGGCAACAAGGGTCTAAAGGCTTGTTGCCAATACTCACTACCCATTACACTTAGCGCACCTTGTGTACTTCCATGATAGGATTGTTTAAAAGATATCATCTTACTTCTGCCGGTAACTCGTTTAGCTAATTTCATAGCCCCTTCAGTTGCCTCAGTGCCACTATTCGTAAAATAAATATTTTGTAATTGAGATGGTAAATACTTCGCCAAACTTTGCGCGTACTTTACTTGAGGAGATTGAATGACCTCGCCATATACCATTACATGCAGATAATGTTCAGCTTGCTCCTTAATGGCTGCAATTACTTTTTCATTCCCATGTCCAACATTGCAAACACTAATACCACCAATTAAATCGATATGTTTTTTTCCAGCTTCATCAAATAAATAAACGCCTTCTGCTTTGCTTACTTGAAAACAAAGAGGTGCTTCAGATGTTTGCGCTACATGACGTAAAAAAAGTTCGCGTTGTGTCATTCATGCAAAGTAATGAATTGACAAGGGGATTTTGAAAATTATTTTCTGGTCAGTTTGTTCAAAATATTATTTCTTCACAGATTCATTTATTTCAAGTTTCTATGATTCTCATGATACCTTAGCGATTATTCATTGAAATTGTACCGAAATGAAATATTTAACAGACCAATTTTCGTAAACTCAATTGTCCTGAACATATTTTCAATCGGCATGTACCACTGTAAGATTTGCAATAACAAGTAATACTAAATAATAAATATTGGTCTATATTGCAAATTACACTGGTATTACTATTTTTACCGCCATAGAATATAAATTATGTCTTCATCCATTTTACTTTTCTTTGTATTAGCCTATTTCGCGCTATTACTAGTTGTTGCTTATTTTACCTCCAAAAAAAGTAATAATGAATCCTTTTTCATAGGCAATCGAAATTCAAATTGGATGTTGGTTGCGTTTGGCATGATAGGTACTTCATTGAGTGGAGTAACTTTTGTAAGTGTGCCTGGTACAGTTGGAGCAAGCGGATTTCAATACTTTCAAGTGGTAATCGGTTATTTTCTAGGATACTTAGTTGTGGCTTATGTTTTACTTCCCCTGTATTATAAATTACAACTTACCTCAATTTATAGCTATTTACAAAATCGAATAGGAATGACCTCTTATAAAACGGGTGCCTTCTTTTTTATTATTTCCCGAACTTTAGGCGCAACTGCTCGATTGTATTTGGTTGTCAATATTCTTCAACTATTTATTTTAAACAATATGGGTATTCCGTTTTGGTTAACCACTTTTGTTATTCTGCTTCTCATATTATTATACACTTTTGAAGGAGGTGTAAAAACCATTGTCTATACCGATACATTGCAAACAACCTTCATGCTACTAGGTTTAGTAGTTTGTATAATTGCTATTATGAGTAAAATGGATAGTGGTTTTTTTGCTTCGCTAAACGAAATGAAAGAAGCAGGCTATACCAAAGTGTTTAATACCGATTTAAAATCAGGTGGTTTCTTTCTAAAACAAATTATTGGTGGTGCTTTTATTACGATTGGTATGACAGGACTTGATCAAGAGATGATGCAAAAAAATATTAGCGTTAATAATATTGGGAATTCTCAAAAAAATATGTTGACTTTCAGCACGGTTATTCTTTTTGTCAATTTTCTTTTTCTTTTTTTAGGCGGATGCTTGTATTTATTTGCAACAAAAAATGGGATTGATATTAAAGGAGACGATTTATTTCCAGCCATTGCATTAAATGGTTATTTATCGGCCGGCGTTTCTATTTTATTTATTATAGGATTAATATCAGCTTTATTTCCTTCTGCAGATGGCGCATTAACAGCACTTACTTCATCTTTTTGTATTGATATTTTAGGTTTGAAAAGAAATGAAAAACTATCAGAAGCTGAAGGTAAAAAAACAAGAATAACCGTTCATCTCATCTTTGCTATTATCTTTTTTGCATGTGTCATGATATTTAAATTAATTAATGATAAATCAATTATTGATGTGATTCTTAAATTAGCTGGTTATACCTATGGCCCACTTTTAGGACTATTTTCATTTGGCATTTTAACGAAGAGGATCATCAACGATAAAATTGTATTACCACTTTGTATCATTGCACCACTACTTACACTTGTTATTGACATGATTAATAATGCAGAATGGTTTATAAAAAAATTAACAATCAATGAAGGCTTCGCAAGCACACTTACTTCGCTATCATCTACTATATTTGGCGGATATAAAATTGGAATCGAACTCCTCATTATAAATGGTTTAATAACTTTTCTATTATTATTTCTCTTTTCTAAAAAAGGTAAATAAATATACAACTACCTTATATGCATTTATTAACATCAGAAGAAATTAATACTTATTGCGAAACCCATTCTAGTTCTGAAAGCGAAACCCTCTATAATTTAAGACGACAAACACATCTGCAAACCGAATTACCAATTATGCTTTCGGGTCATTTACAAGGTCAGGTTTTAAGTATGATTAGCCAAATGATTCAGCCTCAAAATATTCTAGAAATAGGCACTTTCACAGGCTATTCGGCCATTTGTTTGGCAAAAGGACTTACCGAAAATGGACAATTAATTACCATTGATATCAACGAAGAATTGAGTGAACTTTGTCATGCTGCTTTTCAACAATCTGGATATCAACATAAAATTAAAATGATGATCGGGACAGCCGCTTCCATTATTCCAGAATTAGATTATGAATTTGATTTAGTTTTTATTGATGCAGATAAAATCAATTACAGTAATTATTTTGATTTGGTAATTGACAAGGTAAAAAAAGGTGGTTTCATTTTAGCAGATAATGTATTGTATCATGGCGAAGTTTTGTCATTAGAAAAGGCGAGCAAAAATGCAAAGGCAATGCATGTATATAATGAAAAAATTTTGAACGATAAACGGGTTGAGAGTGTACTTTTGCCGCTCAGAGATGGTGTGATGATCACTCGAAAAAAATAAAAAAATATGAATTTGAAAACATTCGTGATAAGTTGCTTATTGGTTCTCTCAAATTGGGTTGTTTTTGCCCAGGATGAGAATGATGTACTATCCTATATTGAAACGTATAAGTCTCTTGCAATTGCTGAACAATTAAGATCGGGTGTTCCTGCAGCTATTACCCTTGCACAAGGCATTCATGAAAGTGCTGCCGGCAAAAGTGAATTGGCAACCAAAGGAAACAACCATTTTGGAATTAAATGTAAATCAACATGGATGGGCGAAACCATTTTACATGATGATGATAAAAAACAAGAATGCTTTCGAAAATATGTAAGCGCTGAACAATCATATATCGACCACTCTGATTTTTTAAAAGGTAGTAATCGATATCATTTTTTATTTGATTTAGAAAAAACCGATTATGCAGGATGGGCAAGTGGATTAAAACGTGCTGGCTATGCAACAAATCCAGTGTATGTGAAACGTTTAACCGACTTAGTAGAAAAATATAATTTACAGCAATATACTTACGAGGCTATTTCATCCTCCAATGGATTGATCCATTCAGAAGTGGTACCCAATAGCGACCAAACACGGAACCTAACTCATATCGACGATCCATCAACTTATTACAAAGGACTTAAAGGTTTTTGGGCAAGTAAAGGAGAAACCTTATTACCTAAGGCTCTTGAAAAAAATATTCGATATGCAAAACTTTTAGCTTTGAACGATTTAGCAGATGAACCCCTTTCTGCCGATCTTTTTATTTTTATTGAGAAGAAAAGAAAAATTGGAACTGAAGAATTTCATATTGTAAAAGAAAATGAAACCATGCATTTAATTTCTCAAAAAGAAGCGATGCTTTTGAGCAATTTGTATGCGTATAATAATTTAACGCCAGGTCAAGAACCTGAAGTTGGCGAACGCTTGTCGTTACAATATAAATCGTATGACATGCCAAAAACGAAACAACGTTTTTTAAATGAATTCGAACAACCTAAAAAAGTTGAACCAGTTATTGCGCGTGTTGAAGAAAGAAAAATTGAACTGAAACCTGTTCAAAAAGTGATTATTGAAAACCCAATACCTGTTGAAGCCAAAGTTGAAGAAATTATTCGTGAAGAGGCACCACCAGTGATTGTTGAACCGATTCAAGAAAAGATCATTGAACCTGAAAAAACTATTGAACAAAAAGTAATTGAAGAACCGATTCAAAAAACTGAAGTGATTGAAGAAAAAGTCGAACCTATTATCACTTCAAACGAAGATATACTCAATGCTGAAAAAGCAGCTCGTATAGAACAATTACTAAGTTCGAAACCACTAGAAGCCAAGACTGAAACCATTGTAATACCTGAACCTCAACCTGTTATCGAAAAAAAGGAAGAACCTATACCCCCAGTTGAAAAAGAAAAAGAGGTTATTGTAGAGCCAATACAAGAAGTTCAAGTAATTGAAACTACTCCTCCAGTAATCGAAACCCCTGCACCACCTCAAATTAAACGAACCTATAACGAACCAGGAATTGATGATTCAGTAAAAGATTTAAAGAAAAAATTTGATAAGATCGTGTATAGCCCAAGACCAATAAAAAAGGTTGATACTGTTAAGAAAATTGAAATTGTGAATCCGAAACCAAGTGTTGTAATCAAAAAAACTGAGACTGCAACCATTGCAAATAAACCAATACCTAAAAAAGTAGACGACAAAAACACGAAGGTAGAGGATAAAAAATCGAATGTTCAGGTAACAAAAACGGGTATTAAACGTGATATAAAAAAAGAAACCGAATCCAAGGATAGTAAATCAAAAGATAGTAAAGTAAAAAAAGAGGATCCAAAGAAATCAAATGCTAAAAAACAAAGTGCATCCGATTTGAAAAAAGCAGATGCAAAGAAAAATGACGCAAAAAAATTAAGTGATACGAAGAAGAAAGCTGATGACAAAAAGAAGACCGATGCAAAGAAGAAAGCTGATTTAAAAAAGAAAGAAACGCCTAAAAAGAAAAAATAATGTCTATTCAAGTTTTAGATAAAACATTTGTTCCATACCTTACCGAATCTGTTATTCAAGAACGAATTGCACAATTAGGTGTTCAAATTAGTAGTGATTATAAAGATAAGAATCCAGTATTTATTGGCATTTTAAACGGGTCGTTTATGTTTGCTGCCGATTTATTTAAACATATTTCAACGCCTTCAACCATTTCATTTATTAAATTGGTATCCTATAAAGGCACCACATCAACCGGAACAGTGATTACTTCAATTGGTTTAGAAGAAGACTTAACTGACAAAGATGTTATATTGGTTGAGGATATTGTTGATACAGGTAAAACAATGTCTGAGTTTATTCCTTCACTTTTAAAATTGCAACCAGCTTCAATAAAAATTTGCACCTTACTTCAAAAACCTGAGGCGTTGCAATTTCAATTAGAAGTTGATTATGTTGGATTTAATATCCCTAATAAATTTGTAGTTGGATATGGATTAGATTATGATGGTTATGGAAGAAATCATAAAGAGATCTTTCAAATTGAGGAGTAAATAGTCAACTACACAGCAAAACTTTCGATTTAAAGCTACCATTCAACTTTCATTTTTAGGTGTTCTGAATTCGTTGTATACTCAAATCCCAATTTGATTTTATGAGACTACTATGACATTGAGCATTCTCAATTGTGAAACTTTCTTAGTAATATTGATAGCAATACTTTATTTTATAAATGAGAATATTATCAAGCATACTTTTTTGTGTATTCATGTTCTTTATAAAGTTCGTTTCAGCTGGTAATCTGCTGTGGGGAAAGGTCTTTACCGATTCTACAAGTAGATTTCCTCCTTGGGAATATGAGATTCAAGGATACACGATGGATGGTTTAGGAAATACCTATTGTTGCTATTCAAAATACCCGTCAGACACCACTATAAGTTTCATCACAAAAATAAATGCTAATGGAGAACTTCTTTGGCAAAAAAATATTTTACCCATTTCGTTCAACAAGAATTACGAGTCTAGATTTGAGAGGAAAGCTAAGTTGTTCATTGATAAGGATCAAAATATTGTATTAATAATTGGGGCGTACATAAAGGACACTACCAATTCAAATGGTGAATATAAACGAGTACTTATCCTGAATAAATTTAATTCGCTAGGCGAAGAAATTAATTCGAAGCATATACCTCTTAAATACTATTCTTCTACGAGTTTTAGTGCAATCATCAACGATATTAAAGTATCTTCTTCAGGCGATATTTTCATCTCTCATTACTACTCTTTGTTTGCTCTACCTAAGAGTGAATATTACTGCAATATGATGGGTTTTAATAAAAATTTTAAGACCATATTTGAAAAAGAAATTGATTTAGCAGAACCCGGTAATGAAGAGCCCTGTGTACCTCCGTTTATAGCTATCAATGATACAAGTTTGACTTTATGCTATTCATCAACTGTAGATGGAAATAATTTTTTAGTAAAAAACTATTTAATGCAATTTTCGTTGAGTACAGGAGAACTAAATTGGAGGAGTATTCAAAATGAGCCAAGTGGTGGATATACAAGAGATCATATTGAAATTATTGAGAATAGTATTTACACTAGTGGATTATATGGAGAGATCAATAAATACGGACTCGATGGAACGTTGAAAAAGTATAAAAGAATTATTCATGTAAATGATTTCATTTATGATAATAGCACAAAACAAATTTATACGATTGCTGGAAATAGTAAATATGGTCGTGTAGTAAGAGTTTTCAACTTAGATTTAGAAGAGGTATGTATTATAAATCCCGACGTGATTGGAATCAATAATCTTGGTTACAAATTCACCCAACATGACTCCATTTTATATACTTGTATTCGAAAAATAGATACTTTTATTATAACAAGAATGAGTACAAACTGTTCCTTTATTGATCAAACAAAACATATATTCCCAAAACCAATCATTGAAAGATATTTGTTAGAAGAGCCATTGGTAGATAAAAAAGGGAATGCGGTAGTACTTTCAGATTTTTATATTAAGAATTTCGATGATAGTATCAATTATCAATTCTCCGCTGGAGCCTTATATGCTTTTAAAATTAATTTCGAAAAATTTGAAGACACACAAGAACTTCAAGATCAAACTTATTTGAAGGTTTATCCCATACCCTGGACATCTGGAGTGCTGAATATTAAACTCTTCTTATCAGAACCAGAAAATGTTGACTTGAGTCTTTTTGATATATCAGGCAGAAAAATTGTCTCTCTATTTAAAGGATACCTTACTAATGGAATTCAATACTTTTATCTTGATCAATATTTATTAGCAAATAAAGGCCTTTATTTTCTTAATTTGAATACTATTCATAACAGTATAACCAGAAAAATTCTAATTCAGAAAGAATAAAAGTGTGGTTGAATTATGTAGTCTTTGCCTAAGAAAATTCCGTTATGAATATAAAAATTTCATCGTAAAGTTCTTGTTGATCTGGCAACCACTAAACTTTTTGCTTCATATTACACTGCAAAACTCTCTCCGCAACCACAACTTCGACTTGCATTTGGATTCACAAAATTGAAACCTTTTCCATTCAAGCCATCTGAAAAATCGAGCTCTGTATTTACTAAGTATAAAAAGCTTTTTAGATCAGTTACTAATTTAATCCCTTTATCTTCAAAAACTTGATCCATAGGTTTGATTTCATTATCAAAATCGAGTTTATAACTCAATCCGCTACAACCACCACCAACTACACTTACTCGTACGAAATGAGTATCATCTAAACCCGACTCAGCAAAAAGCTGTTCAACTTTTGCTTTCGCTTTATCACTAATATAAATGCTGTTTTCTAATGCAGTTTCCATATTCTAAATTTCTGTTGCAAAAATAAGGTATTCTTAATTCTAAATTTTATAAATTCTAGCTATCAATGTTTGCAATTTAGAATAAAAAGAAAATTGAATTTCATGTCTGATTTTAACCCAGATTCAGCATTAGAAATGCCGAAACGATAAAGAAATTGTAATTCAACCTTTTACAAAGCTTGAAAACAATTTCTAAATCGGGGTAAATCCAACTAACGCATTAGCATTTTCCTTTGTCAAATTCTAATGCGTAATTTGGGATTAAAACTTCAACATTTCTTAGCCTGCACTTTTTAATCTGTCTTATTTAGTTTTATCTTGTGTTCTCAATAAATTCAAAATGAAAATGCCTCAAGATAATTTTGATCTTTCAAACCAACCACCTTTTACTGGCATCTCTCGATCAACAGCAAGAGATTTAGTTACACGTTATAAACTCGAATGCCAGCCTCTGCTTACATCTATCATGCCGAATTCAAATAGAACGATGGATGCAAGAAGTATTGTGTTTCCAATTGATCAGCTAAAAAAAATGATATGGGAAATTGAATATCAAGTTGAAAATATAGCCCCTGTTCGTGAACTAGGCTTACGTATGTATTATGCAAAATATCCTGATATTGCTGCTATTAAACTTGATCCCAACGACCCATTACATAACGATTTGCATAATTTACCAGATGAATATTCGTTTCGTCATACCTTAGTCATTGTGCCAACCTATAAAGATGATTCTGGAAAAGATATTGATTTTGATCCTTGGTTAGCGAATCAAACAGGTTTACTCGAACCAATATCACCCAATTCAGATGATGAAATAGTTAGAAACTCAGACCCTATGAGTGCACAAATGAACCATGGTAACCTAAGCCCACCGCCATTTCTAGCTTCCGATAGAGATAATCGAAATGATGGATTAAGTTTTTAAAGTCTTAGAAAATATTGATGAGGCAATAAAAAATCCAAGCATGATCCCATATCGGTTTCATGCTTGGATACAAACTTATTTTAAAATTAGTGAACTACTTTTTCTTCAAGCACCAAAGCTTCCATACCATTTTTTACACGGTAATCATTAATTGCAGCTTTAATCGCATCTTCAGCTAATACTGAACAGTGAATTTTTACAGGTGGTAAATTTAATTCTTCAACAATATCCATATTGTCTATAGTAATTGCTTGATCAATACTTTTGCCTTTCAACCATTCTGTTGCTACGCTAGATGAAGCAATTGCAGAACCACAACCAAATGTTTTAAACTTCGCATCCTTAATAATGCCTGTTGCATCATCTACTTCAATTTGTAAACGCATTACATCACCACATTCTGGTGCGCCTACTAAACCTGTTCCTACATTATTTTTACTTTTATCTAAGGTTCCAACGTTTTGAGGATTATTATAATGCTCTAAAACTTTTTCTGAATATGCCATGACTTATTTTATTATGATTACAAATATAAAGGGCAAATGAATTACAATCAAAAATTCATTTGTAAACAAGAATTAATAATATCTATAATGAATGGAGTTTATTGAATTTACAAGTTTTAACCCAAATTTGCAGTGTGACAGCAAATGACGAAAGTAAGTGCATTATTTTCTTAAGCAATTTTAGGAAGCACTTACTATGTCAGGGTTTTACTGACAATACAAAGTATGTCTGAACAAGCCCCAAATGCCACCGTACAAATCTTTGCGCTTTGCCCTAGCCTTTGGGGCTACTGCAAAATTTGGGTCAAACTAAATCGTTAAAACTTCCCTAAACCATTTTAGAAAAAATTGTTTGCACTTACTTTTGCGATGTGTTACGTTTTCAACATCCCGATTTATTTTGGCTTTTGCTTTTGAGTATTTTGTTGCTTGTGTTTTTTCTTTATCAAAACCAACAAAGAATCAAGGCTATTCGCTTATTTGGTGATGAAAAACTAGTCAATGCCCTCATGCCTCGATATAGTCAACCTCTTCGTTTTATTAAATTCGGACTTTTACTACTTGCCTTTATTATTGGTATTATTGGTTTAGCCAATTTACAAGCAGGCTCAAGATCTGAAAAAATTGAAAGAAAAGGTATTGATGTCATGATTGCGCTTGATGTTAGTAAAAGTATGTTAGCACAGGATTTATCGCCTAACAGATTAGAAAAAGCCAAACAATTTGTTGCCAGATTGATTGAAAAACTAGGAAACGACCGTATCGGATTAATCACTTTTGCTGGAAGAGCCTATGTATCTGTTCCATTAACTGTTGATATGTCGGCCCTAAAAATGAATTTATCAGGCGCCTCACCCAATCAAGTTCCTACGCAAGGCACGGTAATAGGTGAAGCCATTAGTATGGCGCGACAATCGTTCAATGCAAAAGAAACCAAATACAAAAGTATCATTATTATTAGTGATGGTGAAGACCATGATGAAGGTGCCTCAGATGAAGTAAAAAAAGCTGTAGGCGAAGGTATCATGATTAATACATTAGGAATTGGCTCACCAGAAGGATCTACTATTATAGATCCAGAAACTAGAGAAAATAAAAAAGATGAAAAAGGAGAAGATATTATTACCAAATTAAATGAAAAAGAACTTCAAGATATTGCCTCTGACGGTCAAGGCATTTATTTACGTTTAGGTAATACTGATGCGGCTGCTGAAGCAATCGCTAAAAAAATAAACTCAACAGAGCAGAAGAATTTTGGCGATAGTATTTTTAGCGACTATAATAGCTATTACCAATACTTTTTAGGCATCAGTTTATTATTAATATTTGTTGAATTTTTTATTCCTGACAGAAAAAAACCATTGCCGGCATGAATAAACTAATATTGGTTTTATTGACCTTATTTTCATCTCATTTGTTTGCGCAAACTGCAGATCAACATATTTATAGTGGTAATAAATTATACGCACAAGGAAAATATAAAGAAGCTGCTGCGGAATATCAAAAGGCCTATGAAACCAAAAAAAATAGAGAAGCGCAATACAATTTAGGAAATGCTTTATATCAACAAAAAGACTACGAAAAAGCGGCAAAACAATTTGAAGAATCAGCTAAAAATTCAAAGGACAAAAGCTTAAAATCATTCTCCAATCATAATATTGGTAATACCTATGCAGATCAAAAAAAATGGGATGAGGCCATTAATTATTATAAACAATCACTTAAAGTCAATCCGAATTCGGCAGACACTAAATACAATTTAGCCTATGCCCAAAAAATGAAACAACAACAAGACAAGCAAGATAAAAAAGATGACAAGAA
>DAOOQH010000011.1:0-14170 GCA_035388625.1 Chitinophagaceae bacterium | reverse complement strand
AAAGATGATAAAGGTGAAAAAGACCCTAAAAAACCAGATGAAAAAGAAGGTGACAAACCTAAACCAATGCCTTCTAAATTAACCAAAGAACAAGCAGACCAACTTCTAAACGCTCTCAATCAAGAAGAGAAAAAACTTCGTGAAAAAAAGGACAAAGTAAGTGGTCAGCCGGTTAAATTGGAAAAAGATTGGTAGATCTTATTTCTCCAACCTTCTTACAACCAAATAACGTTCATGCTCTATAGCTTTATATCCCGTTTCGAAACAAAATACATAATCACCCCCTTTCCGATTTTTTTGTAGATGTGTGTGATAATTAAACTGAAACCCATTGGTGACTAATCGATCATGGGTGGTTTTCACCATTACATGAGTATCTAATAGGTTATTCAATATTCTTCGATTCTTTCGCAATACATTAATAATATTTCTTGTGTAATTGCTTCCATCGGTTTTTTGCATGTTATTGTAATAATTCCGACATCGATCGTTACAAAATTTTTTGTCGATTCTGCCTTTCAGAATTTTATTACAAGCCAAGCATGATTTAGTAGGTAGGTTATTCATGGCTAAAATAAAAATCTAAAATAAGAAATTGAATTGAGAAAATCTTTATCCAGATATTGAATCTTTTAAAAATTTTAATCAACATATTAAATCTTATAAAAAGCAAACTCTCATAATCAATGATACAAATCAAGCTTATGCATACGCCAAAGTAGGAGTGATAAAATTTATGGAATCAATCGCTATTGATTGCTTTCGTTTTGTACTTTGATTACCAAACACAATTAAAGATGACTTTGAATCATGTATCCATCTTGATTGAATTAGTTTTTCTAATTGCATTTCACCAATGATATAGCATCGCTCAGCACTTGCGTGTCGTTCAAAAATAGTATCAAAATCATGTTCATCTATTTCAGTATCTATACTATAGCTAATATAAATAGTAAGTAAAGATTTTGATGTGATATGGTAAGGACTTACGTATTTCGACTTTTTATATTCATACTTATAACCATATCTCAAAGCAGCAATATCACTTATCACGGCAGATGATGTTGGATATCGACCTGCACCTTTACCATACAAAAATTGTTCATCCGACAATGTTGAACTTAACAAAACGCCATTGTATTCATTCTTAACTTGAAACAATTGTTGACCCGGTTTTACAAACTCTGGTAAAACATAAGAGACTACTTCATTATCTGAAATTCGAAATGCATTCGCCACTAATTTTATCTCATAGCCCTTTTCAAAAGCAAACTGATAATCATTTTCATGTATCTGTGAAATACCTTTATGTAGAATTTCAGATGGCAAAACATGTATACCAAACGTATGCTTCAATAAAATACATAATTTATTCACGGCATCAATTCCCTCCACATCAAGCATTGGATTTGATTCCGCGAAACCTAAATCCTGTGCTAATTTCAATGCATCATGATAGGTTAGTCCCTTTTCTACAATATTCGTTAAAATAAAATTCGTTGATCCATTTACAATACCCGAAATTGAATTTAATAAATCATTGTCGAAATATTCTTCTAAATTTCGAATAATTGGAATGCTACCACATACAGCACCTTCATACAAAAATGAAACTTGATACTTTCTTTGCAAAGCAATTAACTCTTCAAGATGATAGGCAATCATTTTTTTATTGGCGCTCACAATATGCTTCCCGTTTTGCATGGCACTTTTCACAATTTGAAAAGAGACAATTGCATCATCAATGAGTTCAACTACCACATCTATTTCACTATCCAATAAAATTTCATCAATATTAGTAGTAAATAAATCCTTAGGGGCATTCCTCAATTTTTCTGGATGTTTAATCACTATCTTTTTAATACTTGCGTTTAAAGAAGGTGTATTATTTATAACATGATACACGCCTTCTCCAACTACACCAAATCCTATTAAACCTAGCTTTAGTTGCTTCTCCATTTATAATTATTTTGTTTTTTGTTTTAAAGATGAATGTTTCAATACTTGATTACACTAAGCGTAATGATTCATTTAATATTTCTATTTTTTCAAAAGCTAGTTTCAAATCCTCTTTTAAATCAATAGTCTCTTCAATTCCACAAGAAATCCTTATCAATGAATCTTTCACACCAGATTGAATTCTAATATCACGCGGAATTGATTTATGCGTCATTTGTGCAGGATGACAAATTAAACTTTTTACACCACCCAAACTTTCAGCTAACTTAAAATACTTTGTACTTTTTACAAACGCAATAGCCGCTGCCTCAGTATCATTTTTTAAGGTAAATGAAATCACTCCACCATATAAACCTTGTTGCTGTTCTTTTGCAATGATATGATTTTTATGACTTGACAAACCTGGATAATGAACTTGATCAACCTCATCACATTTTGATAAAAACTCGGCGAGTATTTGAGCAGTTTGACATTGTTGCTTAAAGCGAAGAACCACAGTTTCAATTCCTCGAATCAATAACCAACAATCCTGTGGACCTAAAATGCCACCCGAAGCGTTTTGAATAAACTTAATTTTTTCGGCAAGTTCAATTGACTTTACAATGACCAATCCAGCCACTAAATCTGAATGCCCACCTAAATATTTTGTACCACTATGAATTACAATATCTGCACCTAATTGAATTGGCTTTTGTGCTATTGGTGTGGCAAACGTATTATCAACCACTACCCAAGCATGATAAGCGTGAGCAATGGATACAATTTTTTGAATGTCTGAAATTTTTAATGTTGGGTTTGTAGGAGATTCTAACCAGATCAATTTTGTTTTTTCATTGATATACTCCAATACATTTTCAGCATCAGTTGTATCTACATAATGAACCTTAATACCAAACTTTTGATATACATGTGTGAATAATCTAAACGCGCCGCCATAAATATCATCAACAGCAATGATTTCATCACCCGTTGAAAGAAGTTTTAAAACAGCGTCAATGGCTGCAAGTCCTGTTGCGAAAGCAAAACCCGCTTCGCCAAGTTCAAGTTGCGCAACCATTTTTTCTAAGGCGGCTCTTGTTGGATTATTACTTCGTGCGTAATCATAACCTTTGTTGATGCCAGGTGATTCTTGTACAAAAGTTGCTGTTTGATAAATGGGTACTGAAATAGATCCTGTTAATGGATCAACTGGAATTGAATGAATAATTTCTGTGCTGTTGCTCATGATAAATAATTTGTTTTTACTTGAACGATTGAATTCTCATCAACTCTTTTCAAGGGGTTAAAAAATATATTTATCAAAAAAATTCAGGGGAAAGCCTCTAGTGTTAAAACTAAAAAAGCTCTCCTGAATAGTCAGAAGAGCTTTTAAATATTTTTGTGCACTTAATATTTTATTGCATTTCTTTCTATCTTTCTCTTCATTGCTGAAGAGATGGAGTTGGCACCTTATCTCACTTTAAAAGTGGACAGGTTGTCAAGGTTTCATCGGGCCATTCCCTCTACCTTTCTTGATAAAATTTGTTTGTAAGAACTAGCGCAAAGATAAGTGAGTGATTTTCATATTTACAAATTTATTTTTAAAAATAAATTTTACAGTCTAGTTTTTGTCACTTTAAAATCCATTGAAACTTTCATTCAGATTGAATTTTAGATGAATTCGATTCCAATTATTATATTTGAAACTAGGATGCGTCAACTTATATTTTTATTGATACTGATTAAACCGATCAATTTATTTTCACAATCACATTGGTCATTTGAATTGCATGGAGGCAACGCGTATAATATTCCTCTTCCATTAACGATACAACAAAAAGGGTATCCTGATATAAAAATCAAACAAGCAAAATATGAAAGCGAATCTTTGATATCTCCTTACTATTGGGATTGGCGTTTTAGTAAATGGTTTGATAAATATGCGATTGAGTTTGAAGCCATTCATCATAAATTATATCTAAAAAATAAACATCCAGATATACAACGTTTTGGCATTTCGCATGGGTTTAATATGCTTACCATTAATTATGCACGAAAGTTTAAATACTTTATTTTTCGAAATGGTATTGGAAGTGTTTTAATGCATCCTGAAAATACCATTCGAAATAAATCCTATCCCGAAGGACCAGGATTTGATATTAAAGGTTATCGATTGAGAGGTTTGGTTTTTAATACTGCCATTGCTAAACAAATTTATTTAATAAAAAACCGACTCTATATTAACCTTGAAGGTAAGGTGACATTTGCTAAAGGAAATGCACCAATTGTAGATGGAATAGCCAAAGTAAATAATATTGCATTACAAGCCATTGGCGGTTTAGGTGTCAATTTTGCACGTAAAAAAACTAAGTAAAACATTCATCCTCCTTTCAAAAAAAAACTGCCTCAAGTGAAGCAGCTTTTTTTGATTGTTTTTGTTTCGATTATTTATTGTTGGTTGTATTCGCTATTCCATTCGGTGCCATCATCTCCTTTTTGTCCATCCATTTTTATCAAGAAGTTCTTTGCTGGGAAATATGGTTTCATGTGAATATCTAAATGAATTCGATCTTTTTGATTTGGATCTTGTTCAAAACGACGAATGGTAAAATCTTCAATTAATTTATCTGGACCAGTAATTTGATCAAGGAATTTTACAATTTGATTCATTAAATCTTTACGTGTATTGGCATTGAAATTTTCGAATGCTCTACGATTTAAGAAATCCATTAATACCTTGGTTACGTAATCAAATACACGTACAACAGAATAAGTTTGAAGTCCTAAATTATCGCCATTAAATAAAGTCTTAGCGGAGAAAGCCATCACTTTACCGTACTCTTTTACCATTGGCACTAAACCCATTTTTTCGAGATTGGCGATTTCGCTTTTCTTCAAATCAAACTTAACGCCATCTACTTCATTCATACTACCGAATTTTTTACCGGCTGTAACTTGGCTCATTAAAGTCTTGTAAATTTTACCTGCGAGTGCGCCACTTGGTGGTACATATAAATCTTCTTCTTCTCCTAATTCATTAAATTTTTCACGACCTACCATCCAGTTGGCAGTCATCATCACATTACTTTTATATTTATCACCACCTGTTAAATTGGCCATTTCAAATAATTCCATCACATCATCTGGTGTATCGAGATGTTCAAAATCTGTTACCAACATCACCTTATTTTCGTGTGCAATTTTAGCCCATTTTTCTACCACTTTATTCGATCCTAAATAACCTGGAATACACATGATACTGTAGTTATTTCGTAAATCAAGTCGATCATAACTCATCTTTAATTCTTCAGCCACTGAATCAATAAATCGGGTATTATCTAAATCTTTCAATTGATCTAATTCACAATTCATGAAAGAGACATTTTTCAATTTGTCGCCTTCTGTATTTTTGAAAAACAAGCCTACTGATCGATAGCTTCTTTCAAGGTCTTTGGTTTCTTCAACCGCTTTAGACAAGTTCGATTTCAGCACTTGCGAACATTGCTCTGATTTCTTATCGCATTGATCAACCATGCTTGAAATATCAGAACTTGAAGATAAAATTTCAGACCAAAGTTCAAGCGTTCGCTTCAAAGTTTCTCGTTCACTTTTCTTGCCGCTTTCACTTAAGAATATATTTTTACGTGCTTTACGTTCTGGATTTAAATTTTGTGCACCTTCAACTGCCGCTTCTATTAAATCGAATCCACCAAACTTTGCAAGTTTATCGCAACTCGTTTTTAGTAGTTCTGCTGGATTTGAAATTTGTTGTTGCTTAGGTGCTTCTGCAAACTGCTGTTGCTCTTGACCTTGCTCTTGTTGTGTAGTATCGCTCATTTTTATTTTTATTTAAAAGAGTATAATTTATTTATTGTTATTTAATTCTTGAATTAATGAGTGAATAGAATCAATCATTGCTTGTTTTGCTTCTGGATTTTCTAAAGCAGTTTTCAAGATTTTATTGGTTTTTAATTGCTTTACAATTTTTTGATATTGATCTTGTTGTGTGGTTACATCACGTAAAAATGCGCTTTGTTCAGTAATTCCTTTCACACCAAAATCGCCTAAATTACTAAAGCTTAAAGTTTCTTTTTTTCCAACACCATCTGCATCTGTAAATTCAACTTCAACTGCTGGTTTATATTGATCAAACACTTGTTCAATTGTTTGCAAACCATGAACAATTTGTGGTTTTACAGGAGTATCTTTTGTAAGTTTCTCCATCATTAAAGTTCGGTTCTGCGGAATATCGGCAAAGGCTTCGCTGGCATCGCTCTTTACTTCATTTCCACCAATTCCATAATTACTGTCCATCATAGTTTTAATTTTTTATGTTATTAATTTTTGTTTTGAGTAGGTAAATTTAATTCCTTTTTTATTTTAATTATAATCTGTTTTTTATTAGTCAGAATGAAATCATCACTAAATAGATTCTATTTCTGAAAACTTAATTGATAGTCCATGCTAGTTCGTTTTTATCATCTATATCTAAATGCACTTTCGATCCTTTACCAATTTCGCCAGTGATTATCATTCGCGAAAGAGGTTTACGAAGCTTGGTTCTGATCATACCTTTTAAAGGTCGTGCACCATACTTTGGTGTAAAACCCATTAAAGCAATGGCTTCTTTTGCTTTGTCTGTCATGGTAAAACTAATACCTTGTTGATCGAGTAATTTGAATAAGTGCGCCGAATGAATATTAAATATCTTCACTACATTTTCTTCACTGATTGGTGCAAATGGAATAATTTCGGTAATACGTGCCAAGAATTCTGGTCTGAAAAAATTCGACATTCGTTCAAGCATATCATCCGATTTTGGAATCACACCTTTATTAAACGATTCAATGATTTGTTCGGCACCAATATTCGAAGTAAACAAAATAACGGCATTCGAAAAATCACCTTCTTTACCTAATCGATCATGCATTTTACCTTCATCTAAAACTTGTAAAAAGATATCAAATACACTTGGATGTGCTTTTTCAATTTCATCGAATAATACAATGGCATAAGGCTGTTGACGAATTTTATTTACAAGCATACCGCCTTCTTCGTAACCCACATATCCTGGAGGAGCACCATATAAAAGTGCTGCTGAATGTTCTTCTTTAAACTCGCTCATATCGAAACGAATAATTGAATTTTCATCTTGAAATAAAAACTCAGCCATTGATTTTGCCAATTCGGTTTTACCTGTTCCTGTTGGCCCTAAAAAGAAAAATGATGCAATAGGTTGACCGCTTTTATTTAATCCAGAACGTGATTCTAAGATGGCTTCAGAAACTGTTTTTAAAGCATGATCTTGTCCAACCACACGTTCACCCAAATGTTTTTCCATATTAATCAAACGCTCCTTTTCTTTAGTTTGCACTTTACCAATTGGAATACCTGTTTTATTTGCAACCACCGCCGCTAAGTCTGCCACCTCAACATGGGTTTTAGGTTCAACCGATGCTTTTTCTAAATCGGTCAGTATGGTATCGAGTTGAGTGAACATTTGCTCAACTGTTTGAATTTTTTTAAACTCAAATTCTTCATTTAATTTGGCTAACAATACTGGACTTAAACTATTTTGAATTTCAAGATAAAACCATTGCAATTTATCTTCAGTAGCATCGTCCTTCATTTCATTGAGTCGCGTTTTTAAATCTGCTACATCATTACTTCCTGTATCAACCATCATTTTAGTTACAGCTAAAGTACGGTCAATTAAATCAATAGCTGCATCCGGTAAACGACGTTCTTTTACAAATCGTTTCGCTAATCGAACTGCTTCAGAAACAACTTTTTCATGAAGCAATAAACCATGATGTTTTTCATAAACAGTTACAATATCCTTGATCATTTTTTCGGCAATTGAAGCTTCAGGTTCTTCCACCTTGATACTTTCAAATCGGCGATTGAAGGCTTCATCCTTTTCAATACTTTTTCGATACTCATCAATGGTTGTTGTGCCCACCATAGTAAGAATACCTTTACTTAATTCAGGTTTTAAAACACTGGCTGCGCCTGAATTTGGATTTTGTTTATCCATTAAGGTATGTAATTCATCAATAAATAAAATACCTTTTTCGAGCGATGTAATTTCTTTAATAATTTTTCTTAATCGATCATCTACTTCACCTTTATATTGAGCGCCTTCCATTAAAGCACCATTATCAATTTCAAATATTTCGGTATCGCGCAAATTCATTGGTACTTTATTATTCACAACAGCCAATGCAAATCCATCTAGAAGTGCGCTTTTACCCACACCTGGCTCACCCATGATAATGACATTGGATTTAGATTTTCGACTAAGGATTTCACACATTTGTCGAATTTCCTTATCACGTCCAATTATATTTTGAAGTTTGCCATCGCGTGCCAATTGGGTTTTATTAATACAGTATTTATTCAATGCATCAATTTTTACATCACCTATGCTACTTGACGAATTAGACGATACATTAGCTGATGCGGCACCTTGTTTTAAACCTCCATTACTTTGAATTTTATCAAGTAATTGAAAAGAAGTTAGAGGCAAGGTTTTGAGTTGTTCATAATTAAAACCTACACCCGGTGTAACTGTTGATATCAGTAGTGAATCAAGATCAATTTCATCACGATTAATTTTTAATCGAATATTATCGGCTTCGTTAAATATAGCTTCACATGCTTTATCGCCAACAATTGAGTCGGTCATAGATGAAGAACGTGGGTAGGATTCGATACGAATTTCGGCCCACTCTTCAAGATAGTAAACATCAATACCTTCGGCTTCGAGTTGTTTCAGTAGAGGTAAAGTCTTATGTAATAGCGCCTTTAAAAGATGTGCTGGCGAATAGGTGCTATGCATATTTTCTTTGGCAATTTGTTGCGCAATATGAATCGCTTGTTTTGCATCATTACTTAATTGAAAAGATATTGAACTCATTGTTTCGTAGAATATAAAAATTGATTCGGTTAGGAATTCTCAATGAAGAGAAGACAAACCTAGTTTAAAGCTATAAATATAATATTAGAAATGAGTAAGTGGTTGATTTTTGGTTGGATTTGGCGATTTAAGGTTGTAAGTGGTTAGTTTTTAATAATTTGACAATTGTCAAATTATTCTTTTATGTTCAAACATGTAATACGTTCATACTATCCTTTCATCCACTATTTTTACAAGTGAAAATAGTAATATGAAAAAAATACTTATAACCCTCACCCTTTTAGTTGTGATACATACCATAACATTTTCGCAAAAATGGATTGATACAACTTATACAATTCAGCTTACCAAAGACATTGCATATGGCTCAAGTATTGATTTTGCTGGTACAACACGTACTCATTTATTGAATATTTGTGTGCCTACCAATGATATTGTGCCCACTTGTGGTCGGCCCTTATTATTAGCCATTCATGGAGGTGCTTTTCTTGCAGGCAATAAGGATGGTGATCAAATTCCATTATGGGTAAGTGAATTTGCCAAACGCGGATACACAACCGCCTCAATTAATTATCGATTGGGGATGTTTCAAACGAATAGCTTGGTAAATTGCAATGTATCGTTACTTGGTTTTCCATGGAACTGCCTAAACATGCAAGATACAAGCGAATGGTATAGAGGTGCTTATAGAGGTATGCAAGATGCAAAAGGCGCGCTTCGATATTTAATAGCGCACGCTTCACAGTATCAAATTGACCCTCGAAATGTATTTATTGTAGGTGAAAGTGCTGGGGCATTTATTGCATTGGAAACTGCTTTTTTAGATGATAGTATTGAAAAATATGATCAAGCATCTGCTTTAAATAATGTTTCAGCGCCGAACTCTATTTACGAAAATCAATGTATTCAGACACCAGGATTTGCAACGAATATCGCTGCCATGCAATTAAATCGCCCCGATTTAGGAAGTATTGAAGGAGATATGAACACATCAACTTTACCTTATCAAATTAAAGGAGTTGGAAGTTTTTATGGAGCCATGTTTAAAAATTTATTTACCAATTATACATATACCCAAGCGCCCGTTTTATATATGTATCATCAACCCAATGATTTAGTAGTACCTTATGATGAAGGCAGGGTTGAATCGGGCGTTTCGTATTGTGCTACCCAGTTTCCATTTAATTGTCAATACTTAATTAATTTACCTATGATATATGGATCAAAAGGTATTAAAAAAATGATTGATAATATGGCTGGTTCTGGCATTCCGCTTCCAACTTATCACTTTGACACGACTACTAATTTTACCGATTGTGTTGGTCAATTGGCAAATCCATCACTTGCTGGACATTCAGTAGATAATTCAACATTGAGATCAAAAAATATGGCCATCTTATTTGCAACTGCTATTGATACTTCTGGATTTTGTGCACCTAACAAGATTGATGAAACTAGTTTACCCAACAGAGTCACTATTTCGCCCAACCCAATTAGCCATTCGTTTGTAATACATGGCATAACTGAAAAAATTTGTCAAGTTGAAGTCTTTGATTTCAATGGTCGCATCATTTTTAGCACTACCCATATTCCAAGTTCAAACCAAATACAGGTTCCTGGAATGGTTCGAGGAAATTATTTTGTAAAAATACAAGGAGATAAAAGAGTTTATTATAGTAAATTGATGAAAGAATAAATCTGTTTTTAAGATTTTATACATTTTCAATATTTCTATCGTCATGATTCTCTAAACCCTCATAAACGCGCGATAGAATTCTATTCATTTAGAAAAATTAGTGCCTAATTCTGTACTTAAATGGATATCATTTTATAATTAATTTCGATATATTTTATAAAAATTATGTTTTTGGCAAAAAAGGATATATTTTTAAACCAAATTTTCAAGAAGTATGAAGAAGTTGATTTTAGGATTGGCCTTATTAATGAGTAGTCAGTTGAGTTTTGCGCAAGTTTATTACCCTCTTGCTGAACCATGTGATCCGGATAAAGTATTTGACAAATTACCATCGGCAGCTTATGAAAATACCTGTGTTTATTTATTGCGAATGACGAGTCAACCGTTTAATAAATTTCCAAAAGAGGTTTTTAGATATGCCAATTTAAAAGAACTCACAGTTCAAAATGCCAATATTAGCACCATGCCCGTTGATATTTGGGTACTTAAAAATTTAGAAGTTTTAGATTTATCGAATAATAATTTAACTTCAATTCCAAGTACGATTGGCGAAATGAAGAAGCTTAGAAAGCTCATTTTACGCAATAATAAAATTACCACATTACCGGTTTCAATTGCCAACTGTACTAATTTAGAAGAACTAGATATTACTGGAAATCCAATTAATTTCTTACCAACTGAAATCAATAATCTTCAGGCTTTAACTAGTTTTAGATTTAGTGGTAATGATGTTAAAAATCCGAAGTACTTATTAGATCTTGTTCGACAAATGAAGAATATTACAAGTCTTGATTTGAGCGGATGTAATTTAAACTATGTTCCTTCTGATGTTAAATACTTGACGAAATTAACTGAATTGAATTTGTCGAATAATAATATTCATTTTCTTCCGTCTGAATTAGGCATGTTAACCAATTTGCAGACTTTAGTTTTAGGTGATGCAAGTTCGGCTGGCAATAGAATTTATGATCTACCAACTTCATTTTCGAATTTAAGAAATTTAAGAACTCTATTAGCACCCAATAATGGTTTTGTTGATTTTCCGATTGTGTTATGTTCATTACCTCGACTTGAAGTGTTGGATATAAGCAATAATAAAATTCAAGAATTACCAGCAGAAATTGCGATGATGACTGGCTTAAATAAATTAAACATTATGAATAATCAATTGACTGATGTTCCTAATGAATTATCTGCCTTAACTCGTTTAACTCAATTTGACTTTTCTGGCAACCAGTTTTCAGGTGAGGTACAGCAAAAAATTATTAATATGATGAGTGGCGAAACACCACAACCGCCTGCTAAAGTTAAAAAAACAACTAAGAAAAAAGTTGTTAGAAGAAAAAGAAAATAATCTTATAGAAATATTATCTGATTGTCCGCAGGTTTAATTCTAAATTTTTAAACTACATAATTCGCATAGGTCAGAAATCAATTCGTTTTTTAACCAACCATGTGAAAACCAAAGGCTTTATCTGAGAGCCTTCAGGCAAGTTTTGTCTTCTGAAATAAGCAGTGAATTCCGATTATACAAAATAAGTAGTTCAATAACTTGTACAACAATTTTGATATATTAGCATTAACCATTGCAAAATTTAAAGAAGTCCTTTGGACTATCTTTAAATTACAATTGGCATAACATATCTTTTGTTCCAAAAAAACATGCTTTTCATTCTATGTGCCTATATTTACTATGTGCCTGCCCCGCTCATTTATGCGGGGACTCAAACGCATAAAAACTAGAATTTATTGTTGTTGTAAACAAATGGATATTCAGATTATTCTTTTATAAACTTTATATAAGTTGAAGATTCATCATCCTTCAAATATGCCATATATATACCGGAAGCCAATTGCTTTGTGTCAATATTAATTTTGCTTGATGATTGATAAAAGTTTTCAAATAAAATTTGACCTGTTAATGAGATTATTTTTACATTGAAATTTTTTGCCGGTTGTCCTAATTCAATGGTCAAATTATTATATGTAGGATTGGGGTAAACTTTTATTTCTGTACTTTGATTATCGGTCTCATTTATTCCTATGGTACTCGTATTATTATACCTTGCTAAAGCTATATTGAAATTTGCCCCATTTTGGCTCTGCCCTACTACCACAATTTTTCCATCACTTTGTATGGCAACAGAGTAAGCATGGTCAAAAGCAGTTCCAATGGATGTAGTCACTTTCCCATCGGTATCAAAGGTGTTATCTAAGCTACCATTGATGTTGTAACGGGCTAAACCAAAATCATAATTTGAGCCATTGCTACTCCCCCCTACCACTAAAATTTTGCCATCGCTTTGTATGGCTAAGTCGTATGCCTCATCATCACCAGATCCGACAGATGTGGTCACTATTCCATCGGTATCAAATGAATTATCTAAGCTACCGTTTGTGTTGTAACGCACTAACGCAAACTCATAATTAAAGGCATTTTCGCTTTCTCCTGCTACTAAAATTTTTCCATCAGTTTGTATAGCAATAGAATGTCCCTCTTCCCAAAAATTTCCGATATCAGTCGTCACAATTCCATCAGTATCAAAGGTGATATCTAAACTACCATTTGTATTATAACGGATTAAAGCAAAATCAAAAATTGACAAATCCTGCATAAATCCTGCAACCAGAATTTTTCCGTCACTTTGTATTGCTAAAGCGCGGCCATACAAATTACTATTAAATCCTGTTGGAGTTGTCACTTTTCCATCTGTATCAAAGGTGTTATCTAAGCTGCCATTTGCATTATAGCGGATTAGAGAAAATGCTTCAGCGCCGCCCGTGCTGCTGGTTCCCGCAACCACAATCTTGCCATCGTTTTGTATAACTATACCATATCCCTCGTCTCCGTAAGCTCCAACTGCTGTGATCACTTTTCCATCGGTATCAAAGGTGTTATCTAAGCTGCCATTTGTATTATATCGCACTACAGCATAATTTGCATAAGAACCGTTGACACTACTTCCAACCACTACAATTTTACCATCACTTTGTATGGCTACAGATCTTCCTGCATCATTTCCAGTTCCAATAGCTGTAGTTACTTTTCCATCGGTATCAAAGGTGTTATCTAAGCTACCATTGGCATTATACCGGACTACTGCAAAATCATAATTTGTGCCATTGTAGCTTTGTCCGGCCACTACAATTTTGCCATCACTTTGAATGGCTACAGATCTTCCTTCATCATTTGAAGTTCCTATAGATGTAGTCACTTTCCCATCGGTATCAAAGCTGAGGTCTAATGAACCCGGGGCCTGAGCTGAGGAAGTAAGAGGGAATGCAAAAAATGCGTTCAAAATCAACGCTGTCATAATAAGAGTAATGTTCTTTTTCATTTTATTTGTTTTTATTAAGTACTAAAAAAATATTTATTTTCGTCTTTTTATTTTTCAGTTCCTCCGTTTATGGCGATACAGTCCATGATGTAAACTGCTTTTTCCTTTTTAGTTTCACCCTATATTTACCTCCCTACATAAAATGCTTTAAAAGGAAAGTAAATATTCGTTAGGAGATCCATATGTGCTATATCAAAAGTGAAATTACCTTTAACAGAATATCATTTTTGGCACCACTTTAAATTCGTTTGACTTTGCTTTAAATTCGTAGCTATTGAT
>DAOOQH010000010.1:0-28466 GCA_035388625.1 Chitinophagaceae bacterium | reverse complement strand
CTTTATTCAGTTGGCTCAAGAGGGTTTAGTTTATCATGGCAAAATAATAAAGGAATAGATTAAATAGTATTTGATTTTTTTTCATAAAGAAACACGAGAAGCTCACACGCAAGAGCAACGCCTCATTCTCGCGCCAATAGGAGGATAAATTCACTTTCCTCATATTCATTCCATTAATAAAAGCTAAATCTTCCAACCAGGATATAAAACAAACGCTTTCATAAACTCATTGATTTCATTTTTTACACGAAATGAAGTTGACTCGTTTTCAGGATCCATTAAAATGGCATCTATCCAATTGGCAATATTTTCCATATCATGTTCCTTCAATCCTCGTGTGGTTAAGGCTGGCACACCAAGTCGGATACCTGAAGTAACAAATGGCGATTTATCGTCATACGGCACCATATTTTTATTGATTGTAATGTCGGCCTTTACCAGCGCGTTTTCAGCTTTCTTACCTGAGATATTTTTATTGCGTAAATCGATCAACAATAAATGATTGTCTGTACCTCCTGACACAATATCATAATCTCTTTTTTTGAATGCAATTTCCATTGCTTTCGCATTCGCTATCATTTGTTTAGCATAAACCTCAAATTCGGGTTGTAGGATTTCGAAAAATGCAACAGCCTTTGCAGCAATCACATGTTCTAACGGTCCGCCTTGTGTTCCTGGAAAAACAGCTAAATTAATTAAATCGCTCATCATTCGAATATCACCTTTGGGTCCTTTAATACCCATCGGATTTTCGAAATCTGTTTTCATTAAAATAATTCCACCTCTTGGTCCTCGTAAGGTTTTATGTGTGGTTGAAGTAACAAAGTGACAATGTTCAAAAGGAGAACTTAATAAACCCTTGGCTATTAAACCAGCAGGATGCGCCATATCACAAAGTACAAAGGCATTTATTTTATCTGCAATACTTCTAATTCGAGCATAATCCCAATCACGGCTATAGGCCGATGCCCCACATATCATTAATTTAGGTTTTTCTTCAAGCGCCACTTTTTCCATCATGTCGTAATCAACTAAACCATCTTCTTTTTTAACGCCATAAAAAAAGGGTTGATACAATTTACCTGAAAAATTAACGGATGAACCATGCGTTAAATGTCCGCCCATGCTAAGGTCAAGACCTAAAATTTTATCACCCGGTTTAAGTATAGCCAACATTAAGGCGGCATTGGCTTGCGCACCTGAATGGGGTTGAACATTGGCAAAATCAACATTGAAAATTTGTTTGGCTCTATCAATCGCTAATTGTTCACTTTTGTCAACCACTTCACAACCGCCATAATAACGCTTGCCTGGATATCCTTCAGCATATTTATTAGTCATTACATTGCCCATAGCTCTCATTACTTGCTCGCTTGTAAAATTTTCTGAAGCGATTAATTCTAAGCCATGTTGTTGACGAGCAAATTCTTCTTCTATCAAACCAAATATTTCTTTGTCAAATTGCATAATTCTTTTCTATTTTTAACGGCTAAAGATAATTCGTCATTTTGACAAAACTGCAATTTGACGATGAATACCATAACAAGCAATTTCATAACATATGAAAGTAATCATACCGGTAGCTGGAGCAGGTGCAAAATTAAGACCCCACACTTATACGCAACCTAAGCCATTGATACCACTAGCAGGAAAAACAATTTTAAGTTTTATTATCGACCAATTTATTGACATTGGTCAACGTGATTTTATTTTCATCATTGGCTATCTCGGTGAAAAAATAAAAAATTATGTTGAAGAAAATTATCCAACAATTAATTCAACATTTATTGTTCAAAATGAACGCTCAGGTACTGGGCATGCCATTTATCTAGCAAAAGAAAGTGTGGCACCCGATGAAGAATTATTGATAGTATTTGGTGATACCATTTGTGATTATGATTTAGCAGAGGTTATTGCTGCCAAGCATTCAATGGTAGGTGTTAAAAAAGTTGATGATCCGCGTGATTTTGGGGTGGCTGAAATTACCCACGATGGCTTTATTAAAAATGCTGTTGAAAAACCTAAAATACCAAAGTCTAATTTAGCATTGGTAGGTATTTATAAAATTATTGAAAGCAAACAATTATTCGATGTGATTGAACGTGATTTTATAAAAGATGATGATGTTGAAGAATATCATTTAACCAGTGTTATTAATGAATTGGCTCATGCAGGTGTTCAAATTGGTACCTTTCAAGTAAATAATTGGTTTGATTGTGGTAAAAAGGAAACTTTGTTAGAAACCAATGCTATTTTATTAAACAAAGTTGGCTATGCATCAGAAGAAATTCCTTTTTTTGATAATACCATCATTATTCATCCTGTAAGTATCGCGATGGGATGTGAAATAGAAAATTCAATTATTGGACCCAATGTTACGGTTGGCGAAAAAGCTATTTTAAGAAACTCTATTATTAAAGATTCTATAATTGGCTCTTATTCTGTGCTTGAAAAAGTGGTCTTAGAAAATTCATTAATAGGGAGTGATGCGCTCATTTGTGGAGCAAGTCAGAGTTTAAATATAGGAGATAATACAGAAATTGATTTAAGTAAATAAACATGAAACATTTTGGACAAATAAGCTCAGATGGCTTACACTATGAAAATAGAATCACTCAATTGTTTAATATTCAATATCCAATTATTCAAGCAGGAATGATATGGGCTTCGGGTTGGAAACTTGCATCGGCAGTAAGTAACGCAGGAGGACTTGGTTTGATAGGTGCTGGTAGCATGTATCCTGAAGTGTTAGAAGAACATATTAAGCAGTGCAAACAAGCCACACAAAAACCATTTGGCGTGAATTTGCCTTTATTATATCCTGATATTGAAAAGCATATCGATCATATTATCAAACAACAGGTACCTATTGTATTTACATCGGCTGGTAATCCTAAAACTTGGACTAAAACCTTGAAAGAAAATGGTATTAAAGTTGTTCATGTAGTATCGTCGGCAAAGTTTGCATTAAAAAGTCAGGATGCTGGCGTAGATGCAGTGGTTGCTGAAGGTTTTGAAGCCGGCGGACATAATGGTCGTGAAGAAACCACTACACTATGTTTAATACCATTAGTTCAACAATCGATTGAAATTCCTTGTATAGCAGCTGGTGGTATTGGTACTGGAAAATCAATGTTAGCAGCCATGGTCTTAGGTGCCGAAGGTGTTCAAATTGGAAGTCGTTTTGTTTGTAGTCCAGAAGCTTCTAGTCATCTTCATTTTAAAAATAAAATTATTGAAGCCCAAGAAGGAGAAACTGAATTGGTATTGAAACGATTAACTCCTGTGCGACTATTAAAGAATGAATTTTATAACCAAGTAAAACAAGCCGAATCATATTGTGTAAGTGATGAAGATCTAACAAATTTATTAGGCAGAGGAAGAGCAAAAAAAGGAATGTTTGAAGGAGATTTAGTTGAAGGTGAATTAGAAATAGGTCAAATAGCTGCAACAATTAATAGCATTAAACCCGCAGCTGACATTGTTCAAGAAATTTGGACTGAGTTTAACACGGTATTAAATTTGATTTCAAGAAAATAATGACGCCTTGTAAGTCTTGATTATAAAGGGTTTTATCGAGTAATTAGTTGGTAATCTGAATTGAATAAGATGAAGAACGAAGATCAAAATGTAAAAAGTCGATAAGCTTATGAGTGAACTAGTATAATTTTATTACTTTTGAACGGTATATGAAGAAAATATTCCTTCTGTTTTTAGTCTTGACACCGTATTTCTTAATGGCACAACCTGGCGGAAATAAAACCAATCCAGTTGTTAATCCGTATGATACAAATCCGTATAATCCGAATCAACAAAACAGCACTAATTTTTTTGAGCCTGATAATAAAAACGATCAAAAAGACAAACAAAATAATTCAAAGGATAATCAAAATCCTAATCAAACCAATAATCCAAATAAGCCAAATCAATTTCAAGATTTAAACAGTAAAAGATCTAGTATTGAAGAACAACAAATTCAAGAACTATATAAAAATGATCCTGATTATCTTGAATATTTAAGAGCTACAAAAGAAGAAGAAGTAAAAATTGATACCTTAAATCGGGCTGATTCTTTAAAAAAATCGGTTTATGGAGCTAATTTCTTTTCAAATAATGTATTTGATTTATCAGATAAAACCCCCGTTGCACCGCCATTAGATTATCGTCTTGGACCTGGAGATGAGATTATTGTTTCGATTTGGGGAGATGCTGAATTGCAACAAAGCTATGTGATAGCCAAAGATGGATCGATTTTTCCACGTTTGGTAGGTAAAATATTCTTGCAAGGGTTAACCTTTGATGCAGCAAGCAGAATCATCGCGCAAAAATTTAGAAAAGTAGTGCCATCAGCAACCAATGTAGATGTACAAATGGGAAAATCGCGAACAATTAGAGTTACCATCGTAGGTGAAGTTAAAAAACAAGGAACCTATACCATATCCGCTTTTAATTCGGCACTCAATGCATTGTTCAAAGCAGGTGGATTAACCGATTTAGGTAATTTGAGAAAAATTGAAATTCGACGTGAAGGACATACAGTAGACATCCTTGATTTATATGAATATCTAAATAAAGGAGGTCGAGGTCAAGAACTTTATTTAGAAGATAATGACTATATTTATGTAGGCTTGTATGAAAAAAAGGTGAACGCAATTGGAAGTTTTAAACGGCCTATGTTTTACCAATTAACCAACGATGAGGGATTAACCGACCTTATTGAATTTGCCGGTGGCGCATCTTTTAATGCAAGAAACTCACTAGTACATATTAAAACCGTGAGTAACGAACAAGAACGATATATTGATTTGGCATCATTAAGTAAACAAAACACAGTAAATAATCAATATGTAGATTTAATTTTAAATGATGGAGATGAAGTTTCATTGAAACCAATCAATGAAGGATTAAGCAATATCGTAAAAATTGAAGGCGCTGTGAATTACCCAGATGAGTATGAGGTAAAAGAGGGCGAACATTTATCGGATGTTTTACGACGTGCTGGTGGAATTTCAGGCACCGCATATCTACCACGCGCTTTTATTTTACGCGGTTCAAATGCATTAGAGTCGTCAGCAATAAAAGTTGATTTAACCAATATTGATGATCCAACAAATATCAATAATATTGAAGTTTTTGCTGGAGACAAAATCAAAGTTTTATCAAACAAAGATTTTGAACAACCATACAAAATTGAGGTGATTGGTTATGTGAGAAAACCAGGCAAGATTCCATATTATAAAAATATGAAATTGAAAGATGTTCTTTTACTTACGGGTGGATTGCGTTTAGATGCTGAAAATGGTCGCATTGAAGTTTCAAACGTGGTTGACTCAGTAAATAAATACACAATTAATTCAAAAGGATCAAACGTAAAAATCATCTCTATTAATGCCAATTTAGAAATTGATCAGGCTTCTGAAAATATTGTTTTGAAACCAATGGATCGGGTTTATGTGAGAAAGAAAACGGAGTTTTTAAGCCAAAATCGGGTTTCGATAAGTGGTGAAGTTGCTTATGGAGGCGAATATGCTTTAGTAGAAAAAAATGAAAGAATATCATCATTAATTAAAAGAAGTGGAGGAACTTTATCAACCGCTTATGTTGAAGGTGCAAAATTAATTCGTCCAAATGTTGGACAAATTGTAATTGATTTACCTGCAGCTATAGCTAATCCTGGATCAAAACAAGATCTTGTTTTAAAAGATAGTGATATTATTATTGTTCCTTCTGTAAATGAAATTGTACAAGTAAGAGGTGAGGTTCAATTACCAGTAAATATTAAATTTGACAATTTAAATACTAGTGTAAAATATTATATTGGTGCAGCAGGTGGATATGGTGATAACCCTTGGAGATCGAGAATTAATGTAAAGTATTCAAATGGAAAGGTAAGAAGCACCAAGAATTTTTTATTCTTCCGTAAATATCCACCGGTTAAAGAGGGCAGCACAGTGCGTGTTCCAACAAAGCCTAAAAAAGAAAACAAGACAGACTTAAAAGATATTGTTACAATTACAACCACTTTTTTAACAACAGTGGCCACCCTCATATTAGTATATAAAACCGTTAAATAAAATTCACGATTGTCATCATCTATCATTACAATATTATCTGACTTAAAGCGAACGATTCAATCGAGGTTAGCCATTATACTTATTATCTCATTGATAGCAGCCGGTGTACAAGGTTTTATTACAAGATCATTTAAAGGAACTTATCAAACCTATTCTAAAATCTTTCCTTTATCAATTAATAAAGCTGGAGGGAGTAGTCCGGTAGATGCCATTCGTTCACAATTTGGCATTAGCGACAAAACTGATTACGATAAAATTTATAATGTAAAAGAATTAGTCAATAGTAAAACAGTCTCTACCAATATAGCACGATCAAAACCTTCGAACACGAAGTATAAAAGTTTATCGGCTTGGTTAGTTGATGATTATAATAGCAATTTGCCTTTTTGGAAAAAGAAATTGAAAGTTGATAAAAAAGATACAAACGATATTCATTATACGGGCGCTAGTTTATTATTAGGCAATACAGTGATTTTAAATGACGCCAAAACAAATTTTACAACCATTACAACCACTGCATTTTCACAGGAACTCACACAAGAGATGAATGAAAAAATATTGGTGGAACTATCAAATTATTATATCAAACTTGTCACTGAAAAGCCAAGAACAGATTTGTATAAAATTAAAATCATGCGCGATTCTCTTCAACAAGAATTATATGCTAACGAAAGAGCGATTGCTGGTTTTATTGATGCAAATCAAATGTCAACTAAATCAACCACCCAACTACCGCAATATAAATTGCTAAGAATGCAAAAAGAAATTGAAGCGCTTTATACAACAACCGCTACTTCGTATCAAAATGCAAAATTTAAATTACTTTCTGAAAGTCCAATTTTTCAAGTCTTAGATCGTGCTGGTCCTCCTTATCAATTTTCGAAACCTAATTGGAAAAATAGTGCTGGACTAGTTTTTATCGCCTCTTTTATCTTACTCTGTTTATTTTTTACACGAAAAATATTTTTCAAATTGATATTAGAAGAAATGAGTAAAGGGTAGAATGAGAAGTCTTCTAACTCTGTCTAATCCATTTCAATGCCTCTTTCCAACTCGCTTTTTTTCCATACATTAATATGCCTGCGCGATAAATTTTAGCACTCAACCAAGTCATACCCAAAAAGCCTAATACCAATAACGACATTGAAAGTATGAGTTGCCATGCTGGTACTCCATAAGGTATTCGACCCATCATTACAATTGGTGAAGTAAGTGGAAATAAACTACCGAATATTGATAAAGGACTATTAGGGTCATTAATTGATGAGCCCATAATAACCGCACCAAAAATAATAGGAATGGTAATTGGGAAAGTCATTTGTTGCGCCTCTTGTTGATCTTCATTTACCATTGAGCCAACGGCCGCAAACATCGCTGCATATAAAAAATATCCTCCTAAAAAATAAAACAAAAAGCAACCTATAATTAATGTCCAATTCTGACTCATTAAACTTTGCAAAAATGAATTCATTTCACTTTGTGGAACTTGTTGCAATTGAGCCTGTGCATCTGCTATGCCAGCAGGTTGCATCGATTGTCCTAAATCAGGAAGAAATAGAGGTAAAAAAACTTGAAGCAAACCTGTTAGTATAAGCCATAATAGAAATTGAGTAAGTCCAACAAAAGCGATCCCTATTATTTTTCCCATCATTAATTGAAAAGGCTTCACACTGCTAATAATTACCTCCGCAATTCGATTTGTTTTTTCTTCTGAAACACCACGCATTACACTCACACCATAAAGAAAAATAACAAAATAAATGATAATACCCATTCCGTAACCAATAATCATGGCAATTTCAGAACGTGTTTCTTTATTACTTTTTAAATCAAAACTTTTTAGTTCAATACTCGATTCATTAATGCTATCTATCTTAGCCTTATCAATACCTGCATCTTGAAGTTGTTTAATTTGATAAATTGTATTTAAGTCATCTGAAATAAAATCATTAGCGCTGAGGCTTACCCCACCATCTTTGTAAACATGAATGCTATCTGGTAAATTATTTTTAAATGGATAAATATGAACTAAGATATCACATTCGTTTTTTTCTAAAAGGGCTTTATTATCATCAACCTTACTATTTTCAATATACTTGATACTATAAGAAGAGGAGGAAGTATCCATTTTGCCTTTAAATATGCCACTTTCGTCAATAACGGCAATAGCTTGTTTTTGCTTGCTTTTAGCAGCTAAAAACACCATGGTAAAAGTTAATCCTGCCATTAAAATCGGAACCAAGAGGGTCGTTACCAAAAAGGATTTTTTCTTAACCCTTGAAAGATATTCTCTTTGAATGATGAGCCATATTTTATTCATCGTCTTGTAAATTTAAATTGTTACTTTTTCAAATTGTCTTACGGCACCATCACCCTCCACTAAACGAATAAATATATCGTTGAGCGAAGGAAGGACTTCGCTATAGTTTTTGATTTTAAAATGTTGTTGAATACAATAGGATAGTAAGGCATTTGCTTCTTCTGAATTTGAAAATTGTAGCGTGTATTTATGTTTCTTTTTTGATAAAATTTGTTCGTCAAAACCTAATATTTCACCTTCCGTTTCTAACTCGAAAATATTTTGTTTGTAACGATTTCTAATTTCCTCAACAGAACCATTTAATATCACACGACCTTTATTTACAAGCGCAATCTCCTCACAAATTTCTTCAACTTGTTCCATTCTGTGGGTCGAGAAAATAATGGTGGTTCCCTTTTGTGCAAGGTTATAAATTTCATCTTTGATAATGGCACTATTCACAGGATCGAGTCCACTAAAGGGTTCATCTAAAATTAAGAGTTTAGGTTCATGTAAAACAGTAATCACGAATTGTAATTTTTGCGACATGCCTTTGCTTAAATCTTCCACCTTTTTATTAATCCAACTTTGCATATCTAGTTTGTCGAACCAATACTTTATTTTTTGAGTAGCATCACTTTTACTCAATCCTTTTAATTGGGCTAGATATAAAGTTTGTTCGCCAATTTTCATTTTTTTGTATAATCCTCTTTCTTCAGGCATATAACCAATTAAACGACTATGTTGAAGCAAATCAAACTCTTGTCCATTCAGTAAAATTTTTCCTGAATCAGGAATTGTAATTCCCGTAATCATACGAAGTAAACTTGATTTACCTGCTCCATTCGGCCCTAGTAAACCAAAAATACTTCCTTCTCGTATATTCAACGAAATATCATCAACAGCTTTTTGAGTGTCATAATATTTTTTTAAGTGTTGAACTTCTAGCATATTATTATTCATGTACAGAAGATTTAATTTCTATGTTAAAAATAAAAACCGACTCTTTATCATCGGTTTTTATTCACTTTATTATTAAGTGTCTGACCAAAAACGCCTGTGTTAAATAAGAAAAATTCAAAGACAAGGCTTTCGAAGTCAAGGAAATTGGAGTTTACTAAAGTAAATGACCCGTTTTCTTGACAAGAATAACGCTGTATTTGAAGTTTTCTTGCAAACACTATTTAAAGATTTCGTCGGATACGCCAGTATTAATATCAATACTTTGAAGTTTCATTTCCATGAGTCCCATTGGCCCACCCGATTGTTTTATAATTTGTGGGAACTTTAAACCTCCTTTACCATCTTGATAATCGAGATAATAAGTTGTTTGAGTTTGCTTACCTTCAGGCGTATCTTCTGACTCTTCAGATTTTACTTTAAAGCCAGTTTTTACATCATAATATTCTGATACTTTTTCGCCATTTGCTTTTGTTACTTCAACCATATAAGCATCCGCATCATCCACTTTTTCAATTCCTTTTAATGAAAGTTTACAACCAGGAGCTAGATAGCCTAGCTCTTCACTCATATTGGCTTCATCAGCATATTTCTTTGTTTCTAATTCATCAAAATCTTTCTTTTGACCTTGCCCCGACATATAACCTTTATTGCCATCGAACACAATTTTTTGTAACGAATTACCCATCATATTTACATCCACAAGCATTTTATTAGGTGCTTTTCTGGTGGTACTGATATTAATTTTCATTCCTTGCATTTCCATATTCATGACCATAATCATATCGTTCACCTTTTGCCAAGCGGCTGTGCCACCTGTTGCATCAATATGTTTTTGAACAATACTTGTTGCTGAAATATTAGATGGCATTGCAGCTGGAGGCGTATCTTTTACAATATTGCCATTTAAATCATAGATAGTTACGGGTCCAAATTTTTTCATTTTTTCGGCAATCATTTTCTTATCGCCTGCTACCGTAATATAGGCAACGCCTGGTGTAATGTATTTTTTAGCCACTTCCATCACATCTTGTGCTGTAACAGCCTCTACATTTTTTAAATAGTTTTTATAATAGTCTTTCGGCATATTATATTTCTTCTCATTAATGGCATAACGAGCCAATGTGCGGGGATCTTCTAAACCCAAGGCAAAGGTGCCTGCCATATAATTTTTATATCCTTGTAATTGATCGTTAGGTACTAATTCAGTTCTGAGTTTATTCATCTCTTTTAAAATTTCAGCTACCGAACTATCGCTTGCCGAAGTTGTACTATTTGCTGTTGCTGAAAAGCTTCCACCGTAAGGTAATTCATCACTTCTAAATGATGAGTAAGATCCGTAAGTCCAAGCATGTGTTTCACGCAAATTTTGAAAAAGACGACCAGTACTTCCTCCACCAAGAATTCCGTTGGCTACTTTTAATTTAATTTCATCTGGTGAACCTTGTTTCATGTTTACAGGATAAGTTACATCAATCACACTTTGCACTGCACCTGTTTTATTTACAATGCCTACTGCTGCACCTGCTGGTGGTTTAGGTGTTGGATAAGTAGATACTGGCACTACTTTCTTTTCCCATTTGCCAAAATTTTTCTCCACTTGGGCTTTTGCTTCTGCTAAATTAATATCACCCACAATGGCCATATAGGCTACATTAGGACGGAAATAAGTTTCAAAAAACTTCTTACATCTTTCTAAAGTAATTTTATCAATACTTTTTTCAGACATCACTTCACCATAAGGATGCTTTTTACCATAATTTAATATCGATGTAATATTTCTACTCATAGCTTCTGGGTCATCTAAATTATTTGCCAGAGATGATTTTGCTTGCTTTTTTAATTTGTCTAATTCTTCTTGCGAAAAATTCGGACTGGTTAATACCTCACCGCATAATGCTAATAATT
Source organism: Chitinophagaceae bacterium (assembly GCA_035388625.1). GTDB lineage: Bacteria > Bacteroidota > Bacteroidia > Chitinophagales > Chitinophagaceae > OLB11. The sequence goes on along the minus strand of DAOOQH010000010.1, from coordinate 17,225 downwards.
TATCTGAATTTTTTTTCAAACTCTGCATATAAATACCATCATTCCCGATGGATAAGGTGGCGCCAAGCATATCAAGTTCTTGGTTAAATTCATCTTTGGTTTTTGATTTAGTGCCTGCAGTTAATAGTTCACCAATAAAATCTTGAAACCCAACCATATCACCTTGAATTTCTGGACGGATATCTAAATCAATAGAATAAGATACTACAGGCAGTTTGTGGTTTTCTACTACATAAACTTTAATGCCGTTAGATGAAATAAATGATTGTGCAGTACCCATTTGAATTTCTGGCGCTGGTCCGGCCTTGGGTCTGATACTTCTATCAAGTGTTTGAGCAAAAATTGAACAATTCACAATGAATAAGCCAGCTATGTTTAAAATGATATTTTTCATTTCTGTTTTTTTTAATTTTTTAAATAATATTGGATAGGAATTAGTTTTTACTACTATCAGGTAAATAATACAATACAAGACGATTGTTTTTTGTGAAATATTTTTTAGCTACGGCTTGCATATCAGCAATAGTTACTTTCATATAACGCTCAAGTTCTGTATTAATTAAATTGGCATTGCCAAAATAAACATGATAATCGGCAAGGCTTTCAACAATACCTAAAACACGTTGATTTTTTGAAATGAATTCATTCTCAATTTGATTTTTACATTTTTGTAATTCATCAGCACTCACAGCATTATTTACAATAATGTCTATTTCATCATTCATTGATTTTTCCAAATCTTCGGGTTTTACACCCATATTGCCAATACCATACATCATGGTTAAACCCGGATCTTCAGAAGGTAAACTAAAGGCGCCTGCTGCTACAGCTTTTTGTTGTTTATCAACCACTTGTTTTTGTAAACGAGAGCTTTTTCCTTCAGATAAAATTTTTCCTAACATTTCTAACGCATAGAAATCAGGTGTGCCTTGCGAAGGAGCGTGGTATGCAAACACAACTGCTGGTAATTGTACCTTATCATAAAATGTAACTCGTTTTTCTTCAACTTGTTTAGGTTCAACAATTGTAGGACGAACTATAGGTTTCGTTCCGCGTGGGATGCTTCCAAAATAAGTATTAATCCAAGCTTGTGCTTGATTGATATTGATATCACCTCCGATAGATAAGGTCGCATTTTCAGGCACATAAAAGGTTTTATAAAAATCAATGAACTCGGGTAATTTAGCTTGATCAATATATTGCGCCTCGCCAATGGGTGTCCATTGATAAGGATGAACCGAATACGCATTTTTGAAAATTTGCTCAAGTAATCGGCCATATGGTGTATTCTCATAGCGCTGTTTTTTTTCTTCTTTTACAACTTTACGCTGAGTTTCTAAACCAATATCATCAATTTTAGCATGAAGCATACGCTCACTCTCCATCCATAATCCTTGTTCTAATTTATTTGATGGCAATGTTTCAAAATAAAACGTTCTATCAAATGATGTATTCGCATTAATCACGCCACCATTATTTTGAACGAGTTTCATATATTCTCCTCGACCAATATTTTCGGTACCTTCAAAAAGTAGGTGTTCAAAAAAGTGGGCAAATCCAGTTCGCGTTGGATCTTCATTTTTCGATCCTACATGATAAAGAACTGAAATAGCAACGGTTGGAATCGTATGGTCTTCATGAAGAATGACATGTAATCCATTTGGTAAATCATACTCAGTAAATTTAATGTTCACCGACTGAGCGTTCACATTATAAGCACCTACAAGTGTTAGTAACGAGAAAATTATTTTTCGCATTGTATAAAATTTTCCACAAAATAAAACTATTCTTTTCATGATAATGAAAAGTTTTAGATAAAAGGTTTATTGTGATGTTTGAATGGAAATTACGAATTAGTGTGAAGAGAATGGATATCGCAATCTTATTTTGAACTCATTTGTAGCCTCTCAATTAAAGTAAGAATACGATCTGTTTTAGTTTCGTCTTTTTTTGCTGAATAAATCCAATCAATAGCGGTCTTTTTTTCACCTTCACTTAAATTGCAAAATTGTTCATAGGCATTTGGAATATCAACCAGACAAAGTTTTAATTCATTAGGAATTACAATTGGCGAATTGTCGGGATATAATGTAATTTCTACTTTATCGCCAGCTTGTTTGCCTATTTTTTTTCGGATAGATGCTTTTATAGGTAAGAAAAGTTTTCCGTTACCCATTGGCATCAATTTATAATTCTTGATTTCGTAATTGTCTATCCAACCGCGCACTTTCACCCATCCAAAAGGTGATTTTTTGTCTTGAGCTATTTCGGGTATTCGCGCATAAGTCCAACCACCTTTACCTGGAAATTTTTCGAGTGGATATTCTTTATGCACCAATGCTTTTTCCATTCCTTCAGCAAACAACTTTCAACAATTTAATTTTGTATCATCATTTTTTGATGAAGAAAATTTTTGCCATCTGTTAATCCAATATAGTAATTGCCATTTGCTAAATGAGTGATATTCAGATCACTCAATGAAATGAGATGTTTGCCAGCATTCCAATTTATTTCTTTGCGAGTGATTATTTTCCCTTCTTGGTTCATCAAGAACAATTCTAAATTGCTTTTTGTATTTAGTGTGATTTCAATTCGACTATTTAATTTGGCTGGATTAGGATAGATTTCAATACTACCTATTGCATGCAATTGCGATTGAATAGATAAAGGATATGTTTTAGTAATTCTCAAACTATCCATGATAACGTCATTGATTGGTCTATTTGATGCATTAACTGGAACTGCACCTATAGCTTGAACAACCGAAAAATTATTTGTTGTAATGCCAAATACTGGATGGGCAGAAGTTAATGGCGCTTTGTCGAAATCGAGATAGGTATTATTCACAAGATTTATAAAAAATTGACTTCCTCCAGAATTCGGACCAGAATTAGCCATTGAAATCGTCTTTTGAATATTACTAAGTCCTGTTACAAATTCATCAACAATTGTATAACCTGGTCCACCACTACCTGTGCCAGTTGGGTCGCCCCCTTGTATCATAAAATTATTGATAACACGATGAAAAATTACGCCATCATAAAATTTAGCATTCACTAAACTCTTGAAATTGCCCGTGGTGATAGGCATTGACCCATCATATAATTCAACAATAAAGTTTCCTTGATTGGTATAAAAAGTTACTTCAGTTTGAGCGTTTACTATTTCATGGCTGAAAGAAAGTAAGAATAAGAAAATAAAAATACGTTTCATAGTTCTAAATATTAACTCACAATATAATAAAATTGTTTAGTAATAGAGAACAATCTCATGTCAGTAATTTCTGTCTTTTCATTAATCAGATGGCAACTCAAACAAGTCGAATATACTTGTTGGTGTTTTTCTTACACTAACTAAATAAATATGTTTCATAATCCTAGTGTTTGGGTAAAATTCGCGACAAGAATAGTGCCAAAAGCTTATGATTGCTGAATTATTTATGAATAAAAAACTGAATCGAATTGATAATCAAACTGTTCAATGCAATAAAAAATTCTTGTGCACCCAAACTTTTATTTTATTATAATGATTAAAATTGAGTCAGATAATTAAGCGCTATGATTTTTTAACAGCTTAGATTTTTTTTATAATTCACCGTAAAACAGAATGAATCTGCCTATTTTTAGTCTGAATGAAATTACAATTTAGGAATTGTGGAAAAATATATATTATATTTAGGTTATCAAATTATGTCTTTTTAAGGTCATTCAGGTAGTACAACTAAATAACTTATTTATGGTTCATCGAATTTTATTCTTCTTTTTTATTCAATTTTTCGCCTTTCAATTTGCAAATGGTCAAGCATGGGTCTGGACTCAAAAATTAGGCAATGTAAAGAGTGATAAGGTTACATCAGTTAAAACTGATTCATCTGGATATATTTATATCGCTGGCTATTTCAGTACTTCAATTACCCTTGGCACCAATGCCCTAGTACTTAATTTCACAGCCAATGCAAATAGTAAAGAAATTTTTATTGCTAAATTAGATAGCCTTGGTTATTGTTATTGGGCACGAAGTGGCGGACAATATTTTGATGATAGAATTTTAGGTATGGATGTAGATGCAGATGGCAATAATATAGTAACGGGTACTTTTTGGGAAGGTTCAGGTATTAATATCGGTCCACTCAATATAACTGGAAGCGCTTTTGGTTATGGTGATCAATGTTTTATCGCCAAACATGATAAAAACGGAACTGCACTTTGGGGCAATTTTGTTTGTAGTGATAATGGCGACGATCAAGGTTTAGATATTGCAACAGATATAGCTGGAAACCACTATGTAGTAGGCTTTATGACAGGTACAACTTTATATTGTGGCGGTTCTTTGGTAACAGCAACTAACCCTAACACAGGAACACATAAACATTGTTACTGGCTCGCCAAAATGAATAGCGCAGGTCAATTTCAATGGGCTCGAACTTTTGGGAATTTGCCTTGGGATCCCGATCATTTTAAATATGTAGAAAGAGATATTGCTGTTTGTGTTGACGATTCTGGAGGAGTTTTTATTACTGGAGGATACGATAATGTTCGTCCTTTCGGACCCACGTCACTAATAAGCAAAGGAGGAACTGATGCTTTTGTTTTAAAGTATGATACCGCTGGAAATTATCAGTGGGTAACAAATATAGGGAGTAGCAAGGACGACTGGGGTAATGGTATTTGTTCAGATAAACATGGAAATATTTATGTCACAGGCGAACATCGCGATTCGTTATTTATGGACACCGTTATTGTAAAAAATTATGACAAGCGCGATTTATTTATTTTTAAAGTAGATGCAAAAACAGGCAAGCCATTCTGGGGGAAGCGTGCAGGTTCTGATTTTGGTGGCGAAAGAGGGAATGATGTTTGGGCCGATTCAAATTGCCATGTTTATGTTTGTGGGGATATTAATGAAGGTGCAAAATTTGGCGATAATATTATTGTTCCAACCGGAAAATATGAAGAAGCTTTTGTTGCAAAAATATCTCCTGAAGGCAAATGGCAATGGGCCATTACAGGCGGTGGGCTCGATAGCAACGATAGGGGCAATGCAATAGTGAAAGGTAAAGGAGCACAAATTTATACTGGTGGTTTTTTCCGATCGAGTGCTGTATATGGATCTACATCTTTCTCCTCTGCAGGTTCTAGCGACGGTTTTATTTCCCGAATCATTGATTCATCCTACTATATAGGTACTGCATTTACATTAAAAAAACCTTCAGATACCGTTTTATGTATCGGCGAAACAGTTGATCTCGCAATTGAAGAACATGCTTATTTTGATTATAATCCAAAAACGGGGGTTACAGCAAATTCAGATATTAGTTTGCTCACATTCAATCCATCAACAACTACAACTTATACACTCACTGGTTTTAGTCAAGGTTTATGTCCTTCTTACGATACCGTTGTGTTTACAATTGTTAGAGCCCCATCTCCTATTGCCGAATTTTCTGTCAATCCTCTAAATGCACCTATTCAAAATCCAGTTTTTACATTAAAAAATTTAAGTCTGGGTGCAACAACATACGAATGGTACTATGATAATTTACTTTTTTCAACCAAGCAAAATGAACAAAAAACTTTTACAAAATCGGGTGAGTACTGCTTTACCCTAGTCGCCATTACCGATGCAGGTTGTAAGGATACTGCAACACATTGTGGTATTATTTATGATAAGGAAATGGTTTATTTTCCCAATGCGTTCTCACCCAATACCGATAATTTGAATGATGGTTTTGGTCCCGTATTTTATAATGTCGATTTTAATAAAATGGACGACTATAGTTTTGCAGTGTACAATCGTTGGGGACAGTTAATGTTCGAATCCGACGATCCACAAGCAAGGTGGAATGGTCAAAACAAAAATAATAGTCGAGTTGAAACAGGCACCTATTTTTATCATTGTAAGTTTACAACCCCTTATGGCGAAAAATATAATCAAAAAGGAGATGTGACTTTAATTCGATAAAATATCATCTATAAACTAGTTTTATATTAACACGCCTATTCTACAATTTCTCTTAATTTTGTCTTCCATCCCTTATTTCTAAATAAATGAAAAGACGGCTTCTTTTTATTTTCATGTTTGTATCATTTAATGTCAATGCACATGTCATTACCTTTTGTGGCGAGGTTGTGCCCGTAGATAAAGATTTTGTATCTACCAAATTGATGAATACTATAAAAAATAATATCAACTTGGTTAAAATGGCCGACATGCGAGCCCGTGTGAATGCCTATTTTCCAATTTTTGATATGTATTTTAAAAAATGGGGTGTGCCTGCCGATTTTAAATATTTGGCTATTGTTGAAAGTACTTTAAAACCGTTAACCTCCCGAGTAGGTGCCCAAGGCTATTGGCAAATTATGCCAGCAACCGCCAAAGAATTAGGGTTGAATATAGGCGGAGTTAATGGCGATGAACGCAATGATTTGCATAAATCAACTGAAGCAGCCGCTCGTTTATTGGTGAATTATTATAAGCAATTAAAAAAATTGGTAGGTGTTTACTCCTGGATATTAACAGCAGCATCTTACAATTGCGGACCCGGTTGCGTTCAAAAGCGAGTAAAAGCAGAAGGCGAGACCAATTATTTTGATTTAGATTTAAATAAAGAAACGGCAGCATATGTATATCGAATTATAGCAATTAAAGAATTATTTGAGTATCCTGAAATTTATATGAAAAACTTTGGCTACAATATTTTCAATAAAGCCAATGCGGGTCGAAAATTGTCATTGGATGCTCCTGATACCGACTTCGCAAAATATAGTAATATAAAATTAAAGAAGAAAAAGAAGCAAGCACCTATTGATGAGGCGCCTACTTTTACTGAGAAATTAATATCAGCGCATATTAAAGGAAAATATAAGAATTTTCAAGATGGCGATTTGGTTACCATACAAATTGAAGAGCCTTTTGAAATGGATGGCGCTTTTAAAGCAAAAGGTAGCACCATTTCGGGCACTGGATGGATGATAGATGATAAAATTTATGTAGATCTTGGATATGGTCCCGATGTGATGTTTTGTGATGCAGGTGGTGTTAAAGGAATAAATCCTTCAGATCTCGGAAAAGATCGACCTGTATTAATAAAAGCCAAATTATGGAATTAGTCTAATCTCCCCTATCAACCTCCCTTTCAAACCCTCATTATGTAGCAATATCTATGCTTACCTATTGGCAAAATGTGAATTTATTAATTACATTTGCTTTCTTTACAATTCTAAATTAACTACTTATCATTATTTAACAACCCACAATGTCAGAAACTCAACTTTATTTTGTCAGAGACGAAAACGTTTTTCTTCCAGCCAATAAATGGTTCGAAGAACGTTCAATTGCCGAATTGCCGGATAGTAATCATCAATACATTATTGCTTCACTCGAAGATCGATTTCAAGAATTATTTGAAAAAGTAAACGAAGTAAAAAAGGACTTCGAAGCCGCTAGTGATAAAATTAAACTCGCCGGAAAAATTGTTCGCACCAAATCTTATTTATGCACAGCTAAAGCAATAGGCGACTACACCACACTTCTCACTGTATTAGATACAATGGAAGAAGAAATTAAGGTGGAAGTTGAAAAAGCCATTGCTCAAAAAGAAAAATTATGTCTTGAAGCCGAAGAATTGCTCAAAGCAACCGAATGGAAAGATGCGACAGAAAAACTCCGACAGTTACAAGTTGAGTTTAAAGCAACACCATCTGTACCTGATTTAAAAAATGAGGAATTTAGAGAGCGATTTGAAAAAGCGAAGGATGATTTCTTTAAAGGGAAACAGGCAAGCTTCGAAAATTTTGAACTCGATTTATTAGATAATCTTTCTAAGAAAATTGATTTATGTGAAAAAGCTGAATCCTTGCAACATTCAACTGAATGGAAAAAAACAACGGATCTTTATATTGCATTAAATGAAGAATGGAAAAAAATTGGCATGGTGCCCAAACATCGTGTTGAAGAATTATGGTTTAGATTTTGTGCAGCAAAAGATATCTTCTTTGCAAAAAAGAAAGAACATATTGGCGACATCGTAGTTGAACAAGAAGAAAATCTGGTGAAAAAACTAGAATTGGTTGCTAAAGCTGAGTCAATTAAGGAAAGCAAACAATGGAAAGAAACGGCAGACGAATATGCCAAATTGATGGAAGATTGGAAAAAAATTGGAAAAGTACCTCAAGAAAGAAGTGATGAAGTTTGGAATGCATTTTTAGCAGCCAAAAATTATTTTTACGATCAAAAAAATCATCACTTTTCAAAAATAAAAGTACAACTTGAAGATAACCATGCCCGAAAAATGGCGATTGTAAATCATGCCGAAGAATTGCAAAATTCAATGGACTTTGAATCTGCCACAACGGAGTTCATGGATATGTTTGATGAATGGAAAAAAATTGGTAGAGTGCCAAAAGAATATGGTGACGAAGCTTGGGAAAGATTTCAAAAAGCGAAGAAAACATTCTTTGATAGAAAAGATGAAAATCGCGAAAAACGAAAACTTGAACTCTCAAAAGATATTAAAGATCGTTACGAAAGAAATAGATCTTATTACGCTAAAATAAGCCGTGAACTTCAACGCGAAGAGGAATTACTTTTTGATATGAATGATCGTATTGAAAATCTTCCGGTTACTTTACGTTCGTATGAAAAACGTGAAGAGTATTTAGAAGTAATGGAAGAAATAAAAGCCAAAGTGAATGAACTAAAAGAAAAGGCAAAAGAGGTTAAAGAAAAAATGTATATGGACGAGCGCGAAATGAGTCAAATCATGCGTGGACCTCGTAAGAAAGAACATCAAGCCAATGAACAGAAAAAGCAAAATCAACCTAAAAAAGAAAAAGAAGCTGCAGTTGCAACAGATACGCCATCTACCGAAAAAGTAAATGAAGAAAAAAGTGTTGAGCCAATTCTTGAGTCAGTTACAACACCAACAGCTGAAGTAGTTGCTGATTCAATAACAGAAGCAGCACCCGAGCCTGTGGTTGAAAATAAGGTTGAACCAATAGCTGAACCCGCAGCAGAAGTTAAAATTGAAGAAATGGTTGAATCAGTTTCAGAAGTAATTAGTGAAGAACCAAAACTTGAAGAAACGGTTGCTGATGTTTCAACCAATGAAGAGAACAAACCCATCATTTAATAATTATATCAACATATGTCAAATAAAGTGTTCGAATTGATGAAAGAAATGGAGCATGAGCAAATTGTATTTTGCAATGATCCCCATTCAAATCTTAAAGCCATCATTGCCATTCATAATACAACTTTGGGGCCTGCGCTAGGTGGCACACGTATGTGGAATTATAATTCAGATGATGATGCGGTACTTGATGCATTGCGTTTATCACGAGGGATGACCTATAAAGCAGCCATTTCAGGTTTGAATTTAGGTGGAGGAAAAGCCGTTATTATTGGCGACCCAGCCCTGAAAGGTGAAGCGTTATGGCGACGATATGGCAAGTTTGTGAATTCACTCAACGGAAAATATATTACTGCCGAAGATGTAAACACATCTGCATCAGATATGGAATTCATTTACCAAGAAACAAAACATGTAACGGGTATTCCTGAATATATGGGAGGAAGTGGTGATCCATCACCATTTACAGCATATGGTGTATTTGTAGGCATGAAGGCGTGCGCTCATAAAAAATGGGGTAATGATGATTTACATGGTAAGAAAGTAGTGGTTCAAGGTGTTGGACATGTAGGGCAATATCTGGTTGGGCATCTAACTGAAGCTGGAGCCAAAGTGTATATTTCAGATATTAATAAAGATCGAATTAAAGAAACTGCAGATAAGTTTAAGGTTGAGTTTGTTGAACCAAAAGATATGTTTAGCATTGATATGGACATTTATGCCCCGTGTGCTTTAGGTGCAACTGTAAACTCTGAAACTATTCCACTAATGAAATGTGCCATCATAGCTGGTGCAGCCAATAATCAATTAGCAGAAGAAAAAATACATGGTCGTGAACTTATTCAAAAAGGGATACTTTACGCACCCGATTTTTTAATTAATGCTGGAGGGCTTGTCAATGTTGCCGCTGAAGCAAGTGGTTCGTACAATAGAGAAAAAGTAACTAAAGATGTTGAGAAAATATATAATCGAATTTTAGATATTTTCACCCTGTCTGAAAAAGAAGATTTAACCACACAAGAAGCTGCCATGCGTATGGCGCAAAAACGTATTGATGATGTGGCTCATGTAAAATCAAGATTATAATAATTTTTGAACGCAACAAACTCAGTATTTTGTTTCACATGGTCGAGGTATTGTAACGCATCAGCCTTTACCTTTGTCTACATTATTTTATTGAATCAAACCTTCTTTCCTCAAATATTTTAATTCATATCATTGTATAATTTAGTAAAAAAAATATTATTTCAATACGATCCCGAAGAGGTTCATTATAAGGCTATGCGATGGTTAACCAAAGCATATAATTTAGGATTTGGAAAGAGATATTTAGAAAGCAATTTTTGTTTAAATCATTCTTCATTAGAAAGAGATGTTTTTGGTTTGCATTTTAAAAATCCTGTCGGATTGGCTGCTGGCTTTGATAAAGATGCTTTATTTATAGATGAACTCGCTTGTTTGGGTTTTGGATTTATTGAAATTGGTACAGTAACCCCGAAACCACAAGATGGGAATGAGAAACCTCGATTATTTCGTTTTCCTGATGACGCAGCCATCATAAACCGTATGGGATTTAATAATTTAGGTGTTGAAGCAGCAGCACAGCGTTTAAAAAATAGAAAAACAAATATTATTATAGGAGGCAATATTGGCAAAAATAAAATTACACCCAATGAGGATGCCATAAAGGATTATGAGTATTGTTTTAAAAAACTTTTTGATGTTGTTGATTATTTTGTGGTGAATGTCAGTAGTCCGAATACGCCTAATTTACGCGAATTGCAAGAAAAGAAACCTTTGCACGATTTATTATTGCAATTGCAAAATCTAAACTTGAGTTATCCTTCTCCAAAACCTATATTATTAAAAATTGCTCCTGATCTTACCGAAACACAATTAGATGATGTGATTGAAATCGTGTCGCAAACTAGGTTAAGTGGCATAGTGGCTACAAATACAACCATTGATAGAGATGGGCTTACTTCAGATAAGAAAATAGTTGAAAACACAGGCGCAGGAGGAGTAAGCGGTAAGCCACTAAAAGAAAGAAGCACTGAAATTATTCGTTATATTTCACAAAAAACAAAAGGGCAATTACCTATCATTGCAGTAGGTGGCATCTTTAATGGAGAAGATGCACAAGAAAAATTAGATGCTGGTGCATCGCTTGTACAAGTGTATACTGGCTTTATTTATGAAGGGCCTGCTATTGCAAAAAAAATATGTAAATCTTTAATCAAATAAAAAAATATGGATTATTTATTAAGTGCCGATGCACTCATTAGTTTATTGACCTTAACTGTTCTTGAAATTGTATTAGGTGTTGATAATGTGATTTTCGTTTCCATTATTATGGGACGACTTGAACAAGCTAAACAAAAAGTAGCTCGACGAATTTGGATGGTGACCGGTATTTTAGTTCGTGTATTTTTATTAATGAGTTTAACTTGGTTAGTAAAAAATGGTAGTTCTGAACTTTTTGCAATTGCTGGTAAATCATTTAATTTAAGAGGTTTGATCATGTTAGGAGGAGGACTATTTCTTTTGTTTAAAACAGTAAGCGAAATTCATCAAAAATTAGAAGGATCTTCACACGAAACAACAGTAAAAAGTAAGGGTGCCACTTTAATGCAAGTAGTCATTCAAATGATGTTGGTGGATATGGTATTCTCTTTTGATAGTATTATTACTGCGGTAGGTATGGCACAACATGTTGAGGTTATGATAATTGCAGTTATTTTAGCAATGATCGTGATGTTTTTGTTTTCAGGTAAAATTGCCGCTTTTGTTGAAGAACACCCAACAGTAAAAATGTTAGCATTATCATTTTTGGTAATGATTGGATGCGTATTATTAATTGAAGGATGGGATGCGGAGAAGGCACATGATTTGCATCTTAAGAACTATGTTTATTTTGCAATGGCGTTTTCATTTATCGTTGAATTACTAAATTTACAATTACGCAAACGAAGCAAAAAACCAGTCGAATTACGCGAACCTCATTTAGATGATGTTGAAGAAGAGTCAAAATAAATTTATTCTTTAGAAAAGAATTGGGTATAATTTCCTTTCGAAGTTTTAGCCAATAGGATATAATTTCCTGTATTCAATTTCGATAAATCAATTCTTTGTTTAGTATTTAATTGTGGTTGCAATTTCAAACTTCCTTTCAAATCCAAAATTCTTATTTCTTCGATCTCACTATTTTCAGATGTAACGCTGATAAAATTTTGACAAGGGTTTGGGTAAATTTTTATTTGATTTGACACAGATACTTCATCCAAAGAAGTAGGCAATTGGAGTGTTTTGATAAATAAAAAGATACTATCTCCATTTTCGCTACCATCGTTATTGGTTCTATTGACGGCACAATTAAAACTTATTGCAGCAGATGCCACTGAAGGGGCCGTCCATTTATATTTCCAAATGGCATAAGCTCCATTGATAACGGCAGCACCATTACCTGCAGCCGTATGACTCGCATATTCACGTCCGCTTCCATCTGTAAATACTTGCACCAAACTTGGCATGGTTGTATTGCCAATGCTACCTGCCTTTACATTCGAAAAATAAAATAAATTGGTGCATTGAAAACCAATTTTTGAGGCGCCATGTAGTTTGAACTTGACTTCAATATTATATTGTTGCCCAAGAGTATATGAGTTTACATCATTATTACTACCATCTAATACCCGAACAATTAATTTATTTGTATCAACACCCATGGTACCAGCGCCAGTATGGCAACCAATTTGGGCGCATCCTTGCCCTAAACCAGTGCTACCTGTATAATCTGCAGTAAAACTACCATTTGAATATGAAAATAAAACAAAGGCGGTGAATGAAAGTAAAGAGAGGTAAATGATTCGTTTCATAGAAAATGATTTTATTGTTTAGACAACCAAGATAAACAATAAGTTCGGACTAATTCTTTGAATCAAATTTTATGACAACGCAGTGACAAATGAATTGAATATAGAAAGAGAAGCATTCGTTGACAATTAATTTAAAACAAGTTCAATTTCTTTATGCTTAAACGATTTCTTTTTACCGTTAACTAATATGGTTAATAACCCCGTTTCATCAGCTCCAACAATGATACCTCTGTATAATTCATAATTTTTTTTGTACATAATTTCATCACCAGCTTTATACAGCATTGAATTATAAGTTGCCAATAATTCAGTTTGATTTAATTCATATTTTTTAAAATTTGAATTCAGTATTTTCATCAATTGCTTCAGCACTTGCGCAATTTTGTATGTTTTGCCTGATTCGATTTGAATGGAAGTTGCCCAATTCATCTCATTAAAATGTGTTTGATTCACATTGAGCCCGATACCAACAATAGCAAAGTTCCATGCGGATCCACGTATGATATTTTCAATTAAAATACCAGCAATTTTCTTATTCCCTGCATAAATGTCATTTGGCCACTTAATTGTTATATTTCGGAGTCCAATATTTGTCATTAAATATTCAGCAACAGAAAGACATGAAAAAGTATTAAGCAAAAATTGATTTTGAAGTTGAAACCCTTGTGTATCAAGGATTGTAGTAAATAATAAGTTTTTACTTTCTTCAGCTAACCATACATTTCCATGTTGTCCTTTACCATTTGTTTGAAAATCGGCACGCACCGTCATACCATGCTCTGCCATTCCTTCATTAATCAGGCGCATGGCATAGTTATTGGTACTATCGATCTCTGATAATTCAATTAATACTTCTCCTATGGGCGAAGTTCTTAGCATTCAATTCTTTTGTTTAGCTTTGTAAATTAATTTTAAATTCAAAATAAATCAAAAATATTTTTAGTACTTGAAAACAGCAAGCATAGAAAAACCAACAAACAGACCACGCCTTACTTACAGCAGTAAGATAATTAAAACAATCATATCGGCTATTCTTGATAAAAAAGGTGAAGAAGTTATTTCACTTAATCTTAAAAAAATTCCTGAGGCTATTGCCGATTTCTTCATTATTTGTGAAGCAAATAATACAACGCTATTAAAAGCAATTGCTGATAATATAGAGAAAAAAGTAATAGAGGATTGTGGAGAAAAACCATTTAAATTTGAAGGCAAAATGGGAGAGAAATGGATTTTGGTCGATTTTGTAGATGTAGTGGTTCATGTGATGCTTCCTGAAACTCGAGGATTTTATAATATTGAAGAACTTTGGCAAGATGCTGAGAAAAAAGAACATAACTAATTAGATTCATAAGATGACAATCATGGTATTGTCCACTTTAAAAACAATTGATGGAACAGAACAAAACAAATATTCCACCTGTAGGAAATAGTAACCCAAATTCACCTCTAAAAAAAGGTCCGAAATTCAATCTCTATTGGATTTATGGTGCTTTTGCAATTGCTTTAATTGCCCTAAATTTTTGGGATAAAGGCATGGGTGCGCGACCAAAAGAAGAAACTTTTCAAACAATTAATAAAAATTTTATTAGTAAACACCTTGTCGATAGCATGGTTGTTATTGGTAAAACAGTTGAAGTTTATCTTGATAAAGATAGCCTGAAATCTGAAGCTTACGCACCACTTGCAAAATCATTGAAGGGTTTAGAAAAAGGACCGCATTATAGTTTTACAATTGGTAATGTTGAACAGTTTAGAGATGATATGATGCAGGCACAAAAAGATTTTAGTCTTGATCAAAACATTCAAGTAACTTATGCCGAAGATACCAAAAGTGGATGGATGGGTTTTTTACTTCAGATTATAGTTCCCTTGGGTATTATGGTTTTGCTTTGGTTTTTAATCATGCGAAAAATGGGTGGTGGCGCTAGTGGCGGCGGCCCAGGTGGTATTTTCAATATTGGAAAATCGAAAGCTCAATTATATGATAAGGCAGCGAAAGTAAATATTACATTCAATGATGTGGCTGGTCTTGATGAGGCAAAAGGTGAAGTAATGGAAATTGTCGACTTCTTAAAAAATCCGAAAAAGTATACTGCATTAGGGGGTAAAATTCCAAGAGGTTGTCTTTTAGTCGGACCTCCAGGTACAGGTAAAACCTTATTGGCAAAAGCAATGGCTGGCGAAGCACAAGTTCCATTTTTTAGTATGAGTGGATCTGATTTTGTTGAAATGTTTGTTGGTGTAGGAGCAAGTAGAGTACGTGATTTGTTTAAGCAAGCAAGAGAAAAATCGCCATGTATTATTTTTATCGATGAAATTGATGCCATAGGACGAGCACGTGGAAAGAACCAAATGATGTCGAATGATGAAAGAGAAAATACACTCAATCAAATGTTAGTTGAAATGGATGGTTTTAGTGGCGATAGCGGTATTATTGTGCTTGCTGCAACTAACCGACCAGATGTACTTGATGTAGCCTTATTGCGACCAGGTAGATTTGATCGTCAAATTTCAATTGATATTCCTGATTTAGCTGGTCGTGAAGCAATTTTTAAAGTACACCTCAAAGGAATAAAAACTGTTGCAGGTTTAGATGTTCAAAAACTGGCCTCTCAAACACCAGGTTTTGCGGGTGCAGATATTGCAAACGTATGTAATGAAGCGGCATTAATTGCTGCTCGTAAAGGTAAAACAGAAGTCAACTTAGATGATTTTAATGATGCTGTTGATCGAATTATTGGTGGGTTAGAAAAAAAGAACAAGATTATTTTACCTGACGAAAAGAAAGTAATTGCTTACCATGAAGCTGGACATGCAGTTTCAGGTTGGTTTTTAGAACATGCTTATCCTTTAGTGAAAGTTACTATAGTTCCTAGAGGTGATGCAGCGCTTGGATATGCGCAATATTTACCAAAAGAAAAGTATCTAACCCTTAAAGAAGAACTTGAAGACCGAATGGCAATGGCTTTAGGCGGAAGAGCGGTTGAAGATTTGGTCTTTGGTAAAATCTCAACAGGCGCCCTAAGCGATTTACAACAGGTAACAAAAATGGCTTATGCAATGGTCAGTGTATATGGTATGAATCCTAAAATAGGGAATGTATCATTTTATGACCCTGCTAATGAAGGTTCTTTTCAAAAACCTTATTCTGAAGAAACAGGTAAGCTAATTGATCATGAAGTACGTTTACTTTCTGAAACTGCGTACAACAGAGTAAAGGCTTTGTTGACTGATAAGATGAAAGAAGTTAAAATTATTGCTGAGGAATTATTGTTGAAGGAAGTATTGTATAAAGAAGATTTAGAAAAATTAATTGGCAAACGTCCATTTGACGAGCCTGCATTTTTTAAAGAAGAAATAGCAAACGGTACAATCCCTAACGAAGCAATCGTTGAACCTTTAACGCCTTCAGTTTCATAATTAAATAAAGTATTCTATGGCTGGCAATTCAAGAGAAGCAATTATTGGCAAAATACGAAAGGCGCTGAGTGATGATAAAGTGGCCATGCCTTTTCCAGAGGTTGATAAGTTGAATGACTTTTTTGTGAAAGATGATTTAAGTCCAGAAGAAAAATTTGTAGCAGAGTTTAGTGCATTAGGAGGCAAGTTTGTTTATTGCCAAAATGAAGAAGAGATGTTTCAACAATTAGAAGCATTGGCTGATACGATGCATTGGAAAAAAATTCATACGAAAGATCAGTTTCTTCTTAACTTATTTCATGAAAATGAAATTGATTTGGTACAGCAAGGAAATAATATGAGTGATATTCAAGTGGGTATGTCGCTTTGTGAATCATTGGTTGCTCGAACTGGTAGTGTGATATTAAGTTCCGCACAAGAGTCGGGAAGGGCCCTTCCTGTATATGCACCAATTCATATTACCATTGCATTTGCAAATCAATTATTATGGAATATTTCTGATGCTATCAAAGCCTTAAATGAAAAATATAATAATCAACTTCCTTCACTCATTAGTTTAACCACTGGTCCAAGTCGAACGGCAGATATTGAAAAAACTTTAGTGGTTGGTGTTCATGGTCCCAAAGAAGTATACGTATTTTTTGTCGATAAAAATTGGAAAAGTAAGGGCTAATAAGATTTACTGCTTCTCCTTATTTTTTTTCCTTTTATTGACAAGTACAATAATTACGGGTACGATAGCGCAAGAGGCAACCACAATCATGAGTGAAAGATTATCCATTTTATTAAACAGGTTATTG
>DAOOQH010000009.1:0-29287 GCA_035388625.1 Chitinophagaceae bacterium | reverse complement strand
GAAAATCAACTTCATTCTGCTGGAGTTGGCAATAGTGCAGTTATTCTGCAAGATAAAATGATAAGAAGTGATATGATTCATTGGCTCGATAGGAGTCATGATAATCAATTTGAAAATTCATTTCTTGACATCATTGATAAGTTTATCATTCATTTAAATGAAACATGTTATACTGGAATTAAAAGTTATGAATTTCACTATACACTCTATCCTGTAGGTGCTTTTTATAAAAAACATATCGATCAATTTAATAATAATGGTCAACGTGCTTTTTCAATGATTGTTTATTTAAATACCAATTGGAAAATTGCAGACGGTGGTGAATTAAGAATTGAACAAGCAGAACAATCTCAAAATATTTCACCTAATAATGGCAAATGTGTATTTTTTAAAAGTAGTGAACTCTTACATGAAGTTTTAGTTACAAATGAACCAAGATTAAGTATAACGGGTTGGTTAAAAACAATATAAAATTATGTCAATGGTTTGGGCTTACCCATTAAGCTTGTAAAGCTCATTTCTTGATAAAGAAGTTTGATCAAACCATCTGCTAGGCCAATTTGAGGAACAAGAATCTCATTTATACCTGCCCATCGCATAATAGAAGTATAAATTTGTAATGCCGGAACAATAACATCTGCCCTATCCTCTCTAAATCCGTATTTATGAATTCGATCTTGAACGGTGATGGCACTCATTTCTTTATAATATTCGCGTAATACTTCTATTGGTAATGGCTTCCCTTGTTTTCTTTTAGATAATGAAAAAATTTTATTGATATTGCCTCCTGAACCAATAGCTACTAATGGCAAATTCGTTTTGATACCTTTTACGTACAATTTCAAATCCTCCCAATTTTCATCTTCAATTTTGCCTTTTAGTAATCTTATTGTTCCAATGTCAAATGATTTTTTCATCACTTGATTATTTTTCCCAAAGAACGTTAACTCAGTACTCCCCCCTCCTACATCAATATAGAGATACATATTTTTGTCATCCATATTCTCAGCCAAATGAGTTTCATATAATATCTCGGCTTCTTCACTCCCTGTAATTATTCTAATTCTAATACCGGTTGCTTGATAGACTTCTTCTACAATTTCGGCTGAATTAGTCGCATCGCGCATAGCTGAGGTTGCACAAACTTTTAACCCTTTTACTTGATATACATTCATTAAATGTTTGAATGCTTGAATAGTTTCTAAAAGTTCAACTCTTTTTTTAGTTGAGATTGTACCATTTTCAAAAACATCAAAACCCAATCGCAAAGGAACTCTTACCAAGTTTACCTTTGTAAAATCTAGTGTCCCATCTTTATAAGTAGTAATATCACTTATTAAAAGTCGGGCAGCATTAGAACCAATATCAATTGCAGCTAATCTCATATTTTATAATTACGTGCAAGTTAAGTTCTCTTAGGCATTAATACTTTTTCTGACACAGATAATTATAAATTTCAACTTGCGAACGAATCGATTCTTCTTCCTCATTTTTCACTACATAATTGTTTAGCTGCTTATTATCTAAAATTCGTGCTTTCTCGTTTTCACTTAATTGAATGTTTAGAATCGTTTTCAATTCTTCTTTTAGTTCAGCATCATAGATAGGCGTTGTGGCTTCAATTCGATAATCGATATTTCGGACCATCCAATCAGCACTTGAAATATAGATATCATCTTTACCATTATTATTAAAATATAATATTCGAGCGTGCTCTAGATATTCATCTACTATACTTATTGCTTGAATGGGTTGAGACCACTTTTTATTTGAAGTTTGTGCACAACAAATACCTCGTATAATTAATTTGCAATCAACACCTTCAGCAACTGCCTTATAAATTTCATGAATTAAAATATTGTCGGCCAAGCTATTCAATTTGAGAATAATACTTGCTTTTTTCTTATTATGAAATTGCTTAATCTCATTTTTAATTTTCTCTTGAAAAAAGGTTCTTGTATTCAAAGGCGAAACTACTAATGCCTTGCATGATTTAAGCAGTTGAATATTTGTAGGATTACTGATATAATCAAAGACTTTGGAAATATCTGAAACAATAGATTTATTTGCAGTTAGAAGGCAATGATCGCCATAAAATTTTGCTGTCGTTTCATTTAAATTGCCAGTACTTACAAACCCATAATGTTTGAGGGTTTTTGAAACTCTTTTCGAAATGAGACATAATTTAGCATGAATTTTTCTATCTGGCAAACCTACTTTTACATGCACACCTTCCTCTTCAAGAATTCCTTTCCATTTAATATTGGCCTCTTCATCAAATCGAGCACGCAGTTCAAGCACGACAGTCACTTTTTTGCCATTCCGAACCGCGTTGATTAATGCATTTACAATTTTCGATTCTTTTGCCAATCGATAGCAAGTAATTTTGATGGTTTCAACAAATGGATCAATAGCTGCTTCACGCAATAAATCGATAATTGAATCAAAAGAATGATAGGGAAAATGAAGCATCACATCACGACTATTCAATACTTCAAGAATTCGAACTGGTTGCGTTAAAAGTGGATGAACAAAGGGTTTATTACGTGTTAATCTTTTTTGAAAAACCTCTTGTGGAAAATCCATAAAGTCTTTAAAATTATGAATTCGTCCGCCTGGAACAAGATGTTCACGCACATCGAGGTTTAATAATTTGATTAGATAACTTAAAAGATTTTTTTGAATTGTTTTATCAAAAACCAATCGTACAGCTCGACCTTTTTTTCTGTTTTTTAAACCTTTTTCGATACTTAAAATTAGGTCGGTATTGATATCATTGTCAATATCTAATTCAGCATCACGAGTTACTTTTATAATATAGCCTTCAAAGGTATCAAAACCAAACTGAGTAAATAATTTTGGCAAACAAAATCGAATAATATCTTCAAGAAGGATAATATTTTTTTCACCTTTATTGGTTGGTAAAATAATAAAACGTGGAAGCGAATGCGTTGGCACCTCTATTAAAGAATAGCTATTCATAAACGAATTGGTACTGCTAGTCATAACACATGCCAAGTATATTGACTTATCATGAAGAAGCGGCAATTCAGGAATACTTTCAATCATTAAAGGAGCAATATTGGTGCGCACTTTTTCATTGAAATAGTTCTCAACAAATTCTTTCTGGAGTTTTGAGAGTTTCTTCTCGTTGACAATTACAATCTTCTCTTTTTTCAGTTCAACTTGAATGGCATTGTAAATTCTTTCAAAATCTTTTTGATGATCAAGAACAATCGATTGAATTTGCTTTAAAATCTCGCTAGGTTTCTCTTCTAGGAATCGTTTTGTTTGTTTTCCGAATTTCACCATCCGATTTAATGTGGCAACTCGAACTCTGAAAAACTCATCTAAATTATTTGAAAAAATGCCTAGGAAACGCAATCTTTCCGATAATGGCACTGTGGTATCATTGGCTTCCTGTAAAACACGTGCATTAAACGACAACCAACTAATATCACGTAATAAATTGGAATGATTTTCTTTTGTACTCATATAAGGTGCCAAAGATAAAACGCATGATATTATTTGAATGTTAAGTTTTCGATTAAAAAAGAGTATAGAAATTATTTTAAACGATAAAATGGAATCTAGTTTCTTTTCATGGTTTCGAAATTGACTTCTATATTTACATCCTTACAAAATCTATATTTATGCGAACAAACAAAGCCGACTTAAGCTTTTTCAAGGACAGAGAATTTCATGCTTTTACGGCGCTTGAGAAAGCCCATTTTATTTCATTTGCACCTTATGCTTTTCAAGCTTCTGTTTTATTGAGAGATTTTGGGATTTTAAAAGAACTTTCAAATCAAACAGATGGTTTATCGTTTGAAGAAATTCACAGCAAAACCACCATTAGTCGGTATGGCGTAAGAATTCTATTAGAAGCAGGTATAGGGATAGGATTGGTTTACGAAGAGGATGAAAAGTATCATATCACGAAAACAGGTAGTATGTTTTTAACCGACGCCATGGTTAATGTGAATACAAATTTTATGCGTGATATTTGTTATGAAGGAGCAGGCAAATTAAAAGAATCTATTGAGAATGGGAAGCCCGAAGGTTTAGATTTTTTAGGACCTTGGGATACGATATATCAAGGTTTGACTCAATTGAATCCGAAACAAGAGAAAAGTTGGTTTGATTTTGATCATTACTATTCTGATTTTGTATTTCCAATTGTGATGCCAATTGTTTTCAAAAACGCACCTAAGAATATCTTGGATATTGGTGCCAATACGGGCAAATTTTCATCTCAATGCTTACAATTTAATGCTGATGTTCATTTAAGTCTGGTCGATTTAGGTAAACAACTTGAATTAGCAGGAAATAATTTAGATAAGCAGGGTTATACAAATCGTTTTACATTAATTGAGCATAATGTTCTTGATAATTCAATAGAAATACCTGGCAAATTTGATGTGATTTGGATGAGTCAATTTTTAGATTGCTTTTCAGATGATGAAATAGTAAGTATTCTTTTAAAATGTAAAAGGACCTTAGCAAAGGATGGCAAAATTATTATTAATGAAACATTTTGGGACAATCAGCCTTTTCATGCTTCAAAATACTCACTTCAAATGACATCACTTTACTTCACAACCATAGCAAATGGCAATAGCCAAATGTATGACAGCAGGGTTTTTGAAAAACTGATTGCAAAAGCTGGATTAAAATTGGTTGAGAAAATTGAAAATATTGCCCAAACACATACTATCTTGATTTTGGAATAATAATGTGAAGGTGGAATTTACTTGCATAGTTGTATAGCAAACCAAACCATTTTTTGCTCCTGTCTGTAATTAGAATTTCTATTTTAAATAAAGCTATACTGGCTTTTAAGGTATCAATGGTTAGCTCAAAATACAAGAACTGATGTAGTTAGATCTTCATACAATGAAAAAGAGGGCCGTTTAGAACAACCCTCTTCACCATTTAATTATTTTTCGCTTAAAGCTTAACCTAAGTAAGACTTCAAAGATTTACTATATCTCGTTTTTTGTAAACGTTTGATTGCACGTTCTTTAATTTGACGAATTCTCTCTTTGGTTAAGTCGTACTTCTCACCAATTTGTTCGATTGTTGGACCATCAGTTCCATCAAGACCGAAATAAGCACTTACGATTTCAGATTCTCTAGGGCTTAGTGATTTCAAAATTCGGCGAATTTCTTCACGAAGACTATCCTTGATTACTGGCTCGTCGGTATCATTCGCACCTGCTAATAAATCGCCCATACTTAAATCTTCGGCTTCATGAACTGGCGCATCGAGAGATGTATGACGTGAATTTGTGCTAAAAATATTTGCAATTTCAGTTTCTGACATTTCAAGAATACCAGCCAATTCTTCAACTGATGGTTCTCTTTCATTCACTTGTTCGAAAGCCATCATGGCTTTATTTGCTTTGTTGTATGTACCGATTTTGTTTTGAGGTAATCTTACTAAACGCCCTTGTTCAGCAAGTGCTTGCAAGATTGATTGACGAATCCACCAAACGGCGTAGGAAATAAATTTAAATCCTTTTGTTTCATCAAAACGCTGTGCAGCTTTTATTAATCCAAGGTTTCCTTCATTAATTAAATCGCTTAATGTTAGACCTTGATGTTGATATTGCTTTGCTACAGAAACTACAAATCTCAAGTTGGATTTCACTAATTTGTCTAGAGCAAGTGAATCGCCAATTCTAATTTTTTGTGCTAATACAGTCTCTTCCTCTGCATTGATCATTGGAATTCGGCTGATGTCTTGTAAGTATTTCTCAACAGCTTGACTATCTCTGTTGGTTATCTGGGTTGCTATTTTAAGTTGTCTCATTGCTATGTATTTTTGTAGGTAGTACTATTTTGATAATTGTGAAATTTGTGATTGTTGTGATGGCTTCTCTATTTAGAACTTCTTATAAACGTGTAAAACTATCATCTCATTCTCGTAAGAACGTTAAAAAAATCTTATTTTGTATAAGTTTATGATATTGTATCTCAGTCGTTGAAGAATAACTTAGAACTTTTCGTCGAGTTTCAGCGCATTAAATTTTTCTAGTTGTTGAGGCGTTAGGGCTCCTTTAATATTTGAAATTTTATTGGCTTTAAGTTCTTTCATTCTCTGATCTACAACACTTTTGTTTCCTTTGAGCGCTTCTGCATTTCTAGCGAGTAATTGTTCTTGTGCCATCAATACTGAAGTGATTCGAGAGATTTGAATATCTGTCAGATTTAAATCGGCCTTCGTTAAAACTTGTATTTCGCTTAAAACTTGCTTTGATGGCTGGTTTTGTGTTTGAGCGAATAATGTTGATACTGAAATTAATAAGGCGATAAGTGTGATTGATATTTGTTTCATAATAGGTATTTTATTTTTAACAAGGACGTAAAAGTATTATAGATTGTTAGTTTTTTTATGCTTATTTTCTTAACGAGATGTTTATAATACTTCTCAAGTGGGATTTTTGGTCAATGAACAAGAAAAATGCCACCATAAGGTAGCAATTTAAATATATAGTATTTTTTTATAACTTAAACTATCTCAGTGTATAAATACCGCTTTCAGTTTGTTTAGGTCGTTGAAGAATTGCAACATGTCCTAATAAATTCTTCTTATTTCCTTTTTGATAAAAAGTCATTAAGTATCTTCCAGACCGCGGACAAATGAATGAAAAGGTTGTCCAATATTCATTTGTATTTTCAGTTTTAAATTTATCTGTAATAATATCACCAATACCTTCGAGCCCTAATTTCATTTCAATTTTTTTGGCTTCTGGATCTCCAATAACCGCAAACTGATACCATCTACCTTCTTGCAATTCCATCATGATTGGGAATTCGGTATTTCGTTCCATATTAATTGTACCACCTTTGTAGGTTACAAAACCATCAATTTTATATTGGGTATAGAGTTGAGAAACTTTATTATCGAATTCTTTTCTAACATTCTCTTTTGCAACGCTTTGAGCGAAAACTGTAGATATTGACAAAGAAAATAAAATAGCGATGAAGTAGGATTTGCATTTGAACATGATGGTAGTGTTTTTCACTAAGATCTATTCAAATACCGTGCCACTTAAATTCTAACAAACGAAACCCTTACTGTTATTGAGTTTCCTCTTTAATAATTTCTGATATTGAATTCAGTTCGACGATTTAATGCTCTTCCTTGTGATGTTTTGTTGTCTCCAATTGGTTTCATATCACCGAATCCAGTACTATTAATTCGCGACTCTTGAATACCATGATCAACTAAATACTTTTTACAAGCATCTGCTCGTTTTTGTGAAAGCTCAAGATTTTTTTCAGAGGTCCCAACATTGTCCGTATGACCTTCAATATCTACCAAATAAGTAGGTTCAGATTTTAGAATATCAACAATTTTATCAAGATTTGCGAGAGAAGCTTTTTTGATATTAGCACTTCCTGTTTCGAAATTAATGCCTTGTGCAGCCATTTCGATCTTCTTTTTATCTTCTTGTTTAATTTCTGGACAACCATTATTGACTGAAGAGGCAACTTGTGGACATTTGTCAACCTCATCATTGAAACCATCGTTATCGGCATCAGGTATTGGGCAGCCTTTGTATTTAGATGTCCCCGCAACAGTTGGACAAGCATCTTTATTATCTTGAATACCATCACCATCAGAATCTGGGCAACCATTAAATTGTTTAACCCCTTTTTGTTCAGGACAAAGATCTTCATTGTCGGCAATGCCATCATTGTCTTTATCTGGACAACCTTTCATTTGTTTGGTACCAGGCAGTGTAGGACATGAGTCATCGTTATCGGCAATACCATCATTATCTGTATCCTTAATAACTGGAGGTGCTGGCATCGCTACAACTGGTGCTGGTTTTTCTTTTTTGTTCGTCTTCCACCAATACACCAAACCAGCACTATGAGTTAAATGATTTTGATTAATTGCTGATAATGCAACTCTATAATTAGATTCTAAATTAATAAAAACTCCGTGTCCAAGATGAATATTAAAACCAAGTCCAGCTGGAATATCAATACCTTTATCGGCACCTCTTAATGAACCACTTAAACCTGCGGTTAGATAAGGTGAAATTAAATAATTGAATTTAGGAAGGATATTATAATTCAATTTTGCATCGAGCGCAACATATGGTTGTTGATTTTTAAAAGCTGAGTTATAGAGTTTGGTTTTGATAAAAGACGAATCTTTGTTGCTATTTGGATATTGTAAAGCAGCCACACCGATACCTGCATTCAAATCGAAATGCGAATTAAAAGCATGCCAATAGGTTACACGTACGGCAGGATCGTAGAAGAATTTTTTATCATTTTTACCTGACGCATCGTTGAGTTTGTCATTGGTAAAATAATTTCCAGTTTGTGGACCGTAGAAATCAATTCCTGTGAAGTGAACCCCTACTCCATTTTTATGATCTTGAGCAAAAAGGGTAAACGTGCTTATCAGTAAGAATGAAATTAAATAGGTAACTTTTTTCATTAAATAATATTTTGCGCAAAGGTATTATTGCAATGATAAGAATGATAGAAACTGCGTTGTTTTAATGTTAATCAATTATACACAAATGACATTCCATTTTTTTATACTTGAAGTGAGATTCGGCTTTTAATACGAACGAGAACTTGAATGCTATGCGCGTGAGGGATTGCAATGGAAATACCCGCATGCCTCATGCGGGATTGGAATGAAAAGCCCGACCCGAGGTTTTGGGAGGGGCACGCCCAATAGAAATAAAACAAGTTATTCACATTGTGCATTAATGATAAGAAATTAAGAAGTTGAGTTGATTACCTTTGCGCCACTTAACTATTTTTATGATAAATCCGCGTGTACAAATTTTTTCGGGAAATGCAACCCTTGATCTTGCGAAGAGCATTTCAAATTTTTATGGACAAGAGCTTGGTTCGTCAACCATTCAAAAATTCAGTGATGGCGAGTTTCAACCCGTTTTTAATGAAAGTATTCGAGGCAATTATGTGTTTTTAGTTCAAAGCACTTATTCGCCGACCGATAATTTGATGGAATTATTAATGATGATTGATGCTGCCCGACGTGCATCTGCAGGATATATTACAGCGGTGATTCCTTATTTTGGATTTGCGCGTCAAGATAGAAAAGATAAACCTCGTGTAAGTATTGCATCGAAATTGGTAGCTAATTTGCTAACAGTTGCTGGTGCAAACCGTATTATGACGATGGATTTACATGCGCCGCAAATACAAGGTTTCTTTGACATTCCGGTGGATCATATGGATAGCTCAGCGATATTTATTCCGTATATTGAAAAATTAGCAATTGAAGATTTAACCTTTGCTTCGCCAGATGTGGGAAGCACAAACAGAGTGCGCGAAGTGGCTAGTTATTTTGGTGCCGATATGGTTATTTGTGATAAACAAAGAAAACGTGCCAATGAAATTGCTGCAATGACTGTGATTGGTGATGTGAGGGATAAAAATGTGGTTTTGATTGATGATATATGCGATACGGCTGGCACCTTAACGAAGAGTGCCTTGATGTTGAAAGAAAAAGGTGCTAAAAGTGTTAGAGCATTTTGCACTCATCCTGTTTTAAGTGGAAAAGCCTATGAAAATATTGAGAATTCAGTGCTCGAAGAATTAGTAGTTTGCGATACCATTCCTTTAAAGCAAACAAGTTCAAAGATTAAAGTATTAAGCACGGCAGAATTATTTTCGATCGCGATTAGAAATGTTCACGAAAACAAATCGATCAATTCGTTGTTTATTCATAGTCAGTTAAAAGAGCGTATTCGTTTGAATAAAGGCATGTAATACTTTCTGAATCACGGATTGGAAGGCAGTCGGAATCACGGATTTAAAGGATTGCACGGATGACACGGATTGGAATGAAGTCTGAATCACGGATTGGAAGGATTACATGGATGACACGAATTGGAAGGCAGTCAGAATTGAATGCTATCTGAATCACGGATTTAAAGAATTGCACGGATGTCACGGATTTAAATGCAGTCAGAATTGAATGCTATCTGAATCACGGATTTAAAGGATTGCACGGATTGGAATGCACTGGGAATTAAATGTGTTTATACTAGCGCAGCTAAAGTGATATTGATGCTCGTTTTTCAAGTTCAGCCTCTTCAGATAATTCTAGATCTACAATTGCATAATCACGAATATTAGAAATTGCAAGCTCATCAAGGAGATTCACTAAATCGGCATATTGAGAATTTTTACTCGCTTTAATTAATATAAAAGGTAAATCGTGGTCGGTACTTCCTTTAAGTCCATTTTTGAATGCAGCTTTTACATTCGAAGAATGCTCAAGCAAAGCGGTTCTAATTCCGCTAGACAAAAAGTTCGATGTTTTTAATTTACTAAAATCACTATTCATCGCATCAAGGGCAGTATAATAGTAGAGTTGATGCGCTGCCCCAAGATAGATTGTCATTGCAGTGTGATGAGGAATCTTTGTTTGCGTTCCACCCTCCTTAGGCATTTGTAAATCAATCGACATGGGTTCACTTAACCTTGATGTCATAATAAAGAATGTAATTAGTAGGAAGCCAAGATCAACCATTGGAGTGAAGTCGATACGTGGATTGGATTTTCGGTTTTTGTTTGAAATGATTTCTGCCATGATTAGATGTATTTAGAATCAAAACGTATGAATACTATAAAATCGTATAAATGCGGTTGAGAATAAATATCAAACATTATTGTTGGGCACTAAATGGATGGTGGCTTGTAATTATCCGATTCAAGTTGATTACCTATCTGATCAATCTCATTAAAGTTTCCTAACCCTTTTGGATTTTCACCATAGTCATTGATACCAAAATCACTATCTGCGAATAGCATCCAAAAAAAATAAAATGGAATAAGAAGATAAAACCCTGAATTATTTCTATCGTGGCAACGCTTTGAGGCTTGTGCAAAATAAAACCAATAGGCTAGAATCAACAGAATGAAGACCACTATAGTCGTTAGATCGTCTTCAGTTCCAACGTCGCTAAGAAATGCGACAAGTAAAAAAAAAGCATAAAAAACGATCAAAGATAAACCGAATTCAAGTCGACGAATTCGACCATTGAATGAGAATGGATTTTTAAACATGATAATTAGATTGTGTGAAGATAATCACAAAGACTAGAAATCAAAACATTGAGAAAACTAAAATC
Organism: Chitinophagaceae bacterium; assembly: GCA_035388625.1. Taxonomy (GTDB): domain Bacteria; phylum Bacteroidota; class Bacteroidia; order Chitinophagales; family Chitinophagaceae; genus OLB11. The sequence goes on along the minus strand of DAOOQH010000009.1, from coordinate 18,146 downwards.
AGGATTGAGGAATGATAGGTTTATGAAATTAAGAGAAGGCAATGTGGCCAAGTTTAATTATTTCGCTAGCATTGATTCATTGAACCCACTTTTTGAATGCTTTGTTATTGTGCACTTTAAATTCAGTCATTTATTTCAAAATAAGTTTCTTTTGCCTTTCAAAAGGATGATGTTTATCTGAATAAATTCAAAATGATGATTAGAATATACTTCTTATTTAGTTTATTAATGCTTGTCCATATTGGTTTTGCTCAAACGAAAGATAGCGTTATTACTCAGCTTTCATACAGCGAAGCCAACAAAAACGAAAGTAAAATTCAAATTGTAACGCAATTACAAATGGATGCAAAATCGGATTATGACAAAGGTTATGATCTTAATAATAATAACAAATTTACAGAGTCGATCCTTTTTTTAATAAAAGCAATAGAAATTGACAATAGTGGCAATTGCGGTTCGGGTATTAACGGAACGGCTTACAACGAATTGGGATATGCCTATACAAGATTAAATAAATATGATAGCGCCTTGTATTTTTTAAACTTATCAATTGAAGCGAATTCACTCAATCCAAAGCCTTATCTCAATCAATCGGTTGTTTATATGCAACAAAAAAAGTTTGATGACGCGATTGCTGCACTTGAAAAATTCAAATTAATAAATCCCGAATTTGCTACAATTTATGCGCAATTGGGTTTTGTATATAAAGCGGCAAAGAATAAAGAAAAAGCATTGCTTAATTTAGAATTGTTTCTCCAAAAAATTAAAGAAACCCATCAAGAGGAGAACGCTAAAGCAATGAAAGAAAGAGTTGAGAAAAGTATTCAAGAATTGAATAAGAGTGAGATAAAATAATTTTTCTCTCTTTACTAAATCAATCATTATCAGTCTAGATTTGTATAAGATTAAGTTGTGATGTATTATTGAATCTATAATACAAACTTTATCGTTTTGATAGCATTGCCAAAGACTTTACGTTTTGAACAAAGCAATAAAATTGCGAACACAATTTATTTATTGCTTGTGATTGTATGTTTAGTTCAAATTTGGTTGCCTACGTATTTTGTAACTGGTGATGGACCTTGTCATATTTATAATGCCTCTATTTTGAAGGACATGATATTAGATCAAGATGAAAGTTTTTACCATTCGTTTTATACCATTAATTATCAAGTAAACGCAAATTGGGTAAGCCATGTTTTGCTTGCCTTTTTACTATTTTTTTTCAAAGCAGCAATCGCTGAAAAAATAATTCTGAGTACTTATATTCTCTTGTTTTGTTGTGGTTTTTTCAAGTTAGTTTCAGCTTTACAAGGCAGACAAACATTTATGATTTTAATGATACCCTTGTTTGTCTTTTCAAGCTTAGTACTTTCAGGATTTTATAATTTTGTATTGAGTATGAGTCTTTTACCATGGCTCATCTATTTGTTTTTAAAGTATATTGACACTAGAAGATTAAGCCTCATTCTGCCCCTCATCATTTTAACCTTCATTGCTTATTTATCGCATCCAATGAGTGTAATGTTTTTATGGATTACAGAATTTATCATTTTGCTATTTTATATTATTTCAAAAAATAATTTAAGTGTTGCTGAGTTAAAAAAAAACTTGGTATTAATAGGATCTATAGTTTTCAGTAATTTACCTGCATTTCTTCTGATGTTTATTTACTTAAATCAACAGGAGACTTTCACACTGACCTATAATGCAGAAAGATGGAATGAATTGAAAGAAATGAAAATCTTAGCGATTAGATCAAGTAGTGAATATGGTGCATGCATTATTGCTGGGAAAATATTTATTGCCTTAATGATTGCCGCAGTAATTTATTTTAAAAAATCAACAATGAGTTTTGCCTTTTTAACGATTTCGTTAGTGAGTTTATTTATCTATTTATATTTTCCAGATATGCTTTTAAATGGTGGCGTTTTTATATTTAGAGTTCAATGGATATTATATTTATTTTTAGTTTGTTGGATGGCAACTATTCCATTGCCGCAAATCATAAGTTTTACTAGTGGGATTTTGTTCAGTGTTATTTTCATTTATTTAAGTGCGATTCGAATACCTGTATCAATTGAATGCTCGAACGGGATTGAAGATTATTTGCCTGCATTAAACTTAATTGAGAATAAGAAAACCTTATTACCTCTTACTTTCGAAAAAACAGGTGTAAACAATAAAGGATCAATTGCTGACATTTGCTGGGTTTATCAACATGGACTTGATTATTTAGGTAGTGAAAAAAAATTGATCATCATGGATAATTACGAAGGCACCACAACTAATTTTCCATTGAAATGGAAAAGTTTTGATCCTTTCCATATTGAAAATCTAACAGGCATTGAAGGAATTCCGCCATATGCAGATATTGATCAATATCATCAACACACCAATTTAGATTATATTATTACCTGGTACTATAACCCAACCAAACACAATGACAGTGCAAGCAATCATATGATGAGTAAAATCAAATCGCAGTATACAAAAATATTTGTTTCGGAGAGTCAGCAAGTGAACCTTTACAAAAGAAATCATTGAAATTGTTCATTGATCTCTAAAATATCAATTCTGTTGAGCTATACTTGCATTCATAATGAGTTAGTTAAAATTAAAAGTATTGTAATACATGATAGAGATAGATGAAAGCGTATTAAGAGAATTAATTTATCACAAAATTTCTGTGAATGAAGCAGAATCAGTTTATAGTGATGGTATTTATACCTATCAGAATGTGGATGAAATGGAGATCATGAAGAAGATATTTCTGAAACCATTTTTATCTAATACAACCACTTATGAATTTACGCATGGCATTGATATAGATTTAAATGTACTTTTTAAATTAGCAAAAGATATTCAAAATGGCAATGATTTCGTTCAAGTTTCAAAACAGATTGGGCAGCATCTTCAGATGGTGTCGAAGCATCCTAATATTAAAGATGGCGATTTATTTGTTGTTAAAATTGATCAGATTTCGTTGAATGGAGATCAATTCGATGGTATTGGAATTTTTAAAATTGAAAATAAAGAAAGCTTTATTGAGACTTCAACGATAACGAGTAAACAATCAGGATTTTCACTAAAAAAAGGTATTGGAGCAAGAAAATTAGATAAGGCATGTTTGATATTGTTCACAGACGCCCCCTATACAATCTTCGTCATTGATAATGCGCCAATTGAGACAGATTATTGGCAAAATGAATTTTTAAAACTCACATTAAAGAAGGATCATATCAATCATACGAATCAGTTTTTAACCCTTGCCAAAACATTTGTAACAGAAAAATTTCCAACAGAATTTGAAGTGACAAAAGCTGATCAAATTGATTTCTTGAATCGCTCAGTTGAATATTTTAAAAGTCATGATAATTTTGACAAGAAAGAATTTGAGGATGAGGTTTTTCAAGATCAAGGGATTATTCAATCATTCAGAAAATTTGATTCTGCTTATAAAATTGAAAATAATTTAGAGATTGAAGATGATTTTTCAATATCGGCGCAAGCTGTTAAAAAGCAAGCTAAAATCTTTAAATCAGTTTTGAAATTAGATAAAAACTTTCATATTTATATACATGGCGATCGAGAACTTATTGAGCAGGGGCAAGAGAAAGATGGAAGAAAATATTATAAAATTTATTTCGAAAATGAATCTTAGATATAAGTTACGGCTAAATTCAGATGATCATAATTTCTACCACAAATAATATAAAATACATGGAAAACCAGCACAAAGACCCATTACATGGCATTACCTTAGAACAAATTCTGAATTATTTAGTGGAGAATTATGGATGGGCATATTTAGATGAACAAATAAAAATTAACTGTTTTAAATTTGATCCAAGTATAAAATCTAGTCTAACTTTTTTACGAAAAACACCTTGGGCTAGAACTAAAGTTGAGGGTTTATATATGTATTTGAAACGAAAGGAAAAGAAGAACAAACCAATAGGTTAGATTTTTCTAAAGAGAATTTCAAGACTTCGAATGCATTTGATTTGCGACTAAAAGACTGTAAAGGCGGACATTCATTCGTTATAGATTAGATTTTATCATCATTTTCATCTTCCTTTTTTCAAGATAATATTCCATCACTGTAATGGGCAATAATAAACAAGTAAGAGCATACACTGTATCTTCAATAGGAATTGTGTAAATCCTGAATCCTGTGATTTCATTAGGGTTATAAAGTACAACAGGAGTGGCTGTTAAAACCCCATTGACAATTAGAAAAGGGATTAAATGAATGAAATAAGCCATCCAAAAATATCCCATATAGTTTTTTTTAAGCCAGAACTGATGCAGCAAAAGCAAGACAAATGCGAAGAGGCAATTAAAAAAAGTATAAGTGCAATGGCTATATCTTATTAATAAAAAAGCGAGAATGGCTAGTACCGAAAGATTTAAAAAAGAAACAAGTTTACTGAAAAACTGATCAGAAAAATAAGCTTTACAACATGCGTAAATAAATATACTTGCATAAGGCACAACAATAAAAAAACTAATTTCTTCGAGCGGCAAACTCATTAAACGAATATCCCAAACATGTTGCGGATTAAAACTCCAAATTCCATTTATTGTAAACCATGAATCCCAAATAACAAAGAAAATACCGTTGACCAATATGCCTAAAAACACAGCAGGCCATAGTTTGTAAAAAGCTACCTTTTTATCGAAGCTTAAAAAAAAAGGCCCTAGAAAGCTTCCGAGCATTAACCAAGCATAGGGAGTCATAGTGAATTACAATTAAGTTGAAAATTGGAAGAATGTTTGCTATATAAATCTATCAAGTTAAAAAATTTGCTAAATGAAGACAAATAAAAAAAGCTATTTGCAACACGAATATAATCATCGCCATTGAATTGTATTTATTAAACTTGATTTGGGATCCGATATAATTAAATACAAACGAAATAATGAACCATGCTATAAAATTTTGGATAGGGATTAAATCATTTTGCCAATACCAATAATCAAGTTTGCTGCAAAGAGGTTCAATTAATGAATCGAGAAAAACCATTAGTATCGCTCCAATGAATGAACTTGCAATTTTGTTTTTTGTAATTGATTGAGAGATTGAAAGAGAGGATAGCGAAAGAAATATCCAATTCAAACCTATAGTGAGTGGCACTTCTGCAAATTTCAAACCCAAGGCCTCACCATAATAATAAACACCGAATATCTTACCTGTTTTCACCCCAAGTATTTCTATAAATAATCCTGCCAAAAATATAAAGCCTGTGAATATCCAAAAATTTCGATTCTTCACATCACCAAATATCAATAAAATGAATGTAGTTAAAATCAAATTAGGTGCCGTTAATGGCTGAAAGAGTTGAGGTGCTAAAAGCGTTCCAATAATTCCGACAACATAGATAATGACAATGAAAATTTTAACGTAAACAGGTTTGAATAGACTTATGATCGACATGAAATTTGAAAGATTAGGATTTACGTTCTTAACTTTTATAATTAATTTGATCAAAAGTACATTTGAAAATTTGAATTGGGCAAAGATGTATAACAAAAAGACCTCTCCGAAGAAAGGTCTTTTTTGTTTGTGTTATTGTTTAGAATGAAATTAGTTTGCTACAACAATTTTTTGCTTGGTAATACCTTGCTTATTTTGACCTGAAACAATGTAAAACCCTGAAGTTAAATTAGAAATTTCAATAGTAAAATTATTCTCAGCATTCAAGGTGAACGATTTAATTAATTGACCAGATTCATTTTGAAGATAATAAGTGCCTTCATTCACAGCTTTAATTTTAAAAGAACCATTATTAGGATTTGGGAATACATTTAATGTTTCCATTGTCAAAGGTAAATTTACGGGTTCACTTGATTTAGTTTCTCCAGTTGTAATTTGTGGTGACAATAATGCAGAAACAACATTTAAAGAATAATCTTCAACTTCCCCATAGGTTGAATTTCCACAAGGTGTAAGGTTTGGCCCTGCTGCCCCATCAGTCAATCTAATTCTCATACGAACTGTTCCAATGACTGCTGAAGCTGGAGGCGTGATGCTTGTTGAAAACGGACCAACACCAGCTGGCGAAACATAAACTGCCTCTCCTGCATCTGTAAACACACCATTATTATTCCAATCGCACCAAATTAAAACTTTATCGGTTGAATATGGAACGCCGATTGTAATTGAAATTGGATATGCTGTTCCTTTAGCGACGTTTGTTGAAAGGGCAGTATAATTTGAATAAGACGAATTTGCACTCGTATTATTAATGCTACCTATTGTCACATTCGTGATACGCTCATAAGTGATATTTGTTGTTCCTGCTGCACATGGGCCACTACCTGTAATCGTCATAGTAATTCCAGTACTTGTAGCTGTTGTAGGTGATGCGCATGATGCATTTGAAGTCATGACACATGTTACAATCTGGCCATTGGTTAGTGTTGTTGTTGTAAAATTGGCAGCGTTTGTACCTGCATTTACACCGTTCACTTTCCATTGATAACTAGGAGTTGTTCCTCCATTGGTTGGTGTTGCTGTAAATGTAACGGAAGCACCCGCTGCACTTGGGTTAGATCCTGATGTAATAGCAATGCTAACTGCAGGAGTTACTGCTGCATTGAAACTAACTGTAATTCCATTACTAGTTGCAGTAGATGGATTTGCACAAGCTAAGTTTGATGTTAAAACACAAGTAACAACTTGAGAAGCAGTTAATGTTGAAGTAGTAAATGTTGCACTATTAGTTCCTGCATTGACTCCATTCACTTTCCATTGATAGCTAGGTGTTGTGCCTCCGTTAGTTGGTGTGGCCGTAAATGTTTTTGCAGCGCCAGTACATGAAGGATTTGTGCCAGAGGTTAAAGCAATCGAAACAGATGGTGCAACAGCAGAATTGATTGTCATGGTGATTGAATTGGATGTGGCTGGATTGCCTGTTACACCTGGCAAATTAGAAGTCATAACACAAGTAACTACTTGACCGCTTGTGATGGTAGAGCTTGTAAATATTGATGAATTGGTTCCAACATTGGTTCCATTAATTTTCCATTGGTAAGCAGGTGTAGTGCCTCCATTGGTTGGTGTAGCTGTAAATGTTACACTTGATCCTGTGCATGTTGGATTTGTTCCTGTGGTTAAAGCAATACTTACACCTGCTGTTACCGTTGAGCTACAAGGTGTAATTTGATATGAAAAAATTCGAGTTCGAGCAGCACTTGCTCCTGTGGTACCTCCCATGTATTCACTGGTATTCCAAAATGTAAGTCCATCTGTATCAAGCGTTGTATGTGCATAATCACCCACACGATTTACACCACCAGTTTGTGATCCAGTACCTGCAATTGCAACTGCTTCAGTTACTGGTAAAGTGCCTAATGGATCACAAGTTCTTCTTCCAGTATAATATAAACCAGGGTAAATTGAGGTTGAATTAGATTTGAGATAACTTAATCCAATAGATCCATTATTATCCATTGCTATACTTCCCATCCATCTTGTACTTGCGTCTGGCGAATAAATTCCTTCTTGATACATTGACCAAACACCCGTAGATTGATTTTGACGAAGCTCGCACCATTTAATGCTTCGTTTTGTTGTACTAATTTTCACTGCCCAATTCAACACAACAGAATTATATCCACTCCACGTTTTCCATTGAGCACGATACATACAAACGCCACCAATTCCATCTAGTTTTTGCGTGGTTCCTGGTTGAGAACAGTCGTTCCAACTTGCATTATACGAAGCATCGAAAGCAGTTGTTGGAATATTGGCTGCTAAGGAAATACTTGCTGTTGGTGTGGTTGGCACCCAATTCACAGTCATATTATAAATATTTACGCGATCGAAATAAGAAGCGCCCCAACCATTATCAGAATAGGAGAAAATAGGACAAGGTGTTCCTGCTGGTGGCAATGTACCATCTGCGGCATCGCCAGGCAATGGCACAAAAAATCCAGATTTTGGTGGTGAATAATTTACATAAATTGATCGTGCACCTGGTGTTCCTGCAAGCATAGCCGCTCTTTCAAAAGCAAAAACTTTTTGAGTAGATTGATTTGAAGTCATGTAGTAACCATCTTGCCATACACAGAATTTTAGATAATCAGGAAATTGTGGAGATACATAGGTATATGTATAATAAGATCCTAGTGGATTATTTGATGTTGAAACAGCGATATAAATTTTCTTATCGGTACTTGAACCAAATTGCGCAAGAAACCAACGATCGGCTGCTTTATCATACATCACAATTGGATCGCCCGCATTGGCTGTGGCTGGTGTCCATAAATTACCAAGGGTTCCGGTTAAAAGAACTGTACCCGCAACTTTATCATACACTTTGAAGGTAGTTGAATTAATCATTTGAATATAATGGTTTGGACCAACTGCACCTGATGGATCATAAGGTCTGAAACCGCTTGCTGTTTGTCCAGCCCAATTCGCTTTGGTTGGAAGCGCTGGCACATCACCCATTTTGTCTTGAACTGTATTTGGGTCATTACCAAATTGTAGTCCATCTTTAACTGTAAAAGGAAATTTTGCAGGTTCGCGATGCTTTCGATCTTTTGATTCCTTTTCAGAATAGATAAGATTTTCATCGACTGGATTCTCAGCAAAAATTTCGCTGAGTGGTTTCGTAATATGAAACTCTGAAGCTATAACAACCCCCGTTGTATTATTGGCTTCTTGGGCTGAGACTTGCATGCAAATGCAAAACAGCATAAGGCTTAAGATAATTTTCTTCATTTTTTTTTGTGTTTTTATTTGATAAAAATTTAAAGTGACATAGAAAGGAGATGTTTATCAACTTACATGCCAAAATAAGAATTTCATTTTTGTAATTTACTGTCTTTTAATTACTTAGATGAATTATTCATTTGATTTGAAATTGATTTCTCCATCAAAATTAGCCTATCAAGATTATGCAAATGGCAGGATAACAAAGGATAATACAAAGGTAAAATCCCGACGAAAAATAGTGATTATCCTGAAAGTAGATATTACAAAAAACTAGACTTACAAATGAAATTATGAACGAATGCCAATATCCTTTTCATTCTCCTAAAAAAATGGTAGGTTTGCGCAACTTTTTATTTTGAAATGAACAATCGTCCAATAAGGGTATTAATAGCAAAAGTAGGTCTGGATGGACATGATAGAGGCGCAAAAGTGATTGCCGCTTCACTGAAAGACGCAGGTATGGAAGTTATTTATACTGGTTTACGACAAACACCTCAAATGGTTGTGAGTGCTGCGTTGCAAGAAGATGTAGATGCAATTGGTGTAAGTATATTATCTGGCGCCCACATGACTGTGTTCCCGGCTATCATTCAACTTTTAAAAGAAAAACAATTAAATCATATTTTACTAACAGGTGGCGGCATAATACCTGAGGATGACATGAATATATTAACTGAAATGGGTGTTGGAAAATTATTTAACCCAGGAACAAAAACAAGTGATATTGCGACATATATAAAGGAATATGTTGAAGATAAAAGAAATCAATAAATTATATTGTCATCTGTATTCAGTCAAAGAATCGAATTATTAATTGGTAAAAATCAAAAAGATAAAATTCAAAACACTTAAAAATAAATAAACAGAATGGAATTTAACACCTTACTTTTTAGCATTGAAAATGGCATTGCTACAATTACAATTAACAGACCAGATAAAATGAATGCACTGAACAAAGATGTAATTGCTGATTTGAGCAAAGCTTTTGATCATGTTGCAACAAATAAAGAAATTAGAAGTGTAATACTTACTGGTTCGGGAGCGAAGGCTTTTGTTGCTGGCGCAGATATTAGTGAATTTCTTGCTTTAGATGCAGCAGGAGGATCAGCATTAGGTCGTATTGGACAAGAAGAAGTCTTTAATAAAATTGAAAATTGTCCGAAACCTGTTGTGGCTGCTGTGAATGGTTTTGCTTTAGGTGGTGGATGTGAATTAGCAATGGCTTGTCATTTTAGATTAGCCAGTGAGAATGCAAAATTTGGTCAACCAGAAGTCAATCTAGGTTTAATACCAGGTTATGGTGGAACACAAAGATTAACGGCTTTGGTAGGAAAAGGGAAAGCAATGGAATTATGTATGACCTCTCATATGGCCGATGCAAACGAAGCACTTGCTATGGGCTTAGTGAATCATGTAACAACACAAGAAAGTTTATTAGAGCGCACAAAAGACATCTTAAATATTATCAATACAAAATCACCAATGGCACTTTCGAAAGTAATTGATGCAGTGAATCATGCTGGCACATCAAATGGTTTTGAAAATGAAATCAAACTTTTTGGTGAATGTTTTGGATCTGCTGATATGAAAGAAGGTGTTACCGCTTTTATGGAGAAAAGAAAAGCAGTTTTTACTGGAGAATAATATTTATAAATCAATAAAAAAGAGGCTGTCTTAATATAAGACAGCCTCTTTTTTATTTTGTAAATTATCTTTACTGCATATCGTTGAATCAAATCTTAAAATTATTTTTCACCTAAGAATGCATAACGATAATCAATAGGTGGATTAAATGTTTCTTTAATTGTGCGTGCACTTAACCATCGATATAGGTTTAACATTGAACCTGCTTTGTCATTGGTTCCACTAGCACGTGCACCACCAAATGGTTGTTGTCCAACAACTGCACCTGTAGGTTTATCATTGATATAAAAATTACCTGCACTATGGGTTAACGCTTTCATTGCGCCTTCTAAAGCATATCGATCTTGACTAAAAACTGCTCCAGTTAATGCATAATCAGATGTTGAATCAACTAGTTGACAAACTTGTTCAAACTCATTGGCTTTATAAGTGTAGATGGTTAGAACTGGTCCAAAAATTTCTTCACACATGGTTTGATATTTAGGATTAGTTGTTTCGATAACGGTTGGCTCAATATACCAACCTTTGGTACTATCGCATTTTCCTCCAACTAATATTTTACATGTCTTATCTTTCTTGGCTGTTTCAATATATTTTTTAATACTTGTGAACGATTTTTCATCAATCACTGCATTGATAAAATTAGTAAAATCCTCAGTAGTCCCCATTTTCATCGACTTTACTTCAGCAATTAATTTCTTTTTAATTTCAGCACTTAAATTATCAGGGATATATGCTCGCGAAGCTGCACTACATTTTTGCCCTTGGTATTCAAATGCGCCTCTTGCCATACCTGCTACCACAGCATCTACATTGGCCGATGGATGAACTAAAATAAAATCTTTACCGCCAGTTTCACCTACAATACGTGGATAGGTTTTGTATTTAGCAATATTCTCACCAATTGATTTCCACATTCCTTGAAAAACGCTAGTACTACCTGTGAAGTGAACACCTGCAAAATCGCGATGATTAAAACATACTTCACCTACGACGGGGCCGCTAACAAAAATTAAATTGATAACGCCGTCAGGAAGCCCAGCTTCTTTTAATATTTTCATGAATAGATTTGCAGAATAAACTTGCGTATTAGCCGCTTTCCACACAACCACATTACCACACATTGCAGCTGAAGTAGGAAGATTGCCACCGATTGCTGTAAAATTAAATGGCGTCACTGCTAAGACAAATCCTTCAAGCGAACGATATTCAACACGATTAAACATTCCTGCTCCGGAGATGGGTTGTTGTGCATAAATTTCATTTAAAAAATGAACATTAAATCTTAAGAAGTCGATTAATTCGCAAGTACTATCAATCTCCGCTTGAAAAGCATTTTTACTTTGACCAAGCATGGTGGCAGCCAGCATATCAAAACGATATTTTGTAGATAAAAGATCAGCTGCTTTTAAAAAGATGGAAGCGCGTTGCACCCAAGGCATATTGGCCCATTGATCGTGCGCTTTTAATGCAGCATCAATTGCTTGTTTAACATGACTTGCATCACCTTGATGAAATTGTCCAAGCAAATGTTTTGTTTCATGTGGAGGACGAATATCGAATTTCTTTCCTGTTCTAACTTCTTCAGAACCGATATACATTGGGATGTCTAGTTTTACCTTTTTTGCTTTCGCTAATGCAGCTTTCAAATTCGCTTTTTCAGCAGATTTCGGTGCAAATTGCAAAACTGTTTCATTAATAGGTTGAGGGATGGTAAACGTGCCGTTGCTCATTGTTTATTTTTTTTAGAGCGCAAAGGTAAGGTTTAGAACGCAGTAGAAAAATGGTAGATCAAGAAATTATTTTTGTTAGAGAAAAAAGCCCAAACCTAGTTCAGCATATTGGGCTTGCACCAAATGGGTTTTTAACATGAGTGACAAATACACATCTTTGAAAGTACCTTCTTTAGGATGATGAAAATGATAATTCATTCCTAGTTTTTGATAAATTTTTTTACCTTCAAGTGGCCTGTTTAAGTATGCTCCGGCAATTAGCGGAAAACCAACTCGACCAAATAAAAATTCATGCCCTAAAAATGCAGTGTATTGCCAAGTACTAATAAACTCGTTGTTATTTGTTTGAAAAGTATTTCTAATTAAAGCACGAAATCGAGTATTGTAAATTGCATCACTTCCGATCATAATGCGATTTTTATTTTTGTACATTTTAATAAAAGATGCGGTTCCAGTAAAAATTGGATAAAGCGGTCCATCAGGTGTTTTATCTTCGGCAAATGCGATGGATGATGCCAAATTAAAATTCAGAGGATTTTTTCTTTTCTTTAATTGTTGCTTTTCAAAATGTGTGACTTCATTTTTTGGATGATAATTTAATCCGACGTTCACACCCAGGGTATTTATTCCGTAATTTGGCGATCGCGCTGCCGCATTTGAAAGATGGTAAAAATGAAGTCCAGCTTGGGCAGTCCATTTTGGGTTGATTGAATATCGAATGCCCGTTTGAAACATGGTAAAATTATTTACCTGACTGCCTATAATATTATTCATTGAATCGCTGTATGGAGTGCGGTTCCAATGTTTTGAAGCTAAGCCAATTCCACCACCAAATTTATAATACCATTCAATTTTATTCAATCTTAAAATTCGAAATTTGATGGATGGATAAAATGCAATTGCATTCCCTAATTCTTTAGATCCATTCATTGAAAAAATTGAATTCAATGCCACTTCAGGAAATCCAAATCGATGGTGCCAATCTTTATTTCCGAGGGTTTGCTTATTATATGAAATTTCGAAGGCTGAAGAATAAGGAGGCGGATTAAGATGAATTTTATTTGTGTGAATTAAAATTTTACCTCCATAATAATTCATACCAAATGATACGCCATTCGATTTATTCTTTTTTTGAGCAAACGAATAATTGGGCAGCAAACAAAAAATAAGTATGAGGATTCGCATGCTGTAAATGTAAAAAAGATTTCAATAAGTGTAAACTATTTCAATACCACCCCAATACACTTTTTATTAATGCTGAATAATCAATTGTGCGCTTATCAAACTAAATCAGTATTAAATTTCGTCTGAAACATCTTTATTCAATTTACTAAGGATGAATAGAGAATATAAAATTATTTACATTGCCTTCTAAAATTGGACTATCTAATAAATCCACATTACCATCTCCATTTAAATCTGCATCGCGATATCCAAATTGAAAATTATTAATATCATTCTCAACTAAGCCAATATCAAGCAAATCAATATTTTCATCTTGATTAATGTCACCAGAATAAAATCCCCACATATTCGTATCAATTTCAACTTGATTGTTTCCATAAGCTTTTACATTGGATAAAGTAAAATCATAAAAAGCAGGAATATTGCTAATGAGAACAGTTGATGAACTCCACGTTAATAATGCATTTCGATGTTTTATAGCCACATAATATCGACCATTGACATTAGGTAATTTACATACTGCCGATCCATCTGTATGTATCAAAGTTTTTGTTGAACTTATTAAAGCGTAATTAATTGAATCCCTTAATTCTACCTCAATGCTATCTGTTATTGTATTACAATAAGCTAAACCCTGATTCAACAAAACAGGCGTCATCAAACCAGCACCAATATAATATCCTTCAATGAAGAATTTTAAATTTAATTCAGAAAATGATGCATTGACTCCTTCACCTTGAATGGCAAAATCATAATTACCCTCATTGCAATCAGAATTTACAATTGTAATAATGGCATTTTTTATACCCACTGAACTAGGAGTAAATATAATATTAAAACTAATTGATTGAAAAGCGGGTATAATTGTATTGGGCGAAAATCCAATAACACTAAACATAGATGCATGCGCGCCAGTGATATTGATTGCATTCACTGAAATAGAATATGGTTCTGAATTTTCAATAGTAAAAAGATGTGAGTTTGATTCAAATATTTTAACCTTGCCAAAATAACTTTCATCTGGGCCATCAATAAACGAGCTTAAATCACCATCAATTATAGTGGCACAATTACCCTTCACATTTATTTCGCCCGGTGTGTCATCTGAAGTACCACTGCAATTTTCATCAATACCATTACACGTTATTTCTGTTGCACCAGGATGGATCAGAGGATTTGAATCATTACAATCTCCAGAGTTTATAACATAATTTGCAGGAGGTGAACCACAGGTTGCAAATTGTACTGAAGGATTACCATAATTATCACCATCTAAATCTTGAAAATAAGTGATTGAAGGCAATATTGTACTTACAACTACACCCGTTGGCCATTGATCTATACAAAGCGGATTACTACTATCTCTTGCTTTAACCGTATAAAATCCTGAACTGATATTATTAAATACTGGACTCGATTGATATGGACCATTATTAATTGAATACTCAATATTACCAACACAAAGAGTGCATGATGCGGTTATGGTTAAACTACCGTCACTAATTAAACCGCATGAAGAAGGTGTTGTACTAATATCTGAAATATCAACTAAACAAGTTGGATCAAACAAACATATATTAAAAGTGCCTCCATCGGCATTACCATAATTAAATACCCTGAGGTAAATATTTTGTCCAGCCACAGCTATATTATTTAAAGTAAAAGAGTTTTGAAGTTGTGAACAAGCGATTTGAGTAAAAGCACCACAAGTACCTGTATACAACGCAAACTGCGCATTCATTGGCGAAATACTTGATTTTTCAATATTGATGAGTCCAGATGTGGGCATTATAAATTTGTACCAAATATCGCCTCCTTCATAAAAACCACAACTAGGATTGGCCGCAATACTAATAGGTTCACTTGTGCAACCCAAACTTGAATATGTGACAGGTATGCATCCTAAACCTACAGGAATTGGAATTGCATTTGCACAAAAATCATTTTCAGCTGTATTAGGCTCTGTAACACATATTTCAAAATTACCTCCGCTAAAGGCATTGCTAAAATTCCAAATCCTAATATAAAATGTTGATCCAGCTAATGCATGATCGTGTATGCTAAATGCATTTTGAGTTTGCAAACATTGATACTCTGTAAAATTACCACATGCTCCTTGATAGATCGCAAATTTAGCATTTGTTGGAAATAGATTACCGAGTTTTAATCTACAATGACCTGAACTTGGCATGGTAAATTTGAACCAAATATCACCACCTTCATAAAAACCACATGATGGATTATTGGCTATTGAACTAGTTTCTGCTGTGCAACCAAGCAGACTAAAAGTATCAATTACACAAACACTATCAATAGCGAGGGTGAGGGCATTTGCACAAAAATCATTTTCGGGTATATTCGGCTCCCAAGCACATAAATTAAATGTACCGCTTCCAAAGGCTGCATTAAAATCCCAAAGACGAATATATAAAGTTGACCCGGCCATTGCATGATCATGTAAATTAAAACTTCCATTTGATCCTATACATGATAATTCTGTCATGGAGCCACAACTACCACTATAAATAGCTGAAGAGTATGAATTGCCAATAGAAAGATTATTCTTTTCAATACGTAAATGTCCTGAAGAGGGCACCACCACTTCAAACCAAACATCACCTCCTTGATAAATTCCACATGAAGGATTCGGTGAAACACTAGTGCCTTCGGCAGTACTCCCAATATTGTTATAGGTTGTAAAATTACAAGAAGTGCCAACAGTTAATGAAATGGCATCTGAACAAAAATCATTGATGGGTGGATTAGTTTCCCATACGCATAATTTAAATGAACCTCCTCCAAAAGCATTATTAAAATCCCAAACACGTATATAAATTGTTTGTCCAGCTAAAAGCGTATTATTGATATTATAAGGTTGATTAGATCCGAGGCACGCGAGTTGCGTCATGGCGCCACAACTACCAGTATAAATTGCCGATTGAGCGCTGATACCTGATACATTTTCTTTTTCAATGCGAAGATGCCCAGAACTTGGCATAATCAGTTTGAACCATATATCTCCCCCTTGATAAAGACCACAACTTGGATTGGGTGAAATCGACAATGGTTCTGCAGTGCTTCCTACATTAGTATAAGTTGTAAAATTACAATTCGTGCCAACGGTTAATAAAACGGCTTGCGCACAAAGATCATTGTTTGGAGTCGGCGGTTCCCAGACACATAAATTAAAATTACCTCCACCATTGGGTGTTTGGTGATCCCATACTCGGATATAAATATATTGTCCAGCAAGAGATATTTGATTGATATTGTATGATTGGTTACCTGATTGACAAATTAATTGTGTGAATGAGCCACATGTGCCTGAGTAAATAGCCGAAAACTGGTTAACACCACTTCCATTTGATTTTTCAATTCGAAGATGCCCTGAAGCTGGCATCAATACTTTAAACCAAATATCTCCACCTTGAAATGAACCACAGCCTGGACTCGGCGCTACACTATTATTTTCACCTGTACACCCTAAATTATTGTATTGGGCAAAATTGCAAGACGTACCAGCAGTTAATTCAATTGCACTTGAACAAAAATCGTTGATTGGAGGTGATGTTTCCCAAGCACAAATATTGAAAATACCACCAGCAGAACTAAAAGAACGCCAAACTCTTATATAAATCGTTAATCCACCTTTTGACGGGTCATTTAGATTGAAAATATTTAAATTTGATTGACATTGTATTTCCGTCAAATTACCACAAGAGCCTGTATAAATTGCCATATTTGTAGTCATGGCTGTTATATTTTGAATTTTGACTTGCAAAAATCCAGAACTTGGTACTACCGTTTGAAACCAAACATCATTGGTCATTGAAGCACATGCGGGTGTTGGTAATCCACTATTTGTTGCACCTACAGTAGTGAATGAAGCGTTGATGCAAGCAGCACCCACACTAATTAAGGTAGCATTGCTACATTCGTCACCTGCAAGAGGTTGTGCATACAGATTAGAGACAATACAAATTAAAAGTAGGGATAAGATCGATTTCATATTTCATAGATTTTGGTAATCGTTTGAGGGTTTGTGATTACAAATATAAAAATCAAAATCTAGGAATCAAGTAGTGTTAACATTTAGGCATTCAAGAAGATTCACCCATTAAAATGAGTCTTTCAAGTTCTTCGCCTTAGAGTGTGTTAAGTGTTTATTTGCAATCGTTTTCATTATTTCCATGGTCCTTTTCTTGTTACGTTTATAACTTCTCCATTCTGATTAATTCTATATAATCCACCTGCTCCACCCAACCATACATTTCCTTTTTGGTCTTTCAAAATTCCCATAATTGAAATTGAAACATGATAGTGTTTAAAATCTTTTCCATCATATCTATAAACTCCATTTTTTATTGTACTTATCCATATGTTTTCAGATTTGTCTCTATAGATTTCATACACATCACCATCATTAAATCCTGCTATTTCTGGAAATGAAATAATCTTATCCCCTATCATTTTATTAAGTCCACCCTTTCCAAATCGATTTTTAGGATCAGGATTATCTCTTTCTGCGACTCTGGTTCCAAACCAAACACTTCCATCCTTGCCAAATTCAACTTGGGTAACATTATTAGAGTGAAGTCCATCTTTTTTTAGAAGATGAGTAAACGAATTTCCATCATATTTGCATACACCATATCCAGCTCTTTGTATCCAAATATTCCCCTCGGCATCTTCACTTATACCTGATATCCAATACTTAGTATCTTCATTTATTTTGGTATCTACTTTAGGGTACGGAACTGAAAATGGAGTAAATGTTTGTCCATCAAATTTAAAGACTCCATTCCAAGTGCCCACCCAAAAAATGTTCTTGCTATCAATAAGTAAATTGGCGATCA
>DAOOQH010000008.1:28244-31588 GCA_035388625.1 Chitinophagaceae bacterium | reverse complement strand
TGTCTTGTTACACAATTCTTTATCATTATTGTATGTTTCTTGATTTGGTATTATTTCAATTACAATCAACGCAGACAATAGAATCTAGATGATTCATTTATGAATTTGATTGCGACAAGAATTTTGCAATTATGATTTGTAATTGTGTAACATACAACATGGTTAGTAAGTTGACCTTTGAACATGACTAAAAATGAAATAAATACAATGAAACAAACTAAGAATCATTTGAACTCAACAGGTGCTATAATCGGTAGTTTTGCCATAGGTGCAGCAATTGGATTGCTTCTGTTTCCACGTAAAGGAAATAGAGTGGTTAGTAAAATAAAAAAGGAATCGCGTGAGATTAAGGATGTGATGAAATTAAAGATGTATAGCTTCATGGAAGAAATTAGAAAAGAATTGGATATGGCTGTCGATAAAGCGAATAATTATATGCAAATGGAAAAGGCATTGAACGCCAAAATACTTAAGATTACATTAAAACTGCAAAACGAATATCCTGAAATTTATGCTAACCTTGAAGAGATGCCAGTTACAATACCAGATAGCAACGATCCAGAGGTTAATTTAACCAATTTAAAAAAATATTATAATTCACTTGAAATTATATTGAAGAATTATATCAAAACGCCTAAACAAAATAACAACTAAAAGTCAATTGAAATTTAATAGCAAGCGATAAAGGTTTCTGATTTCTTTATAAAGTAACAATATACAATTATAGAATCAAATTACTGTACTGATGGTTATATAGGATCTGAATGTATAACTTAGTAAGGCTTCTGGCACTTTGTATCTTAACTTTTTTGTTTAATCTATTCTAATCATGTCCATCCAACATAAGTCATATTTATTTTCAAAAGGCCTTGATTCATACTTTGAAGGTATTTATAATGCCTATCAGTTTACAATTCGCTTTTTTAAAGAAGTGTTTCAACCTCCTTTTCATTTCCGCGAAATTGTAAATCAATGTTATGAAGTTGGATTAAAATCTTTAGCGCTTATTTCCCTTACTGGTTTTATTGTGGGCATTGTTTTTACTAAGCAGTCGCGTCCTTCGTTAGAAGATTTTGGTGCCGCATCGTGGTTGCCCTCCTTAATTGGAATTGCCATTGTAAAAGCATTGGGACCTTTAGTTACTGCGCTTATTTGCGCTGGTAAAGTAGGTTCTAGTATAGGCGCAGAACTAGGTTCAATGAAAGTCACCGAGCAAATCGAAGCCATGGAAGTTTCGGCTATTAATCCCTTTAAGTATTTAACGGTTACTCGTGTTATTGCAACTACCATTACGATTCCAATTCTTGCATTGTATTGCAGTTTTGTTGGATTATTCGGATCATACTTAAATGTTCATGCATCTGAATCAACGAGTTTGGTTAATTTTTATCAAGAGGGTTTTAAAACCATTACATTTCTTGATATTTTTTCATCAATTGTTAAATCTATTGTCTTTGGTTTTACAATAGGCATTATTGGTTGTTACAAAGGTTTTCATGCAACAAAGGGCACATTCGGTGTTGGAAAAGCAGCTAATGAAGCCGTGGTGCTCGCCATGTTTTTAGTATTTCTTGAAGAGATTGTCATTGTTCAGCTTGCAAATTGGATTCGATTTTATTAATGAAGGAACAGAATAAATTAAATACAAAACAAGAGAGTGAACCTGTAATTTATATTAAGGGTTTGTATAAATCATTTGGAGAATTAGATGTTTTGAAGGGAGTAGATTTTACTTTACTGGAGGGAGAAAACATTGCCGTACTAGGTAAATCGGGGTCAGGTAAATCTGTTTTAATTAAAATTATAGCAGGTTTACTTAAAGCTGATCAAGGTGAGGTTTCTGTATTAGGTAAACGAGTAGATCAAATCAACAACAAGGATTTAGATGCCTTGCGTTTACACATTGGCTTCTCATTTCAAAATAGTGCCTTGTATGATAGCATGAGTGTTTTTCAAAATCTAGCTTTCCCATTAACGATGAATACAAAACATCTTACCAGTAAAGAAATTGACATGGCTGTTGATGAAGCCTTGGATGCTGTTGGTTTGAAGGACAAACGGAATCAAATGCCTGCCGACCTTTCTGGTGGACAAAGAAAACGAATTGGTATTGCTCGCACACTTATTTTGAAACCGAAAATAATGTTATATGATGAACCTACTTCAGGCTTAGATCCAATTACAAGTGCTGAAATAAATCAACTCATTCTTGATGTGCAAAAGCAATACAATACAAGCTCAGTTATTATCACACATGATTTGACTTGCGCTAAACATACATCAAACAAAATTGCGATGCTACTTGACGGAAAGTTTTTACAAATAGGTCAGTTCGATGAAGTATTCGCTTCAAAAGAAACACAAATTGCTAGCTTTTATAATTACAATTTTATACAATAAATCATGAATCAATCAAGTAATAAACGAATTATATTAGTAGGCCTCTTTGTCATTTTAGGTATCTTGTTCTTTTTATCAGGGATATTAATCATCGGTAATATTCATGAAACATTTACAAAAAAATTAAAAGTCACAGCCTTATTTGATGATGTAAGTGGTTTACAAATTGGGAATAATATTTGGTTTTCTGGGGTGAAAATTGGTGTCGTAAATAAGCTTCATTTTTATGGAAAATCTCAGGTTGAAGTAACAATGAAAATTGATGTGGATTCGCGGCAATATATTCGCAAAGATGCATTTGTAAAAATAGGCACAGATGGATTGATAGGAAATAAAATTCTTGTGATCTATGGAGGTTCAGCTTTGGCAAATGAGGTGCATGAGGGCGATACACTTGAGGTAGAAAAAACATTTACCAATGAAGACATGATTAATATGTTGCAAGAGAATAATAAAAATGTGCTTGAAATAACGACTGACTTTAAAACTATTAGTCATAATGTGTTAGCAGGCGAAGGTAGTATTGGAAAATTATTGAAAGATGATGCCATTTATGATAATATGAACAATGCCACAAAATCATTGCAATTAGCATCTGCAAAGGCGCAAGTGCTTATGAATACCCTGAATGATTTTAGCGAAGGATTTAATAAAAAAGGATCATTTGCAAACGACTTGGTAAATGATACAATGGTATTTAATTCAATTCAAAAATCGGCGGCACAATTGCAACAAATGACGGTGAAAGCAAATTCCCTTGTGGCAAAATTAAATGAAGCAAGTTCAAATCCTAATTCAGCATTAGGGGTTTTGTTGTATGATGAAGTGTCGGGAAGTCAAGTTAAAGAAACATTGAAAAATTTAGAATCCAGTTCCGAAAAATTAGATGAAAATTTAGAGGCGTTACAACATAATTTTTTGTTGAGAGGTTTTTTTAAGCGTAA
>DAOOQH010000008.1:0-28144 GCA_035388625.1 Chitinophagaceae bacterium | reverse complement strand
ACAATTTGAACTTTCACTGCATAATTATTGGGATGTATTTCTCCACCATATTTTGATGCATAGGCTTTTGTGAATTCGGCGCCTAAATATAAAATGACAGATGAATAATAGGCCCAAACCAATAATACTACCAATGATCCAGCTGCGCCAAATGCACTCCCAACATCAGTGTGTGAGATATAGAATGAAATAGCAAATTTTCCAATTAAAAATAGTACTGAAGTCACAAGTGCACCCGCAAAAATATCTTTCCATTTTATTCTCGCATCTGGCAATACTTTAAATATAGTTCCAAAAATTAATGTACTTATAAAAATGGTAAGTAATAAATTGATCACATAAAATACAATAATGGTGGTGTTGGGAAAGTAGAGACTTAAATTATTACTAACCATTTCTATCAAACTCGAAATTAATAGTGTTATTAGAAGTAAAAATCCTAAACTAACAATCACTGAAAAAGAAAGGAATCTATTTTGAAGATATTTAATCCAGTTCTTTTTGGGTTTCGCTTGAATACCCCATATGATATTAATTGAATCTTGAATTTCACTAAATATACTAGTCGCGCCTAACATCAATACCACAAAACCAATAATACCTGCTATAAAACTTTGATCATCCTTACCAACTCTTTCAATCATAGTTTGTAATGAAAATGCGGTATCGCTGCCAACAAAATTTTTAAGTATATCATATAATTTTCCTTCAACCGCTTGTTTTGAAAAAAGCAAACCACAAAGAGATATAATAACAATTAATAAAGGGCCCATTGAAAATATTGTATAATAGGCTAGAGAGGCACTCAGCTTCATCACTTTGTTTTCGCTAAATGAAGAAAAGGTTTCTTTAAGCAATTCGAAAATTGCATTAAGAATAATTTTTGTTTTTTTCATACAGTTCAAAAGTAGAAGATATTCTTACAGAATGCTTACTCGGTAAGAATTATGTAAATCTCAAAATTAATTATACAAATCACTTAGTGGTCAAATAATTACTTTTGAAATATGTCAATATTACATTATTCAAATTTGAATGATGTTGTTGTTATTTTAAAAAGTTTATATTCATGCAACAACAAATTCATTCAAATAAAGTACGGCAAGTTCTATTTCTAGTTTTAATTGTATTTCTTGCTATTTTACTTTTCAAGGAATTGTATTTCATGTTGACTTCCTTTTTAGGTGCCATAACACTTTATATAATATTACGAAAGTGGATGTTTAAACTTGGTACAAATTTCAAAATGAAAAAATGGTTGGCAGCCCTTATTCTAATATTATTTTCTATTTTGGTATTAGTCTTACCCATGATTTGGGTGGGTTCAATTTCATATCAAAAAGTAAAGCCATTTTTGCAAAACCCACAGATTGTAAAAGATGCCTTCGAACAAATTAATGTGTATTTACGAAACAATTTAAAACTTGATATTTTCAACAAAGCAAATGTTGAAAAAATTACCAATCAAGTGGTACCATTTGCGCAAAACACAATTGGAGGGACATTAAATAGTTTGTTGAATTTGGTAGTCATGTATATCACGCTTTTCTTTTTGCTTGTCAATAATATGGAAGTTGAATTATGGGTGAATAAACATCTTCCATTGAAAAAAAGTAATTCAAATATTGCCATCTCCGAGTTTAAACGATTGGTACTTTCTAACGCTGTTGGTATACCCTTAGTAGCCATCATTCAGGGTATGGCAGGTTTTGTCGGCTATCTTATTTTTGGTATACAAGGCGCTTTATTATTGGGAATATTAACGGCTATATTTTCAGTAATACCAATGGTAGGCGCCACTTTAATTTGGGGGCCATTAGCCCTCTACCTATTGTCGCAAGGTGAGCAAGGTAATGCTTTAGGTGTTTCATTATGGGGATTCTTTTTAATTGGGTCAATTGATAATGTTGCTCGCTTTTTATTGCAAAAGCGAATTGGTGATATACATCCATTGATTACCATATTTGGTGTGATAATAGGTATTAATTTATTTGGATTTGTAGGATTGATTTTCGGCCCCTTGTTGGTTTCAATGTTTATTTTAATAGTTAAAATTTATGTAGATGAGTTTGGAATAGCTGATGCCGACGAAATTTTTGAACCTAAAGTATAATTTGATCCATTCTAATTCAATATCGCGGATTTTAAAAATTGGCGCAAAAGCAATCTTATTTCTTTTGTTGTTTGTGGTATTGCTGGTAGGCATGATTTATATTTATATCAATACACTTTCAGGCAAACAATTTATTACCAATAGAGTTCAAAACTATTTGGCTAAAAAGCTAAAAGTGAATTTTACAATGGGTATGGTTGATTATCATCTGCCCAATGAAATTACTTTGAGTAATATGTATTTGCCAACAACAAACAACGATTCACTTTTATATGCTAAAAAGCTTCATGTTGATATCGCTTTATTTAAATTACTAAAGGGTGAAATTGAAATAAAAAATGTTGAACTTGAAAATAGTGTAGTTCATATTTCACGCAAGGAAAATGAAAGCAATTATAATTTTCAGTTTGTTCTAGATGCGTTTGTCGCGAAGCCAAAGGAGGCCAAAGTGATTTCAGATACAACAGATTTGAAAATGAATCTGAATCGTTTAAGTTTAAGAAATATTGTGCTATATCTTGATGATGAATTTGCAGGCAGCCATATGTGCGCCAAGATTGATAGCCTTGAGTTGAAAATGAAACTCTTTAAACCTGATAAATTAAAGTTTGATATTACTAGTCTAGCACTGAATGGTATGACTTTTAATAGTACAATGACCAAGTTGAATATGAATGAAATCGATTCAATTCAACCTAAAAATTACCTGAATTTAAACGCGCAAAAACTTGAAATCAAGAATGTAGATATTCAAATTAGGAATAACGTAACTGGATTAGATTATTCAAATCATATTTCAAATTTATCAGTCAATGATGCAAAGCTTTCATTACAAGATCAAAAACTAGATATAGAAAATTTAATTCTGAACGATTCAAAGTTTGAATTGTTAACCACACCTTCTACAAATAATTCTGTAGCAATAGATACAAATACAACTGCAACATGGTTGGTACAAATTGCAAAAATTGATTTAGAAAATAATCAGTTTAAAATGAACACTGGTAAACAGCCAGCTGATGGTTTTGATATCAATCATTTAAACATCACAAATCTTACAACCAATATTAGAGAATTATTTTATTCAAAGGACAGCACGCATGCTTTAATTGGTCATTTGAAAATGAAGGATCATAGTGGATTGAGTATTGACTCTTTGCATGCAAACGCAATTTTTAGTTTACATAAGATGAATGCTACAGAATTGTATTTAAAAACGCCCAAGAGTATCATTCAAAATAATTTGCAATTATCATTTGATGATTTGAAAACACTCACCCAAGAACCTGAAAAAGCGATTGTGAATATTGAACTTCAAAATACATTAATTGATTTTGATGAATTATTTATTCTGCTTCCAAAGTTAAAGTCAAATGTTTCATTGACTAAAATGCAACATGAAAAATTGCAAATCAATTCAATTATAAATGGAACACTACAAGAGCTTCAAATAAAGGAACTCAAATTATTCGCATTAAATGGATCTTCACTTACAGCCAATGGGAAGCTTATCAACGTTTTAGATACTAAAAAACTCGCTTTCGATATCAATATTTTGCCTTCTCAAATTTTGAAACAAGATATCGCCAAATTTGTTGTCTTTGATAAAGCAGCTTATTCTGAATTGCCTTCAATAATCACACTTCAAGGAAATGCAACAGGAAATTTAAATGATATGATTACAAATATCAATCTTGATGGAAATCAGTTCTTGTTAAATGCGCATGCAAGATTGTTGCAGGTTAATGATATTCAAAAGCTTCATTATGATGCAAATATAAAGGCGTTTAATATTCAAAGAGAGTTGATTTTGGCATTTATTCCTAAAGAGAAGTTTCCTAAAAATATTGAATTGCCCAAGACGATATTATTATCTGGAACAGCAAAAGGGGATGTCAATCATATTGCAACCAATTTGAAACTTGATGGTAGCTATGGTCAAATTCTTGCGAATGGATATATCAATAATTTTAAGCAATCAAACTTGGCAACGTATGATTTGAATATTGGTACTGATCATTTCTTAATCGGAAAATTATTAAAGCAAGATAGTATTTTAGGATCACTCACCATGCGCACACTCATTAAGGGTAAAGGGTTTGATATCAATAGTATGGAGACTAAGGTGGAATCTGAAATTGATCAAATTGAGTTTAAAAAGTATAATTATCAATTTGTGAATATAAATGCGGCTCTCTCCAAAGGAGATCTAAAAAGTGTTGGTACAGTAAATGATCCTAACCTTAAATTGAATTACGATTTAAGTGCCAATGGTGTTTCAAAACCAAATAATCTCCAACTGTTTTTACATCTTGACACTGCCAGATTACATGAATTAAATTTAATGAAAGACACTGTTTCATTAGCTTCTAATCTTAGTGTGAAATCAGATAATTTATCAATGGAAAAATTGAATCTAATGTTAAAAGTAGATTCAGCCATAATAAATAGAAGAGATAGAATTATAATATTGGATAGTTTGATGGTGAATACCTATCACGATAATGAAAATCAAATTTTGAATATCGCATCACCTTTTTTGTTTTTAAATGCAAAGGGAAATTTTCAATATAATAAGATAGCTCCTTCAATCGTCAATTTTATAAATCGTTATTATCATATTTCAGATCCCTTACCTAATTTGTCAACTGACCAAGAAATTTCGTTTGATGGAAAAATAATTGAGCATCCAATCATAACTAGTTTTGCACCAAAGGTTTTGCATTTTGAACCCATTGTTTTTGGTGGGCAATATAATTCAAGCGAGAATGACAGCGCACTCAAATTTTCTATCCAAACAGCTTCTATCGAATATGACCATAATAAAATAAACACAGCAAACCTGAATATTCAGTCAACGCCGCAAGAGGTAAATTTACTTGTATCCATTGATAGTTTAAACACTGCTCAGGCCACACTTTTAAACACACAAGTAAAAGCAATATTATCAAATGACAGTTTAAATATTGATGCATTTACAAAAAATACAAGCGGAAATGATAGGTATGCATTTGGTGCTATCGTTTCTGTAAATAATAAAGCTTATACCGCGCACTTGAAAGACCGCGTTATTTTGAATAACCAAACATGGGCTATACTACCCAATAATAAAATTTACTATAGCCCTGAAGGTTTTTATATTAGGGATTTTAATTTGTCTACCAATAAGTCAATACTGAATATTCAAAGTGAACAGGAAGTAGTGAAGAGCCCGATTGATGTTGAAATTAAGAATTTTTCAATTACTGATATTACATCCGTGTTGAATAAAGATACGCTGCTAGCATCTGGTATAATAAATGGTAATTTTAAAGTAAGTGAATTTGAGAAAGCATTGCCAGCCTATGAAGGTGATTTAAAAATAGATCAGCTTTTTGTTAAACAAAATAAAGTGGGTAATCTGGTTGTAACATCAAAAAAAATTGATGATATTACGATTCATGCAAATCTTAAACTGATTGAAAATGAAAATGATATTTCAATAGATGGCAATTATTATTTAAATCATGTTGACAAACAAATAGATGCGGATATTGATATCAATAAATTTAATATAGCTACCCTGATGGGTTTTACCAATAACCAAATTACAAACGCGAAAGGTTCAATCAATGGCAAAATTAATATTACAGGAAAATTTGCACAGCCAATTTGGAATGGCGACATTAATTTCAATGATCCATCATTTCGTCTAGAAAAATTTGGCACCGCGTATAAAATAAATAATCAATCGATCAAGTTGAATTACCCAACTATTGAACTCAATCAATTTACAATAACCGACTCATTAAGTAATACATTGGTTTTAGATGGAACAGTAAAATCTAAATCAATTTCCGATTATGTGTTGAATGTAGATATAGATTCAAAAGATTTTGTCATCGTAAATACGCCTCGATCAACCAATGAGTATATATATGGATATGCTGGTATAAATGCTAACTTGAAAGTGGGTGGAGCCATATCAAGTCCGTCAATACAAGGTAGTGTGGGATTAAATGATGAAACTGACGCCACCTTAATTTTGCCACAACAAAGTGAAAATAGAGATAAGGCCTTGTCTGTTGTTCGTTTTATTGATAGAGATACATTTGCGCTTCCTGAAACAATTTTGTTTTCGCCAATTGATTCTTCTATCAAGCTTAAGTCGGCGATTAATTATAATGTAAATGTTGAATTGTCAAAAAAAGCTTCTCTCACCATTATTATTGATCCTTCAACAGGCGATGAATTAAAAATGAATGGAGAAGCAAAAATGAATATTGGTTTAGATGCTGGAGGTAATATTTTGTTGGTAGGTAATTACGATTTAGTGAAAGGTCATTATATTTTACATTATCAATTTTTAAAACGCCAGTTTGATTTACTGCCACAAAGTACGATTATGTTTAGTGGCAACCCTATGGATGCACAGCTAGATATTAGAGCAGAATATGTGGCAAATACATCTGCAATTGATTTGGTGGGTAATGAATTGGGCGATACAGATTCAAAAACACGAAATACATTCAACCAAAAAATTCCGTTCAAAGTTTTATTGTTCATAAAAGGCACTATAAAAAAACTTGATATTTCGTTTGATATCAGAATGCCTGATGAAAATTCGGGACTTAACAATACTATTGTTACAACAGTTGAAAATAAATTAACTCAATTAAGAGCAGATCCTTCATCTTTAAATAAACAAGTTTTTTCATTGCTTGTTTTGAACCGTTTTGTTGGCGAGCAAAGCAGCGATTTCTTTAAAGGGAATGGAGGTGGCATTGAAGATATTGCGCGTGAAAGTGTAAGTAAATTTTTGTCTGCAGCATTAGATCAAATCGCATCAGATTTAGTAAAAGGAGTAGATATTGATTTGAATTTAAATTCTTATAAAGATTTTAGTAGTGGAACAGAACAACAACGCACCGACTTAAATGTAGGTATAACAAAGCGTTTTATGGACGATCGTTTGAGTATTAGTTTAGGTAAAGATTTTGGAGTGGAGGGTGATGATAAAAGTGGTAAAACACGCGGTAGTACGAATGCCTCTTATTTACCCAATGCCATTGTAAATTATAAATTGAGTAAAGATGGTAAGTACGCTGTTCGGGCGTATTCAAAAAATAAATTTGAAGTGATATTAGATGGATATGTGGTTGAAAGTGGATTATCGTTTTTAGTAACCATGGACTACGAAAAATTCAATGAGCTATTTAGTAAGAAATCTCAAATTGAATAATGAAATTATTAATTATACAAATAAACGGAATTGTAAATAGGTTGATCTTATCTGGTTGTGATATACGATCAATAGGTAAAAATAAATTGTCGAAATTTATTCAAATCATGAGCTTCATCGTATTGTTCATTTGTATGATATCATCCTGCGGCGTAAAAAAATATTTACCCAAAGATGAAAAATTATATCGAGGATTGAAAGTGGTTGTAGAGCGAAAGGAAGGTGTAAAGGAATCTAAGGCGAGCATTCGTAAAAAATTAAAATCTACTATTTATCCTAAGCGAAATAAATTTATTTTAGGTCAACCTTATAAAGTGTGGTGGTGGTATGTAATTGGTGAGCCTAAACGAAAGAAGGGATTAAAGGTTTTTTTTCGTGAAAAATTTGGAGAACCTCCTGTATTAGCTAGCAGAATAAAGCCAATTTCAACCGCCGAAAACATGCAAGCCTTATTAGAGAATGAAGGTTTTTTTCATTCTGAGGTAATTGGAGATACTGCCACTAAAAATTATTTTATTTATGCCAATTATATAGCTAAAGTTTATCCGCAGTATACTATTAATAGTGTTGTTTGGGTAAATGATAGTAGTAAAATTATGATGGAATTGGTAGCTGAACAGGAAAAGGAAAGTTTGCTAAAAGTGAGTAATGGATATAAGCTACTTGATATCACGAATGAACGATCGAGGCTTGATTTAAAACTGAAAACAAAAGGATATTATTATTTTAATCCAAATTATTTGATGGCCTATATCGATAGTACCATTGGAGGAAATAAAGTAGATGTTTTCTTAAATATGAAAACTGAAACCCCCGATTCAGCGAAAGTTTCATATTCTATCAATTCAATAACCTTGTATCCAAATTATAATTTACTCTCAAATACTTCAGATACTACGTTTAAAAACACAACGTATTTTGATGGGTTAACTATTGAAAATAATGATAAGTTCACACCTCGTATGTTTAAAAGGGTGGTAACCTACCGCCCAAATAGTATTTACAATATTAATGAACAAAATAAAACGCTCAATCGATTCATCAATTTAGGGAATTTTAAATTCGTTAAAAATGTTTTTTCATCCACCATTGATAGCAATGGCTCCCCGAATGCTTTAAACGCAATTTATTATTTGTCGCCAGCCAAGAAGAAATCTTTTCAAGGACAAATAGATGGTTTTTCAAAAGAGAACAAATTTATTGGTACGCTAGTAAGTATCAATTGGCGAAACAGAAATGCATTTAAGGGTTCTGAATTACTGGCTGTCAAAACCTACGGCGGTTTTGAAGTATCCTATGCCGATTCATTGAAGCAGAATAATAATTTTAGAGCGGGTGCAGAAGTTTCGCTTACATTTCCTCAATTTATTATTCCATTTTTAAAGATAAAAGAAAGTAGTTTTTATACTCCTCATACGCGTATGTTATTAGGCTATGAATGGTTTCGGAAGCAAGGTTTTTATACTAAAAATGTATTTCGAACACAGTATGAATTTAATTGGAAAGAAACAATAAACAAAGAACATAGTCTGGCTCCGATTGCAGTAAGTTATATTAATGCGAGTAATATTTCGCAGGTTTATTTAGATGAAGTGGCTACCAATCCTGCAATACTCACCAATATTTATTCTGAAGCGATATTAGGTTCTTTTTATAGTTATACGACCAATACTAAAAATCAAAATGTGCGAGATCTCTGGTATTTCAATGGTAGTATTGACATAAGTGGCAATATAGCTGGATTTATATCGGGCGCACGTAATACAAGAGAAAAAGTAATATTTAATACACCGTTTGCGCAATATGTAAAAGGAGATATTGAGTTACGATATCTAAAAAAAATTACACCAACCTTGCATTGGGCAAACCGAATGCAAATTGGTGCAAGTCTTCCGTATAATAATTCAAATATGTTGCCTTTTTCAAAGCAGTATATTATTGGTGGATCAAATTCAATTCGAGGTTTTAGGATACGACAATTGGGACCTGGAAGTTATCTTCCTACAGTTGAAGATCAGATTTATTATTTCATTATTGGTGGTGATTATAAATTTCTTGTCAATTCAGAACTACGGATTCCAATAGTTGGCGGATTAGGAACTGCACTATTTGTAGATGCAGGAAATATATGGACGAAGGATACTTTTCTTTTTGGAAAAGCGGGTCAAATAAAAAAGGACATGTACAAGGAATTGGCAATTGCTGGTGGATTTGGACTCCGTTATGATTTTAAAATTTTGTTGATACGCTTTGATATCGGTTTCCCTTTTCGTAAACCTTATTATGAAGAAAATAAAAGATGGGTTTTCAATCGTATTGATTTTGCCAGTGGAGATTGGAGAAGACAAAATCTTATTTTAAACATTGCCATTGGGTATCCGTTTTAAAGAAATAAGGTTTTAGCATTTTATCATTTGACTTTTAAAATTTTACAAAAAATAAAGTATGAAAAAGATATTTAGAATAGTACTTGTTGTAATAGTATTTGTGGGTGTTGCAGGATATTTTGTCTGGCAAAAATATAAACATGGTATAGTTAAAGATCTAATTGTAAATTCTGTCAGCAATTTTACTGATAGTTTATACGTGTTGCAATATGATAGTTCAATGGTTGATGAAGTAACTGGTGAAGCTTATTTTGAGAACTTGACTCTTAAAACAGATTCGGCAAAATTGCAAAAGCTTACACTAGATGATAATCTACCAGATATATTAATTAATATATCAGTCAAATCAATTTCGGCATCTGGTTTAGATATTCCTTCTGCTATGAACGAAAATAAATTGTTTGCACAAAAAATTGTATTGAATGAACCAAATATTACAATTATTCAAACAGGTAAGCGTGTGTTTAAACAAGAAGATAGTATGGCATTATTTAAAAAGATATTAGGTAATTACAATCAAATTCATGTTGAGCAAATTGAGATTGTAAATGCAAATTTTATTACTAAAACCTTACAAGATACAATCAATACAAAGCTTACCAAACTCAATATTTCATTACATAAAATTATTATAGATAGTACGAAAGATTATAAAAATGTGATTAGTTATTTTATCAATAATATGAAAGCAAATGCAGATCAATTGTATATTAATCAACCCAATAGAAAAAGTGCTATTGTATTCAATAAAATGGTTTACAATGCCAAAGAAAAAGTGATTAGTATTGATAAAATTGTAACCATTGGAGAGGGGAAGAATGAAGAACGTTTTATACTCAATTCAGTGAAATTAGAAGATTTGAATATAATTGAATTTATAAATGCAAATACCATTGATGTTGGAAATATTAGCATGGGTGAATGTATGTTGACCGTATTTTTAAATAAAAAAGATTCAAACAAAACAACCGTTTCAAAAGGAAAAAGTTTTGATTTTCCAGATGATTATTTTGATAAGATTAAAATAGGTGGAATCGAGATTGGGAAATCTACTCTTATTTTGAAAAGAAGAAATGAACCAAATTCAAAACCCATCATCGTGAAAGGTTTTACTTTTAATTTGTCGAAGAATGTGAGAATTAGTGAACGGAGTACATTCAGATCAATTTTAGATAATGCTAAATGGAATATGCAAGCTGATGACTTTACGGTTGAATCAAAAGATAAAAAGTATCGTATTGTTTTCAACCAATTAAAAATTGATAAGATGGCGTCAAGTGCATTGATTAATTCAGTAAAAGTGAAACCAGTAAAAAGTGAAGAGGTTATGACAGCCGAATCAAAATATCAGCAAGATATTTATGATATTGAAATGAAAGACATTCAAATGAAAGGTTTAGATATAAATAAATTTATCAATGAATCATCATTGCAAATACAAGAGCTTGCATTAAATATGAGTTTGAAAGTCTATCACGATCGAGCGCCTAATGAAGATCCTACAAGTAAGGTGGGGAAATATCCTCATCAGCTATTACTAAAAATTGGAATGCCTATCAATATTCAAAAAGCAAAAATTGTAAATAGTTTTGCTAGCTATAGAGAACGTTCAAAAGAAACAAAACAGGTAGGCAATATAACTTTCTCTCATATTGAAGGTATTGCAAATAATATCACAAATCAATCTAATTTAATTCAACAAAATCCAATCTGTTCATTTAAGGGTAGTGGACTTTTAATTGGTAAAGCTAAATGTGAAACTGAATGGCGTTTGTTTTTAAATTCTACAAACGGGAAATTTGAAATAAATGGTTCAATTGGGTCCGTAAATTATAATGAATTTAATCCTCTAACAAAACCCTTAGGTTTAACTACTGTGGACGGACAATTGAATTCTCTTAAATTTAATATGTTAGGCAACGACAATGAAGCAAGTGGTGATTTAGTAATGTTGTATAATGATCTAAAATTGCAATCATTTAAACTAAACAAGGAGACTCAAATTCTTGAGTCGAAGAAAGGTAAAAGTATGGCAACCAATTTGTTTGTAAAAAATAATAATCCTTCAAATGGCAATACACGAAATGCCAGATTTTCGGTAAAGCGTGACAATCAAAAATCTTTTTTTAATTTAATATGGAAAGGTGTGTATGATGGTATTCAAAACACAATTTTGAATAATAAAGTGGCTGAAATTAAAAAGCAGATAAAAGCAAATAAGTAAAAACAGATCATGGTTATTTATCTTAGCAAATTGGATAGCTTCATTCTTGGTGATGAACTTGAACCTCATAACCAGCTCCTAACAAAATAGGTTCATAAGATTTAATATTTGATTAAGATATAATTGAATAGTGATTTTTAGTATACCAGATATTCCTTATCAAAGAATGTAACATTTGTAACCTTGTATTGAATTAACTTACATCAAATTTGCAGCTAATAATAAACGCATGGAAATAATAGGATATATAGCATCGATACTGATTGGGATAGCATTAGGTTTAATTGGAGGTGGAGGAAGTATTCTCACAGTTCCAGTTTTGGTTTATTTAATGGGTGTTGATGCCGTGGCTGCAACAGCGTATTCGTTGTTTATTGTGGGTGCAACAAGTGCAGTGGGTTCAGTTCAATACTTTAGAAAAGGATTAGTAAATATCAAAACAGCTATTGTATTTGGTATACCCTCTATTATAGCGGTATTTTTAACACGCGCTTTTATAGTACCCGCCATCCCAAAGGAAATTGTAACAATCGGCGATTTTGTTATTACAAAAAGTATTCTCATGATGTTGCTATTTGCCATTCTAATGATTGCTGCTTCGTATAGCATGATTAAGAAAAGTAAGAAAAATGATATCGTAACCGATGAAGAACAAAAATTTAATTATCCTGTCATTTTAATCGAAGGAATGGTTGTGGGTGTTTTAACTGGACTAGTAGGTGCAGGTGGCGGATTTTTAATTATTCCTGCTTTGGTTATTTTGTCTAAGCTACCAATGAAAGAAGCGGTTGGTACGTCACTTGTGATTATTGCCGCAAAATCATTAATCGGATTTTTTGGCGAAGGTGCAGAGACCGTCATCAATTGGCAAATTATTTTAACCGTAACTGCATTTGCCATTGTTGGTATTTTTATTGGAACTTATCTTTCTAAAAAAATTGATGGAGCCAAATTAAAGCCTGCATTTGGTTGGTTTGTACTTGTTATGGGCATTTATATCATTATTAAAGAAACCATTTTAAAATAAGTTATATGAAATTTTCAATGCTCGTCTTTTCGTTGGCACTTGTATTAGGTATTGCCAGTTTAGCTAATCAATCTTTTGCGCAAACGCAACAATCTGAACTTGTTCGAGTAATTAAGTCAGGTGCCTTTTTGGTTGATGTTCGCACACCACAAGAATTTGCAGCTGGTAGTGTAAAGGGGGCTGTAAATATTCCACTTGATCAAATTGAACAAAAATTATCCTTGTTTAAAGATAAAAAATCTATTGTTTTATTTTGTAGAAGTGGCGGTAGAAGCAGTCAAGCAAAAACCATTTTAGAAAGAAATAAAATTAAAAATATTTTTAATGGTGGGACTTGGATGGACGTTAAAAATATAGTGGGTAAATAGTCAGTCAGCCCAAAACAAAAACTATACATTGTTATTTCGCAAATCCCGATAGTAATCATCGGATAGAGAAAAGCCCGCACTGAGTGCTATGACGTGGGAGGACTTGAAACGAATAGGGTGTATGCCGCCCCAAAAAAATAAGAAGATTTAAATAATAAGTAATAAATAAAAATAAAACATGGAACAAGAATTAAGTTATCAAATGCCTCGTATTGGAGATCAAGCTCCAGATTTTAATGCAGTTACCACAATAGGTAATTTAAAACTGTCAGATTATAATAAGGATCATTGGGTGATCTTGTTTTCGCATCCTGCCGATTTTACGCCAGTTTGTACAACCGAAATGAGTGGTTTTGCACTTGAAAAAGAATTTTTTAAAGCCCATCAAACTAAACTACTAGGTTTAAGTATTGATAGCATTCATTCACATATTGCTTGGGTAAATGCAGTGTATGAAAAAACAAATATATTATTTGAATTTCCTATCATTGCCGATATTGATATGAAGATTGCTAAATTATATGGCATGTTACAACCAGGTGAAAGTGAGACCGCTGCAGTAAGAGCTGTTTTTATAATGGATCCAACAGGTAAAATTCGACTAGTGATGTATTACCCATTAAATGTGGGTCGAAATATGGAAGAAATTAAACGTACACTGATCGCTCTTCAAACTTCAGATGAGCATAAATGTGCGATGCCATTAAATTGGAAAGAAGGTGAAAAGGTGATTGTACCTGCACCTAAAACAGTGGATACCTTACTTGAAAGAAAGAAAAGCGATTTAGAAATGGTTGATTGGTATTTGGCGAAAAGAAATTTATAAGACTGAACAGGACACTAAATTTTCACAATCATAAAAGTAACAAAAGTAACCAAACCGGTTTCGCTATAATTTTATCTTCGCTTCTCTAAAAAATAAATTAAATAAAATAACTATGTCAAATACAATGCAAGTAGAGCAAATCTATACAGGATGTTTAGCACAAGGTGCTTATTATATTACGAGTAATGGTGAAGCAGCCATCATTGACCCATTGCGTGAAACACAACCTTATATCGATCGAATGATAAAGGATGGTGTGAAAATAAAATATGTTTTTGAAACTCATTTTCATGCTGATTTTGTAAGTGGTCATTTAGATCTAAGTAAAAAAACAGGTGCCGAAATAGTTTATGGTCCAAATGCAACGTGCGATTTCGATTGTATAAGTGCCGTGGATGGTCAAGAATTCAAAGTGGGTAATGCAACTATTAAAGTTTTACATACACCAGGTCATACCATGGAGAGTACTTGTTTTTTATTGAAAGATGAAACAGGTAAAGACATTGCACTCTTTAGCGGCGATACACTTTTTTTAGGAGATGTTGGTCGGCCCGATCTTGCTCAAAAGGCAGCTAATATGACCCAAGAAGATTTAGCAGGTTTGTTATATGATAGCTTGATGACAAAAATTATGCCTTTAGCAGATGATATCACTGTATACCCGGCTCATGGTGCTGGTAGTGCATGTGGTAAAAACATGATGAAGGAAACGGTTGATACTTTAGGCAATCAAAAGAAAATGAATTATGCCTTAAATCAACCCAACAAAGAAGCTTTTATTGTGGCCGTATTAGATGGTTTAACACCGCCCCCTGCTTATTTTGGAATGAATGTGGCAATGAATAAAAAAGGATATGAAAGTTTTGAATCAGTTTTTGAAAAAGGAATGGTGGCCTTATCTCCAGCAGAATTTGAATTAATTGCCGAAACGACGGGTGCATTAATTTTAGATACAAGAGATCCTGCCGAATTTGCAAAAGGATTTGTTCCTCAAAGTATTAATATAAGTATTAATGGCGATTTTGCCCCATGGGTGGGTGCCATGATTGGAGATGTGAAACAATCTATTTTAATTGTTACTGCAGATGGTATGGAAGAAGAAGTCATTACACGTTTAACACGTGTAGGATTTGATCATGTAGTTGGCTATTTAAAAGGAGGTTATAACGCTTGGAATGAATCGGGTAAAGAAACAGACCAAGTAAAGCGTATAACAGCAGCACAATTTGCATCTGAATTTAAACCTAAAGAATTAAAAGTGATTGATGTAAGAAAAGAATCTGAATATGCTGCCGAACATGTGGATGAAGCTTATAGCAAACCATTGGCGCAAATAAATGATTGGATCAATTCAATCGATAATCAAGAACATTTTTATTTGCATTGTCAAAGTGGATATAGAAGTATGATTGCGGCTTCAATATTACAAGCGCGAGGCTATAGAAATTTTACCGAAGTAGAAGGTGGCTTTAAAGCAATTGCCGCAACGGATGTACCAAAAACAAATTTTGTTTGTCAAAGCAAAGTGTTAGCATAAATATTAAATTGGGTTGAAGTTATTTCAACCCAATTTAATTTTCGGTGATCGTGTAAAATCTAGAGGTTCAGCATTGCATGAAAGATAAAATTCCCACGTACAGCATTTGTAATTTATTAAACGATGATAACAGCCTAGCCGATATTGTTGTATATGATTTGAACGAATTTATTCAAGCTCATCAAAATTTAGTATTTCCGCACCGCCATTCCTTTTATCAAATTTTATATATTTATAAAGGTAGTGGTAAGCATATCATTGATTTCGAATCTTATCCTGTTGCAAGTGGTATGCTTTATCTGCTAGCGCCTTCGCAAGTGCATACATGGATATTTAACGATGGGGTAGAAGGATGTTTAATTAATTTTAATGAAAATTTTTTCTCTTCTTATCTCGCTAATAAAAATTTTATTTCAGATTTTCATTTTTTTAGTGGTAACCATAAGTATAGTGTTCATAAATTAAAATCGGAAAACAAGAATATATTGTTGCCAATTCTGAAAAGTATTTTGGTTGAGCAGCAGTCTGAGCATGAGAGCAAGAATGAAATCATGCGCGCATTGCTTTTACAGTTCATATTACTTTTTGCTAAACAAAATGCTCGTGTCTCGCAATCATTCGCAAGCAAGCACCATTATACAGTCTTTCGTAATTTTGAAAAATTGATTGAATTACATTTTACACAATTAAAACTGCCGAAAGAGTATGCTGAATTACTTTTTATAACACCCAATCATTTGAATTCATTGTGCAATGAGGTTGTAGGGAAGTCGGCTGGTGAACTCATCAGAGATCGTATATTATTAGAGGCAAAGCGCTTACTCATAAATAGTAATTATACGATTAGTCAAATTTGTTATAAATTGAATTTTGAAGATAATTCATATTTTACCAAATTTTTTAAAAAGTACGTGCATTGCACACCCGATGATTTCAGAAAAAATATTCATTGATAAGCCTTGTCACATTTTAAATAAGTAAATAGTACCATTCTAAGCGTAAATAGCACCATCAATTTGCATCAAGGTGAATTTGTTTTGTATTCAATAAAAAAATCGATTTATGTCAAAATCAAATATCGTAATTGTGGGAGGAGGTAATGCAGGTTTATCTGTTGCATCACAATTACTTCTAAAAAATAAAAATCTTCATATTTCAATCATAGATCCAGCAACCAAACATTATTATCAACCTGCATGGACATTAGTAGGTGCTGGTATATTTGATATCAATGAAACTGAAAAAAATGAAGCTGATTATATTCCTAAAGGAACCACCTGGATTAAAGAATCTGTGATTGCATTTCAACCTGAAAATAATAAAGTTAGTTTGTCAAATGGAAAGGATATTGAATATGATGTATTGGTAGTTTGTCCCGGTATTCAATTAGATTGGAATAAAATTAAAGGTCTCAAAGAGGCCATCGGTAAAAACAATGTGAGTTGTAATTATGATTTTCATTCAGCGCCTTATACTTGGGAAATGATAAAAAATTTTAAAGGAGGCACTGCCATTTTTACAAATCCAACATCACCAATAAAATGTGGTGGAGCGCCTCATAAAATAATGTATTTAGCGGTTGACTATTGGCGAAAAAAAGGAATATTGGATAAATGTAATGTTCATTATTTATCAGGTGCAGGTGTTATTTTTGGCGTGAAAGAATATGCCGAAACATTAACTCAAGTTGTAAAGGATGGAAATATAAAACCTCATTTCGGAGTGAATGTGGTAGAGGTGGATAGCGTAAATCAAACAGTTACATTTGAAACCAAAGAAGGAGGTACTAGTATTAAAGATTCATCATTTGCAGGATGTTATGGTGTAAATATTGCGGATGAAAACGCTGAAACAAAACGAGTAACACTTAAGTTCGATTTATGTCATGCAGTACCACCACAATCAGCCCCCGATTTTATTAAAAGCAGTCCATTAAGTGATGCCAATAATCCATATGGCTATGTTGAAATTAATAAAAATACAATGCAACATAGTCGTTACCCTAATGTGTTTTCACTTGGCGATTGTACAAATGCACCCTGCAGTAAAACTGGTGCCGCAATACGTAAACAAGCCCCTGTTGTGGTTGAAAATATTTTATCATTTATAAATAATTCGCCATTAAAAGCCATGTATACTGGTTATAGTGCTTGTCCAATTCCAACTAAATATGGTAAATTGATGCTCGCAGAATTTGACTATACAAATACGCCTACCATGACGTTCCCATTCAATCAAGCAAAACCACGATGGTCGATGTGGATATTGAAAACTAAAATTTTACCTTGGCTTTATTGGAATAAGATATTGACTGGTAAAGCATAAATTGGGTCAGTTAATAAGGACCGATTACTTTTTTTAATTATTGATCTGTGTGCACTTGGAAATAATAAAAAATTCACCTTGATGCTAAGTTTAATGCCGATTGATTTTTTTTAAGCCAATTCGTTTGGTCAATTATAAATATCATATCGGTATTAAAAAGTGAATGTAACAATTGTAACCAAAGACTAAAATTTATCTAACTACGTTTGCTAACTAAATTTATAACGATGAAAGAAATTACAATTGATGTAAGAACGCAAGAAGAATGGAATGAAGGTCATGCACCTTGTACAACTTTAATGCCATTAAGTGACTTAAGTTCTTATATAGAAACCCTGAAGGAGTTTGACTCAATAAAATTAGTTTGTAGAAGTGGTAATCGTGTAAACCAAGCCATTGCAATTTTAAAAGAATCGGGTTTAAAAATGCCAATGGAAAATTTAGGTGCTTGGGAAAATATCACTTGTTAATTATTAATCATGGAAAGTATTAAAATATTAATCCCAACTGATTTTTCTGTTCAAGCTGAATTTGCCTATTTAATGGTGAAAAAATTGGCAGAAAAAATGATGGTTGAAATACATTTTGCGCATGTTCTGTCTGTACCCGACACAGTTTATTTAGATACAAAGGGAAATTTACAAACTTGTGGCGAAATTGATAAAGGATATCTTGAAAAGCAAAAAGAAATTGCAGAAAGGAAATTAGAGAATTTGAAAACCTTATATGGCAACGATATCCAAACCAAATTTTTATTAGGTAAAGTATCTGATTCAATCATTAAATATGCCGAAAGTATCGATGCAAATTTAATTGTTACAGGCACAAAGGGTAAATGGGGATTAGAAGAAAAACTCTCTGCTTCAGAATCGCAAGTATTGGCTCAAAAATCAAGTATACCTGTCTTGTCTCTCATGTGCGATCGATCTGATTTAATTATACAAAATATATTATTGGTGCATAATTTCAATCAACCGAAAACTGAAAATCTAAGTTTAATTCATAAAATTATTCTTTCGTTTGATGCTAAGGTTCATCTTTTGCAAATTGTTTCAGGCGATAAAGTTGTTGAAACTCAACAGTGCAATATCAATATGAAAACATGGGCACAATTAAACAATATATCAAATTACGATTGTCATGTATTAAGTGATCATGATATTGAAGCAGGCGTCATTCATTTTAATATGATGCATGAAATGGATATTGTTTGTATCGGAACACATGGTAAAGGAAGTTTTTTACATCATACAGTAACTGGAAAATTAATTAACCATTTATTTAAACCTATCATTTCGTTTCACTTAAACTAATTACTTCTAATTTTATGATTGAATTTATAACACAGCCATGGTCGTGGTGGTTTTCAGGTATTGTTATTGTAAGCATTATGTTTACCTTGCTTTTTTTTGGAAAGTCGTTTGGCTTTTCATCAAATTTAAGAACAATTTGTGCTGCAGTTGGCTTAGGCAAGAAAGCAAGTTTTTTTGATTTTAATTGGAAATCGCAAACATGGAATTTAGTATTTCTTTTAGGAGCAGTAATAGGTGGATTTATTTCGAAGCAGTTTTTAACAAGTGATATACCTATACAAATTGCGCCATCAACTATTCAAGATTTGGCAAAGCTTGGATTCGATACACCAAAATCAATCTTACCTGAAGAATTATTTGGCATTGAATCAATCTCAATAAAAAATATTCTAATATTAGTTTTAGGTGGTGTTATGGTTGGCTTCGGTTCAAGATATGCAGGTGGCTGCACATCTGGTCATGCTATCAGTGGTTTGTCTGATTTGCAAATGCCGTCATTAATTGCTGTCATCGGTTTTTTTATTGGCGGTTTAACTATGACCCATTTAATTTTCCCTTTAATATTTTAATCTAAATGAAATTTATAAAATTTTTAGTTGTTGGTATTATTTTCGGTATCGTGATGTCTAAATCAGAAGCCATTTCATGGTATCGAATTCAAGAAATGTTTCGGTTTCAATCATTTCATATGTATGGTATTATTGGTACAGCTGTTGTATTAGGTGTTATCGGTGTACAAATAATTAAGAGGTATAAAATGCGTGATTTTTCGGGCAATGAAATTTTGTTTCATCCAAAAGAAAAATCAATAATAAGATATTTAGTAGGTGGCACTATCTTTGGCTTAGGTTGGGCTTTAAGCGGTGCGTGTCCAGGTCCCATGGTGGTGAATATTGGATATGGATTTTTAATGATGGGGATTGTTTTTGTGGCTTCAATTTTGGGAACTTTTATATATGGTTATATTAAAGATAAATTACCACACTAATGATGAATGATATAGCAAATCATAATAATGAAGATCTTCTTAAAGTAATTAAGCAATTACTAGCAGTGGTTATTTTATTAGTTGCTACCTTAGTTATAGTGACTCTCATTGCAGTGCTTCATCCAGATATTACTTCATGGTTTAAGAAAAGCGAAAATCAAATTGCTCGTGAACAAGCCATGAAAAAAGCACGTGAAGACATGAAGGTTTCATCTAAACTAAAAGAGGAAGCAAATCAGTTTTGGCATGCAAATGATATAACAACTATTTCTGATTCGAATGAAAAAGCGTTGGTTGAATATGGCAAAGAACTCATTTCACATACCGCAAAATACTTAGGGCCAAAAGGAAGTGTTATGCAAATTACGAATGGCATGAATTGTCAAAATTGTCATCTCGAAGCTGGCACCAAAGCATGGGGTAATAATTATGGCGCGGTTTTTAGTACCTATCCAAAATACAGAGCAAGAAGCGGACAAGAAGAAAATATTTATAAGAGAGTGAATGATTGCATGGAAAGAAGCTTGAATGGAAAAGCATTAGCCGAATCAAGCAGAGAAATGCAAGCCATGAAATCGTATATTGAGTATCTTGGAAAAAATGTAAAAAAAGGTGAGAAGGCAAATGCATCTGGTATTTATGATTTGCCTTTTTTATCTCGACCAATTGATCCAGTAAAAGGAAAGGAATTATATATCGCAAAATGTCAATCATGCCATCAGCCTAACGGTGAAGGACTACTAGCAATTGACAATATTGAATATACATATCCTCCATTATGGGGTAAACATTCGTATAATCATGGAGCAGGTTTGTATCGTATGAGTCGCTTTGCAGGTTATATACGATACAATATGCCACAAGGTGCAAGCTTTCAAAATGCGCAATTAACAGATGAAGAAGCTTGGGATATTGCAGCTTTTGTAAACTCGCAACCTCGTCCATCTAAAGATTTGTCAAAGGATTGGCCTAAGATTTCTGAAAAACCGATTGATCATCCTTTCGGTCCATTTGCAGATCAATTTTCTGAAAAGGAACATAAATATGGCCCTTTTCAAATGATTAAGGATGAGAAGAAAAAACAAAAAGAAGCAAAAGAAAAAGCAATGAAACAAGATTCATTGTCGGACAAAAAAAATACTAAAATTTAAAAAATAGATTTCA
This sequence comes from Chitinophagaceae bacterium, assembly GCA_035388625.1. Lineage (GTDB taxonomy): Bacteria > Bacteroidota > Bacteroidia > Chitinophagales > Chitinophagaceae > OLB11. The sequence goes on along the minus strand of DAOOQH010000008.1, from coordinate 6,651 downwards.
TGAAGAACGTAACATTTATTCTATCCCTTTTATTTATGACTTTGAGCATACAATTAATGGCAAAGAAAAAACAACATAAAATTATTTTTCAATTTACCAATGCCAATGATACCATGCAACAAAAAGCCTTCGTAAAGCAACTTGAGAACCTAAACGAATTTTGGCCAACTGCCAATTACGAAGTTGTTTTGTATAATCAAGGCTTAGAGCTTGTGATGAAAAATAATTCAGCTTATTTAGAGCGATTAAAATCTTTAAAAAATAAAGGCGTACGTTTTGTAGTTTGTGAAAATACTTTGAAGAATAGAAAAATAAGTAAAGATGTTTTTGTATCTGAATTGGTAGAATACATACCTGCGGGTATTGCAGAAATTGTTGAAAAGCAAGAGCAAGGTTGGAGTTATATTAAAGGTGGATTTTAGAATTAATTACGAATGAATACGAACAATAGAAGAAATTTCTTAAAAAATATAAGCGCATTGGGTTTAGGGGCAACAATTGTTTCCCCTTTGTCTGTTTTGGCAAATGATACAAATACTGAAAACCATGATACGGAGAGTGATACTCAAGGTAATACGGTTTCAAAATCAACCACAATTAGCATATTGCAAACAACCGATGTGCATTGCCAAATACATCCACATGATGAATTGTTTTGGGAGAACGAAAAAGCAGTTTTTCGCAAAACGGGTGGATATGCATTTATGTCGGCTATGTTGAAAGATCTGAAAAAGAAAAATCCTCACACATTTATTATCGACACAGGAGACATGTTTCAAGGAAGTGAACTTAGTGTAAAAACAACTGGTAAAGCATTTGTGCCAATATTAAATGCAATGAATTATGATTTGTATTTGCCAGGTAATTGGGAGGTGATTTATGGCAAAAGAAATATGCAAACATTGATGGGAAGCTTAACCGCTCCTAAAATTTGCACCAATATGTATCACGATTTAGGTGAAGGGAAAAGAGGCGAACTTATTTTTCAACCTTATCAAATTTGGAATGTGGCTGGTGCAAAAATTGGTTTTCTTGGTTATACAGATCCATTAGTTCCATTGCGACAAAGTCCAGTGTATAGTAAAGGAATTATTTATGCAAAGCCAGAAGAAAATTTAGCGCACTATGTTGATGTTTTAAAAAATCAAGAGCAATGCAGTTATATTATACTGATTGCTCACTTAGGCTTGTCACAACAAATAGCATTGGCTAATATGCCTGAATGCGAAGGTGTGAATTATATTTTAGGAGGCGATACACATGAGCGCGTGCGCAAGCCAATTGTGTGTAAATATTCAAAAGTAGTTGAACCTGGCGCCTTCGGATCATTTATTGGTAAATTAGATTTAGTTATTCAAGAAGGTAGGGTTATTTCAGATCAATACGAACTTTTAGAAGTGTCGCCAACAAAGTATAAAGCGGACAAGAACATTGAAAAACTTTTGTTAGCGAATGAAGAAAGTTTTAAAGAAGATATCAATAAAATTATTGGTTATAGTACCATACCGCTATACAGATATTTTGTTGTTGAAAATCCAATTGATACCATGATTTTAAATGCGCTTAGTTGGAAATTTCCAGAGATTGATATTGTATTAAGTAATGGATTTAGATTTTGTCCACCACGAACAACACCCGATCAAACAGGAAATATTCCAATTACAAATGGCTATCTCTTTGATATGTTGCCTGTTGATAGCACTATCAGAACGGCTAAGGTAACGGGCAAGCAACTTAAAGAATGGTTGGAGAAAGAGTTGAATAATGTATTTGCTAAAGATGCTTCAAAACGATTTGGCGGTTGGGTTGTAAAATTTAAAGGCATGAAAGTGAGCTTTAATGCATTTGGAGAAATGGGTAATCGGGTTCAAGAAGCAACCATAAAAGGTCAACCTATCGATGAAAATAAATTCTATTCAATTTTAGCTTGTGAGCGTGAAGGCGATCCTGCAGATATGCTTTGTCGAATAAAGGGTGTACTAGATGCAAAAAATACAAAATCTACTTTACACACCACTATGAACGAATATTTAAAAGTCAATTCTCCTATAACGCCCACCCCGAATAAAAACGCCCATATTTTAGATGCCAAAGAAACATTATTGTCGCAAGTAAGTGGTGTTGATTATACGTTTAGATAATAGTGATGATTAGTCAGTTAAAACTTGATGAGGATAGGGTGGCATGAAATTCAGTTCACAATTTTTCTATATTTTATTATCTTTAAATAATGATAGAACTATATGCCTATTTAAATCAATATCAACAAATTTCTAAAGAGATTGAAGATGAAATTGAAGCCATTTCAACAAGTATGAATTTGGCAAAAAATGAAATTCTTCAACCTTTCAATCACACCTGCAAAACCATCTATTTTTTGAAACAGGGTATTGCAAGAATTTATTATTTAAAAGATGGAATTGATATTACAGAAGGATTTTATTTTGAGAATAGTATTATCGCGCGTGTTGAAAGTTTGTTTACTGGTTTACCTACTAAAAAAGCTATTCAAATTTTAGAGGATGCTGAAATCATTTCTATAGATGCAAAAAAGCTTTTTAAATTATATGATAAGTATCCAACGGTAGAGAGATTATTTCGTAAAATTTTTGAAGCGGGTTATGTTGAAACTATTTTCAGAATGGAGAGTTTACAATTTCATACTGCTGAAGAAAGGTATAGAGATTTATTATTAAAAACTGATATTGTAAAGCGTATTCCTCTAAAGCATATTGCTTCCTATTTAGGTATTACGCAAGTTTCGTTGAGTAGAATAAGAGCACAAGTAAGATAAATAGAATAGTGCCAATGATAAATATCCAATAACTCTTTGAGTTGTAATTTGGTAAATACCGAGATTTCGATAGCTATCGGAACAGTTTGGTCCAAAGGCACCATTACAGAAATGGATTCAGTATTATTTATCATTTGTTAAACGATTAGTTTTATAAGTGATTCAATTTTGCTCTTTCAAACAACACGCATGAAAAGCAATATTGTACAACTTGGTTTAAAACAAAATTGGAAGCAATTTACCTTATTAGTGATCGTCAATGCCTTTGTTGGTGGCATGATCGGGATGGAGCGGAGTATTTTTCCTCAATTTGCTGAAGAAGTTTTTGGAATAGAATCCAAAACTGCCATCCTATCTTTTATCACTGCATTTGGCATTACCAAGGCATTGACTAATTATGTTGCTGGTCGATTTGCAAATCAATTTGGCAGAAGAAATTTATTATTATTAGGTTGGATGATTGCATTGCCTATACCATTTATTTTAATAAACGCAAGCAACTGGAATATAGTTGTTTTGGCAAACATTCTTTTGGGCATAAGTCAAGGTTTAACTTGGAGTAGTACCGTTGTTATGAAAATTGATCTTGTTGGCGAAAAAGATAGGGGCTTTGCAATGGGTTTGAATGAATTTGCAGGTTATTTTTCGATCGGCATTATCGCTTTTTTATCAGGCTATATTGCACACAATTATGGTATTACGCCTTATCCTTTTTATATCGGTATTTTTATTACAATCATTGGTTTTATACTCACATTGTTTTGGGTGAAAGACACAAGGATATTTGTAAATCAAGAAATGTCAAAAGACAATTCGGTTCAATACAAGAATATTTTTCTCGAAACGACCTATAGAAATAAAACCTTAAGTTCGGTAACGCAAGCAGGGTTAGTGAATAATTTGAATGATGGAATGATATGGGGTTTATTACCCATGCTTTTACTTTCTATGAAATATGATATACAAGAAATAGGAATGATAGTGGCCATCTATCCTACTGTATGGGGTATTGGGCAATTATTTACAGGTAAAATGTCCGATATCTATTCAAAAAAGAAAATGCTATTTTGGGGAATGTTATTACAAGGGATAGCCATTATTTTTATTCCTTTAAGTTCAAGTTTTTTTATGCTTTCAATTATTTCAGTTTGTTTAGGACTAGGAACTGCTTTTGTTTACCCAACATTTTTATCAGCTATAGCACAAGTTGTCAATCCACAACAAAGAGCAGAAAGTATTGGTACATTTAGACTTTGGAGAGATTTAGGTTATGCTTTTGGGGCCATTATTTCAGGCATTAGTGCCGATTTGTTTGGAATTGAAATAGCTATATTTATCGTAGGCATAATCACTATTGCTTCATCTATTATAATAAAAGTACGAATGCCAAATTCTATCAAAACTGAAAAACTTTGTACCCAAGTCGATGAACTTAAATTGGCATTAGCACAAAATCAATCGATTCAAGTCATTGATATTCGATCAAGGGAAGAATTTGATTTAGCTCATATACCAAACGCAATTCATATTACATTGGCAGAATTGAAGGTAAGAATTTATAATTTGAGTAAAACCGATGAAATCATTACTGTTTGTGGTAAAGGTGGAGGACGATCTCTTGAAGGTGCTCAGCTTTTAAGACAACTTGGTTTTAAAGCTACTTGGCTTTGCGGTGGAACAATAGCTTGGTTTCAAAATCAATAAAATCAAGTCATTTGTAACAAAAGTAGCTCAAAATAAACATTCAATACGCTTGTTTTGCATCTCAGCAAAATGCGATACTAAGTGCGTAAATCAACCAGTTTATTTTTATTCTTGATTTTATCAATAGGGTCGAAATTATACGCTCAACATCAAGAAGTTTCAGAAAAGCCAGAGACATGGAAGGGTAAAAAATCAAAAGATAATATAGATAGCACTTCTATTTTAAGTGCATTTAAAAATGGTCATTTTAGTGGTCATTTTCGTTCCTTTTCAATGGCAACGAATAATGCAAATAATCTAACAGATTATTACGCAAATGCCTTAGGTGGTGGATTGAAATTTGAAACTGCCAATTTTCATCATTTTCAATTTGGAGTTAGTGGTTTTTATATTTTTAATATTGCCTCTTCTGATTTTTCAAAACCAGATACGATTACAAATCAACTCAATCGGTACGAATTAGCTTTATTTGAAATTCCAAATCCTAATAATAAATTTAATATTGATAGACTTGAAGAATTGTACATCAAATATAATTTCAAGTCGTCGCATATCACTTTTGGTAAGCAATTAATTAATACTCCTTTTGTTAATTTGCAAGATGGCAGAATGCGACCAACCGAGGTAATGGGTATTTGGACTGAAATTAAAACAATCAAGCGAACTAAAATTGAAGGTGGAATACTTACCAAAATTTCGCCTCGAAGTACACTAGAGTATTACAATATTGGCGAGTCAATTGGTTTGTACTCAACAGGGGTCAATATTGATGGCTCGAAATCGGGCTATAAAAATAATTTAAAGAGTGATTTCGTTGGTATTCTTGGCATCACTCATCAAACAACTCAAAATTTGAAATTGCAAGTCTGGAATCAATATGTTGAAAATATAATCAATTCGAGTATGATGCAAGGAGAGTATCAATATTCATTGAAGAATAGTGCTAAGATATTAATTGGTGTCCAAAGTATTTTTCAAACTGCTATCAATGATGGCGGAAATATAGAAGCATCAAAAACCTATATCAACAAAAATGCAAAAGCATTTACCTATGGAGCAAAAATAGCATTGGTAAAAACAAAATTGGAAGCTAGCTTGAATTATAATCGAATTACATCAGAAGGTAGATATTTGATGCCACGAGAATGGGGTAGAGATCCATTTTTTACTTTTATGCCACGCGAACGAAATGAAGGATTAGGTGATGTTCATGCTTATGTTATGCGAGTGAATTATTTATTTCCAAAAATTAAATTGAAGACCAATTTATCTTTAGGATATTTTGATTTGCCGGAGAGTTCAAATTATCAACTCAATAAGTATGGAATGCCTTCATACGGGCAGGTAAATATTGATATTCGTTACGAGTTTAGTCAATTTTTACAAGGTTTGGACGCTCAATTTTTAGTAGCCCATAAAATCAATGCAACCCAAAATGAGCAACCTAAAACACTTTTTAATAAAGTAGATATGACTAATTTTAATCTTATTCTAAATTTTCATTTTTAATATGATTTAAATTCGTAGATAAACGAAATGTAATTTTATAAATCAGGCTCTTATTATAAGATCAAAAAATATTTGTAGTATTGTACATTAATGTATTCTTCAAATGGGTCATAATCTTATTTTAAATTTCGAACAAAGTCTTCAACAAGAAATTTCTGAATTGCCTGTCTTCGAGTTTAAAGAAGGGGATGAAATTATTACTTATGGAAAGCAGTTGAAGATGATGCCATTTGTGATAAAAGGAATTATAAAAGTTTTGAAGAGGGATGATGAAGGAAAAGAAATTTTACTTTATTATTTATCTGCAAATGATAGTTGCAGCATGGCTTATAGTTGTTGCATGGAATCAAAATTGAGTGAAATAAGAGCAATAGCTGAAGACGACGTTGAACTAATTGCAATTCCTCATAGTAAATTAGATGAATGGTTATGCAAATACCCTTCCTGGAAATCGTATATCATGCATAGCTTTAACGAACGTTTTTTAGAGCTTTTAAAAAGCATTGAAAGTATAGCATTTAAAAAATTAGATGAGAGATTGATTAACTATTTACAAGATAAAAGAAAGCTAACTGGGTCTGCGGTTATAAAGGTGTCACATTATCAAATTGCAGATGATTTGGCTACATCTAGGGTTGTAATAT
>DAOOQH010000007.1:0-34185 GCA_035388625.1 Chitinophagaceae bacterium | reverse complement strand
CCCAACTAACACGCTAGAATTTTCGTTCCTCAAACCCTATCGCGTAATTTGGGTTAAAACTTATTTTTTGTACAACTCATTATATAAGTTGAGTTCAGCTGCATCAGGTTTTACACTACTTTTTTGTCTAGATAATTTAAGACGATTACTAAAGTACAAATCGGTTATATCATTTCCGCTTGTTTGAACAATCACTAAATCAGCTTCTAAGAATTTTGCCTTCTCATTGTATAAACTTAAATAATCATCAACTGAATAACCCCAATTTGATGCATTGATAATTTCTGCATCTGGATACATCGCTTGCAATTGTTCTGATATGCCATTTTCATTATCTAAGAAAGGACAAAAGAAAACAGAATCACCTAATAATAAAATGCGTTGTTTCTTTTTAGGGAATGCGATATCACCTCGATGACGTAATCCTTGTTTATTTGTGATGCATCGATATGGCAAATCTTTTCCTCCATCTAATACTTCATCTTGATTTGATTCAAGATCTCCAAACATAGAAGGCTTGCTGTTTAATTGATCTGAAACAGGGGCCGAATATCCTTTAAATCGCTTTACTACTTCGAGTAGCTCTGTTGCAATTTGCTGAGCGCCAATTTTACTCAAATGACCGTCTTTAGGCATTTGTGTAACAACCAACGGATCTTGTTTTGAAAGATTGATTGTCAAATCTGCATAATCAATTCCATTTTCTTTAACGATCGTTTCAATCACTGCTTTCCCTTTTCGTTGTGTAAAGGTTTCACTTTTCCCGCATTCAGGTGTAAGAAATACCAATGAGAATTTCGCTCCATTTGATTCTACAGATTTTTTCAAACCAAGTAACGAAGTTTTATATCTACTCGACAATTCGTTGTAAACAAGTTGCGCATTTGTATTCGATTCCACCAGTTCATCTTTCGGCACATTCGAATATTTTTCACTGAGTGAATTTGAATTCGATGATGATTTGCTTTCGTTTTCGTTTTCTGATTTTGAGCAAGAGATAAGAAGCATAGTTCCAAATACGCTTGCTAAGATTAATTTTTTCATTTTTTTTGTTTTCCTTTTTTTTGTTTAAAATTTAAAATAGATATGTTCTGTTGTTTGAGGTTGTTGCATTGCATATACAATACATGCAAGAACAACGATATAAGATGTGTATTTAAAAACTAGTTGTCGCGGCTTAAAATCAAGCGCATACATTTGATTTCGTTGTAACCATTCAAATAACATGAATGCGAATACTGGTAATAAGAATTTCAATCCAAATATTGAATATCCAATGCCATCATGATTGAACATATCAAGCATGTATTGATTGGCTTCTTGAATAGATGAACTTCTGAAATAAACTCTAGCGATCATCACAGCTAAGAACGTAAGCAAACCACCAAGAGACAAACTAAATCCATTCAAAACTAGATTATGTTTGATGGTTGAAAAAGAAGTTTTATACTTTTCGTAGACTATATATGCAACATAAAAAAGTCCATTTAAAACGCCCCAAAGAACAAATTTCATATCAGTTCCATGCCATAATCCACTAATGGCAAATACAATCATGATATTTCGAATAAGAAATAAAATTTTTCCTTGACTTCCTCCAATTGGAGCGAAAACATATCGTCCAAACCATTTTGATAATGATGCATGCCATCTTCTCCAATACACCTTAATATTGGGTGAGAAATAAGGCATGTGAAAATTCATTTGCAATTCAATGCCGAACATTCGAGCAATACCATAAGCCATGTCAGAATAACCTGAGAAGTCGGCATAGATTTGAATACTGTAAAAGAATAAACCCATTAAGAGTGTAATCCCATGTAAATTCTCATGTTGAGCGAATATATATGCAACAGGTTTCATCAATAATGATGAGATGACCACTTTCTTAAATAGTCCCCATACCAAATAAGGAATTGCTTCGCGCATATTTTGGAGATTGAATTTTCGAGGATTTTCAAATTGAGGTAATTGTTCGTCAGCAAATGCAATTGGACCAGACAAAAGTTGCGGAAAGAAACTACTGTAAGCAAACCAATTCAATGGTTGTTTGCAAGCAAGAATGCGTTGATTGTAAACATCAGCTAGATAACCAATACAAGAGAAACTATAAAAGCTCAAGCCAATTGGTAATAATAATTGAAAGGCTTCCATACTTGATGAAAGATGTAATCCAAGTATTGATGAAAACATATTGGCATACTTAATGAAAAGAAAAAACAATACGATTGAAACAATACTTATAAACGCTTTCAACCATTTCTTTCCAATTGATTGTTGAATAAACAAACCACTAAGAAATGTGAATGAACTAATGCCTGCCCAAATTGCTAAATATTGAATATGACCATAACCATAAAAGATCAATGATGTAACCAGCAAGACAAGATTTTGAATACTTGCTTTTTGAGTGTATACATAATAAGCAACTAAGCTTATGAGTAACAATGGCAGAAATGCTATTGAAGTAAAGGACATGTTTTTTTGTTTTCAATGCAAACTTAGCGTGCGATTGAAAGCTGATTAACAGGCTTCGACGTTTGGTAAGGATATTTCGATGTTTGGTAAAACCTAATGCTTTTTTGTATCAAAACCTTTACGTGTCATGGCTCCCCAGCTATGATTATTCTTAAACAATTTATCATAATTCCCTTTCAAGGCCCACCAAACAGTGCGAGGATGATAAAAAACTGGTTCTAAAAATGCGGTAAGACATAATTTTATTAAATCACCGAATCGAAGAAATTTTTGATACACCAATTGCTGAGTAAGTAATGCAAATAATGTTAGAAAAACTGCGAAACAGTATACAAAAATGACTAATGCAATAAAAATTTTCCAGTTGATCAATTTAAAGATGATGACTAGGAAAACGAAAATATATCCGCCAGCTTCAACCGGGCCAGCCAACCATTCGGCAAAAACCCAATAAGGATAACTCAATAAACCAAGCACACCATATCGAGGATTGAAAAACATATTTTTATGAATCAATAAACATTCAATGGTGCCTCTTGTCCAGCGATTACGTTGCCGTCCTAAAATTTCTCCATCGCTCGGCGCTTCTGTCCAACATAAAGGATCTGGGATATAAGCTACTTTATAAGGCAATCGTCTCTCACGCATATATTTATGCATTCGAATAACCAACTCCATATCTTCACCTACAGTTTTTGTATTATAACCTCCAACTGTTTTTACGAGTTTGGTATCAAATAATCCGAAGGCGCCAGAAATTAACATCAACCCATTATAGGTGCTCCAGGCAGTTCGTCCCATAATAAACGCTCGACAATATTCAAGCACCTGCATTCGAGCAATAAACTCTTTCGGCGCGCGTAACGAAACCAATTTTCCTTCTTTGATCTCACTTCCATTGGTAAGCCAAACCATTCCACCTACGGCAATCACACGTTTCTTTTTTTCAAGAATCACTTGCATCATCAATTTCAAAAATGCATTTGCATCAATGATACAATCAACATCAATACAGGCAAAATAATCTGATTTGCAAATATTAATGCCAACGTTTAGCGCATCACTTTTTCCTCCATTTTCCTTATCAACAACAATTAATTTTTTCCATGCAGGATTAGAAGAACGATAAATGCCGCGTACATTTTTGGTTGAAATAGTATCAATATATTTTTCATCAGTCAATACTAAATCATATGCTTCAATCGCTTGCTGAAGTGTAGAATCCTTGCTTCCATCATTTACAATAATCAAGGTCATATTGGTATAATAGACCAATAACAACGAACGAATATTATCTACGATGGTTACTTCTTCATTAAAGGCTGGAGCAATAATTGAAATAGAAGGTTGTAATGGCGAGGTAAGTATACTTTGAAAATCGGTTAAACGATCTTTCTTGATATAGTTTCTAACTGCAACAAATGATATAGCCGACATCAACAAATAAGATGTCATCACGAATATGCAATAAAAGAAAATCACATATTCAAAAAACAGAATGATATGTTCGCTACTGAACATTGTGCCCAAGGTTTCTATCACACGCGAATGTAAGTCTCAATTATTTCATAGCAAGCCTTGAAAGTATCATCTGATTCAACGGTTCAGGAATATTTCTGTACTCTGCATCAATTCGACTAAGAATAATATTCAACGTGGCAGAATCTGACGCATTACAATATTCATATAATTCTCTATAAGTAATTGGGGCATTTAAACAAGATAGTGTAATAAACGCTTGAATTTGCAATTCTATTTCTTTATGCTGCAAGAAAGGCACAATATATTTTACTGCTTCCTTTAAATTAGCAAGTTGGGCAATTTGAATCCCAAGTTTATTGATGCTTGGTTCATGATGTCGAAACAAAAATAATAATTCGTTAGCCCTCAAATCTTTTTTGGTTGACACCTTTTTAGCTATGAATATTGCTTGAGCTTGTGAGATTGGTAAATGATGATCGGCTAAAAACAAAAATGGGTTTTTGTCAATATCCATAATGGTTTGAATGGCTAGTAAACTAACTCTTGTATTTTTATTCGTTACTAATTTCCGTACTTCATTCCTTGAACGTTCAAGATTCATTTCTTTCAACTCATTTAAAGCAATTAGCTTCTTTGACCAATTTCCATTTGCTAACATTTCAATCGTATCTCTATATAATCCAAGCATGCAATAGAGCGATTCTATTCGTTCTTTAATTTCACCTACAAACAATTTATGTAATGCAACAATATTTCGCCTCAATATTTCCTTGTATTCATCATCTTTAATCAACGAATTAATTCGTTCGAGAATAATATCACCTTTTCGAAGCTCATTTGATTCAGTGTTTACATATTGTATTAATAATTCTTGAAAAATTCGTGACATCCTGGCCTCTCTGCTTAATTTGGCTTTGGTGAATCGCAAATGGATATACATAATCAAAACAAATAAGAGCGCTGCGATAAACAAAAACAATGCAGTTCGCAATAGTAATTCAACAAGTTCATTCTGTTGAATGTCGGCCGTTATATTATTAGATTTTATAGTGATCATTTTATGGTGGCGAATTTATAGGTGAACGATAAAGACCCTAACCACAATTGCGTTTTGATTGATTGATTAATGTATTGTTGTTGCTGAATGAGATTCAATCGGATTCTAAGATGCGAATTGATTGGACGATTGTATGACAGTCCTAGAGAATAACCAGTGCGAGCAATCATAAATTCGTTATTTACATTGAACGATCTATCAAATTGATTTCCTGTTCCTATATCGAATCGAATTGAATGTGCTGTTTGCTTGAAATACTTACTCACTGAAAGGCTATGACTTGCACCATTTGTGAGTGACCCAATAATTCTATAATATCGATAATTCACATTTAATTGATCTAATGAATACGAAATTCCTCCAGATGGAACTAAACTTTGATATCCATTATTACTTTTATAATATCGAATACCCCAGTCAGTTTCAACACGTTTTATGGTTGGTATAAAATGTTCAGCAGCTGCTGAATATAAAGGATACAACACTGAGTTTGAACCTGTGGCACTCACATATGTATAGCCAGCCTTACCCCATTTTTTATACACTTCTACTTGATAATTGACACCCCTATTTTTTTGTCTAACTAATTCATTTGCAGAAATGGCAACTGTACTCTTTTTAAATGATTGAGCGTATGTAACAGTCGTTAGATGAACAAAACTTGCCCCTTGTAATTGAGCTTGATAGCCAATCATGATACTCTTATCATAAATATATTCTCTACAATTTTGAGCAATTCTTGTTGCCTTTTCATTCGAAGTAAGTACGCTAGCCTTCTTATAGCATAGATGATATTTTTTCATTGCGAATAAAATATCTAGTTCTAATAATTTAGGTTCTATTCTCGAAGTATCTGCATCTATTATTTGCTCAATTTGTAATAAGGCCTTTTCATATTGATGATTCCAATACAAGAAAGTTGAATAAAATTGCAGCGCTTCTAAATCTTTAGAAAACGAAGGAAGAGTTTTTATAATTGCAATTGCAGAATCGTATTCTTTATTCCAAGCGAAAACATTCGCTCTCATTTTGATATAATCTGTATTCGAAGGATTCGAATCTAATAATTGTTGCAATAAAATTTTTGATTCATCATAACGCTGATGATAAGCGGCTTCTTTTGCATCATGAAATATCGAATCTGATTGTTGTGCATGCACATACAATGACAGATGCGACAAAATGCACATCCATATTAGTTTCATGATACTTTAAAATTTACTGAAGTACTTAATTGTTTGAATCAATTCATCCATATCGAAAGGCTTACTCATATAATGATTTGCTCCGATACTCATAGCTTCCTGCGATTTATCATCCAAACTAATTTCAGATAATATCACCACAGGGGTATCACTATTTTTCTTTGAACGAATATGAACTAATAATTCTAGTCCACAAGCTTGAGGCATTAATAAATCACTTAGTACAGCGCTATAGGTATTATTATCAAAATAATCTTGTGCATCTTTTCCATTATCACAAGCTGTTACTTGATAGCCTTCTTTTTTTAATCGATACTCGATTGCTTTTAAAACGATGGGTTGATCTTCAACCAATAGTATGTTTTGCATTTGTTTGTTTTTGTTTCCGATACAAATTTGCATCGTTTAAAACGGGTATTTAAGACACTTCGATAATTGGTAATGGTTTCTCGATGTTTGGTTAATTGTATCATTAATTCAATAAATCAAAAAACCCCTGTAATAAATTACAGAGGCCTTAAGTGGAAAACAAAAAACTATTTAACAGTTAGCAATATGCTTTCCGTTTTGTTTTGATGAACAACTTCTATAATATAATTTCCGGGTTGTGTATTTTGATTTAATTGAATTGTTTTTGAAAAATTTCCTGAAGTAACTTGATACGCTTTACGATCGATTATATCGCCTTTCATAGATATCATTCGTATGATTATATCTCCTGCATTCTCTTTATTGAATTGAATCGTATAAGAATCGGAAGCCAGTACTGGATTTGGGTGAACTGTCAACGTTGAGCTTGGTGAAAATAATGTATACATCGGCATCTTACTAAATGAAAGATGTTGAATTCCCATTTCATACTCGATGGCATTATCACCATTTGTGTTTAAAGTGCTTGAAAAACTTAATACATCATTCATTGAAACTATTTCTCCTTTATCATTTCTAAATGCGCTTAATGGAATACTCACTTTTGATGAATTACCTTGAATAGGAAGTTTACATGATGCTTGCTGGGTCCAATCTTGAATTGATTTCTTATTCAATCTAAGGTATACTTCTTTGGAGGATTGAATATCTAAATTGATGTATTGATAATCTCTTAAATCAATCGTCATGTTCGACGCTTTAAATGCTTTAAACAATGTAATATACCCTGCCGTTTTTACTTTACAACTTGCTGATCTTGACACAGCATACTCATCGACTTCAGTCTTTATATCATCATTTCGAACATCGAACGAAAGTAGATCAGTATTTGACGCATCATAATCAGTTCCCCAAGCACCATCTGCTAAATACATTTCATCGACTATTTCACCATTGATTTCTAATTGAATATCTGCGTCAAAAAATCCTTCTAAACTAATCTTCACTGATGAAGTTGAATGTGGCGTAATAGCGATAGGATATTTAATTTGTTTACGACTTTCAACTTCTGAATTTGTGTAGTTCAACACAATTTGTGCGTTGGAAGCATCACCATTATTCTTGATATCTAAGCGCAAATCTTTTCCATTTACATCACCTTTAATAAAATATGCACTCGGCATTTTTTTCGATGTAGTGTCTTGCTGAAAGCCACGAATAGCAGCAACCTTAGACAATACTTGTTGAACCAAATATTGATTTACATGCGGCATGGCTGTCCAGATTTGAAAATTATAATAAGTCTCTTTTTTAGGATATTGACCTATCAACCATTGATTGTGAATGGTGAATTCATTATTCTCATCACTGATAGAAAAACAGGTTACATATTCTCTTTTATCATCCGCTTGTTTCAATAAATAGGTAATGAAACTAATTCCAGCATACGTTTGTTCGGTAATTTCCATCAAACTTGCATTCTTTAATCGATCGCAAATTGATTTAGTATGATTATAAACCTTGTTCAACGTCTTTGTAACCAGCACAACACCTTGACGTTCATTTGTGGTATCATAATAATCAACCGCAATTATATCTATTGCATTTGTTATTTGAATCAAATCGTCGGGTGTAGAAATATATCCGCTCAAGTGAACTGAATCGGCTGAAGGAATAAATGAAGCTAATTCACTTCGATTTTTAGTGTTGTAATTCATTCGTACTTGATGTGATTTTTCATCTTTCATTAGCTTCTTTTGTCGCACGAAATTTCTTTTAGATATTAATTCCGATAAACCTCCGTTACTTTCTAAACCGCCTGAATTACCAGTGCTCACATTGGGTGATGAATTAAATGTCTTATTCATCGAATTTGTTGCAATAGCAGTATCTGGTGTGCATGAAACATAAAAAATAGCATCATTAAAATCATTGTCGCAAGAACTATTATCTCTACGAATATCTTCAAAACCAAGAATCACTTTATTATACACTGAATCATACAAGAGTACATTATGCGCTTTTAGAAGTGGATTTGTTTCTGGATTGAAACTTGAATTCGAAAACAGGCGCCAATTACCGGCTGTTACAGCACCATTGCGATATCCGTCAGCTATAAGAAACCAGCTGATAACAGTACCTGCATCAAAATGTCCTAAAAACACTTTATGACCTGGTAATAGTCCTCCTCCAGAATTTAATTTTGACACATTGGGGAAAATAATTTTCATTTGATTATTAGCAGGAATTGTTGCGGGAGGGCTTGTTTGAGGATAGGAATAATATCCAAGAACATTTTTATAACCTGCTCCTTCATCTACAAAAGTGACCCAAACATCTCCACCAGATTGCATGAGGATATTGGTCGATGATCCGCTTGCGATGTATTGAGGATGATAAATAGGAACAGGAAAACTCTCAGGCAAAGAGCTCGCAATATTGGCTAATAAAATCGGTGGAATTGTATCACTAACAGGAGTTAAATAATTCGGAACACCTAATGAATTAAAAGTTCCGAAATAATTATATGCTTGGGCATATGAGAGTATACTGGATACTGAGAATAGAATAATAAAGATAAATTTTCGCATTGTTTCTTTTTTCAGCAAAAGTATTTGAAGTTGAAAGCCATACTATGTGATTTCGATGTTTGGTAACAATTCTTCGAAGTTTGGTAGCATACCCACATAATAAATTCTTATAGAATTAAGCTAACTAATTTATTATCAATCGATTTAAAATTATGTACTTTCGTTGCCTAAAAAATATTTTCTATGTATGGCATTGTCAACAAAGCAATCGAGGAATTAATCATTGAAAATTTTGGAGAGGATAAATGGGATGCAATTAAATTACGCAGCGGTGTTGATATTGATTATTTTATTAGCAACGAACCATATGATGATGATATTACATACAAACTTGCTGGGGCTGCATCTGAAGAGATGAATATTTCAGTTGATGATGTACTTATTGCTTTTGGTGAATGGTGGGTCATGCGAACTGTGAAAGAAAAATATGGAGGGTTAATGGATGCAGGTGGAAATTCATTACGAGAGTTTTTAATCAACCTACCATTATTTCATAATCGAGTTATGATGATATATCCTAAACTTACACCTCCTGAATTTAAAATTTCTGATGTACAAGAAAATAATTTGCATTTACATTATTTCTCCAAACGAGTTGGACTAAAAGAATTTGTGAGAGGATTATTACAAGGATTAAGCAAATCATATAATACCCCTATGAATATTGAATTAATTGAATCAAGGGAAGAAGGTAAAGATCATGAAGTATTCAAATTAAGTTGGTAAACTATGAACGGCCAACCCATTTCCATTAGTGAGAAATCACTCAATAATCTATTTCCATTTCATATTCTTATCAATAAGAATGGACAAATTGATTGCAGTGGAGTTTCATTAAATAAAATCGCCTCAATACAAGTAGGCGCATTCTTTAATGAAATATTTGAAATAAAACGCCCCTATATTGAGATTAATCATTTCAGTGATTTAGAAAAACTTCAACAACAATTATTATTTATTGAATACAAGCATGACACTAGCATCATGTTGCGTGGACAATTTGAACTTCTTGAAGCAACTGAACAATTATTATTTGTGGGTTCTCCATGGTTTTATTCGATGGACGAAGTTCGAGCAAAAAAATTGACCTTATCCGATTTCGCTATTCATGATCCATTGATGGATTTATTGCATGTGTTAAAAACTGCAGAGATGGCTTCTGATGATTTAAAACAACTTGTAAAAACCATTGACAAACAGAAAAAAGATTTAAAACAGGCTACAAAAGAAATTAATGATATTGCATTATTTCCAAAACAAAATCCTGACCCACTCATTCGTATTAATCAAGATGGCGAAGTTCTACTTATGAATCCTGCTGCTGAAAAAATTGAATTTTTAAAGTATAATGATATCATTTATAAGAAGCAAGAACTATGGACAACGATTGCTTCTCAATTAAATCAAAATAATACAAGGTTAAATGTAGAAGCAGAATTTAATCAACAAATTTTTTCATTTCTTATCATTCCAATTCCTGAGCAAGGTTATTATAATATTTATGGAAGAGATATAACGGATCAGAAACAGCATGAATCTGAAATGAGGAAATTATCATTGGTTGCTGACAAAACTACAAATGCAGTTATCATGACTGATGAGAATGGTTTGACAGAATGGGTAAACGCTGCCTTCGAAAAATATACAGGTTATACATTGGATGAAATAAAAGGCTGCAAACCAGGCAGTTTTTTACAAGGCAAAGATACCGACCCAGATACAATACGTTTCATAGGTGAAATGCTGAAAAAACAAATCCCATTTAGTAACGATATTCTGAACTATACCAAATCGGGTAAACCCTACTGGGTAAAAATGAATTTCCAACCCATATTTGATAAGCAAGGAAATTTGATTCAATATTTTTCTATTCAAGATGATATCACCGCACAAAAAAAATCGAGAGAGATACTTGAACGTAGAGAAGAGAAATATCGTCGCATTATTTCGAACATCAATTTAGGTTTGTTAGAAGTTGATTTGAATGAAACAATACTTATGGTTAATCAAAGCTTCTGTGATATCAGTGGTTATGAAGAACATGAATTAATAGGCAAGAATGCAAAAAAATTATTTATTACATCAAGCACAGAAAAATTACTAAATGATAAAATAAAATTACGTGAAAATAAAATTTCGGATGCTTACGAATTAATGGTAAAAAACAAACAAGGAGAACAGAAGTATTGGTTAGTGAGTGGCGCTCCTTTATTCAATGATGCTGGAGAACAAATTGGTTCAATTGGGATTCATCTTGATATCACAGACAGAAAAGTACAGGAACGAAAAATGGCTGAGTTATTGGAAACATTACAAAGCGTGAACAATGAATTAAATGATTTTGCCTATATCGTAAGTCATGATTTAAAAGCTCCTTTACGAGCAATTGGGTCATTGGCTACTTGGCTTGAGGCTGATTATTCAGACAAATTAGATGAAGAGGGAAAAACAACTTTGAGTTTGATGGTTCAACGCACACAACGAATGCATAATTTAATTGATGGCATTTTAAACTATTCAAAAGTTGGACGAGATCAATCAAAAATTACAACAGTAAAAACTCATGAACTCGTTTTGAAAATAGCAGATATGCTTTCAATTCCTGAGAATATTCAGCTTATACTTGAAGGTCAATTACCAGATGTTCAATATGAAGAAATTAAACTTCAACAAGTGTTTCAAAATTTAATGAGTAATGCCGTTAAATTTATGGATAAGCCAAAAGGAGAAATTCGTATTTCATTTATTGAGCACCAACACAATATTGAATTTAGCGTAAAAGATAATGGCCCTGGCATTGATAAAGTATATCATAAAAAAGTATTTCAGATATTCCAAACGCTTCAAGCTCGTGATGAATTTGAGAGCACAGGTGTTGGATTATCCATAGTGAAGAAAATTATTGAAGGTTATGGCGGAAAGATTTCAATCGATTCTGAAGTAGGAAATGGCACTACATTTACTTTTACCGTTATAAAATAGTATCTTCGACCCATAAATTTATAGGCATGAGTAATCCAAATCGAACAATTTTAATCGTTGAAGATGACATGGTTGATGTTATGACAATTAAACGAGCTGTTGGTCAACTTGGTATCACAAATCCGCTTCATGTTGAATCAAATGGCGAAGAAGCATTACATTATTTAAATGCAGTTGAAGAGTTACCAGGTTTGGTGATACTTGATTTAAACATGCCTAAAATGAATGGGACTGAATTTTTAAAACATATTCGCGAAGACGACCGTTACAAAAGTTTACCGGTAGTCGTTCTTACAACAAGTAAGGAGCAACAAGACAAGTTGAACACGTTTAATTTATTTATTTCAGGTTATATGATTAAGCCTGTTGACTTTTCTCAATTTAAAGATATGGTTCGAACGATACATCATTATTGGGAATTGAGCGAACTTCCTTACTAATTTCCAAATGAAAGTTTTATATATTGAAGATGATATCATAGATCAAATGGCTGTAAGGCGACTTGCCGACAAATGTTCATGTGAATTACTTTTTGTCAATTCAATTAAAGAAGCAAATGATATTTTACAAGCTGAAAAATTTGATTTAATCATTTCCGATTTTAATCTTGGTGACGGAACCGCTGAGGATGTTCTTAAACTTGTTACCAACCAAAAAATTATACTGATTACAGATAAACCACTTGACTCATTTAATGCAAACGGCAATCTTCTTTATTCAACGACCAAACCGATTAATGAGTCTATTTTTAAAATTACAAATAAGTCTCAACCTCTTGATTTAACTTACTTTAATTCGCTTACTGAAGGCGATATAAATTTTCAAGTTGAATTATTAGATACCGCATTACAAATTTTACCTTCAGCTTTAGAGAAGGTAAATGAAGCGTTTGAATCATTGAATTTTGAGCAACTAAAATTTGAAGCACATAAAATGAAATCGGGCGCGCGAGTCATTGGCATTCCAATTTTAGAAACATTACAAACAATTGAAGCATTAGCGCTTACAGGCGATCTTTCAAGATTAAAGCCTTTGATTGATGAATTAAATCAAAAGGCAAGCAGTGGTATCGACCAAGTAAAAATTGAACGAGAAAAATTACAATAGATTTAATCGATCCAATAATTCAGTTTTCTGAGAACGAGCAATTGGAATGAGTTTATTGTCGATACTGATATCATTATCTTCTATAAAATTTATTTTAGACATATTGATGATATATGATCGATGCACTTTCATAAAATCTTTGGATGGCAATCGAGATTCAAGATGTTTCATTGTACAGTAAATTACATGACTTGTATTTGCCAGACAAATTTTTACATAATCAGCTAAGTTTTCGATATACAAGATTTGATCAAATTCAATACGTACTAATTTTCCATTCGCCTTAATATACATCTCCTTATTACTCTGCATTTTCTTTCTTGCTTCATGCTGCTCGTTTACTTTCAACAAGGCAGCATTTAAATTGACAACAGAAATTGGCTTTTCAATAAAGTCGGTTACATTATATTTAAACGCATCATATGCATATTCTTTATTCGCAGAAATCACAACGACTAAAGGAATATAGGACAATGAATCAAGTAGCTCCCACCCTTTCATATCAGGCATTTCAATATCCAAGAATAATAATTCAACAGGATTTTCATGCAAATAATCAAGCGCATCTTTTCCATTTTCGAATGAACCTTGCACATTTAATTTTTCATTCTTTGAACATAAATTCTCTAATGATTTCCTTGAAAGAATTTCATCTTCAATGATAACGCAGTTTAAAATACCCATGTCAAAACTATTTCCTTGCAAGATAATAAAGTGATAGTTATACATATCGTTTTAAATGAAATATCCTAAAACAACTTTAAAGTTTACAGAATATGTAAGCATTGCAGAATGACAAGCCAAAATAAAAAATATTTGACTTTGATTTTTTTCTTTATGTTCATTTTAAACCCAGATTCAGCATTAGAAATACTGAAACAATTTCTTTATGAAAAAACTTTCAATGTAAAAGTTGTTTTCTATCTTAGATGTCCAAACCAAATTCATTTTCAATCATAATTTTAATTCAACTTTAAAAATCGCTCTATGAAACAATTTCTTATTCTTTTAATTGCATTCCTCAGCTCAACTACAATTTCTTTTTCGCAACCCTGGTCAAGTGCACAAATTGATTCAGCAAATACTGAAATATCAAATCCATCATTGAGCCCTTACGAAAAAGAAGCCATTTTGATAATTAATTTATGTCGTTTATATCCAAAACAATTTGCAAGTTATGAAGTTGAAAAATACTATAACGGTGGCATGCGTGTAGATGAAACTTTTTTAAAATATAAAGAATCTCTCATTCAAGAATTAAATTCAAGAGAACCTTGTCAAGTGCTAAGGTTTGATCAAGCATTATACGATATCTCAAATTGTTTTGCACAAGAATTTCAAGGATATGATATTCCAAGTCATAATAGAAAGAACTGCTCTCAACCAAAATGTGCTGAATCTATCGCGATAGGAAAAGAGAGTGGATTTGAATCTGTAATGCAATTACTAATAGATGCTGGTGTTGAAAATCATCTCCATAGAAAAATCTGTCTTGATCCCCAATACTCTAAAATAGGTTTAAGATTATATAGTCATCCCAAGTTTAGATTTTCATCCATATTTAATTTTTGTTAGTCCGTACACTTCTTCATCTACAAACCTTTGAATTTGCAATTCAGGAAATTTAATTTGATTTTTATTTAAATAGTTAGCGACTACTTTCATCTATTGTATCAATGAATTCAGATTTTATAATCGGTTTGTAGAAAATAATAGAGAGAATTCTGATACTTTTTACCAACAACAGACTTTATGGAAAGAAATTATTTAATGCTTATCCGCAAAATAACACCAAGGGTAAATTTGACAGGACTCTTTAATTAGAATGCTTCGCAGGGCCTCGCAATGACGGCGTTCATGTTTAAGCGTTACGTTGTGACGAAAGCCTGTCCCGACTTTTCTTCGGGGAAGCAGCCTCTTTTATGGTTTGATGTAGTTTTGCTCATTATCATTAATTATTTATGGAATTTTAATTGATTTGTGTCTTCGGCATTCATTTATGAACAAAAGACCTCAGTTTATTAATGCAATACTCGATATTTACAATCCAAAACTTAACAACAATTCAAATTAAATGATTAATGAAAAATAGATCGATACTGCTTTTTCTTATTCTGTTTTCGAATTTCAAATCGCAATCACAATGCGCCGCCATCTTACCTTTTACTCAAAAAGCAATGGTAGATATTCATGATATTTATCAATTCACTTTTCTCAATAAAAAGCCAAAGAACAAACTCGACACGCTTGTTTTGCAAGCCCTATATCCAGGTATGATAGTTGATTCAAATTATTATGATTGGAATAATGACAATGAAAAAACTAGAAGTTTATATGAACGAATAAAAATGAAACAACTCATTGATGAAATAGGTCAATTAAAAACCTCAGGAGCATTTTTGATTTTGAACTTACCCTATCTTATTCCATTTAAAATGCAAGATGATTTAACACCGTTAACCTCTTTGGTTTCAAATATTTCGCATTATGGAAGTGCGACAACTATCAATAAATACTTTTTAAATAATATAGTAAGTAATAAAATAGCACCTAAAGAATTTGAACGCTTAGTTATACTCAAATCAATACCACTTCGCAAATCAAAATTCACTCAAATCAAATATTGTAAACGGCTTGAAGGTGAGGCGCTCGAGCTATATAATATGAAACAAGAAAATCCACAACCTTATGATAGCTTAATTGAACAAGTAATTAATAAGTACTTAAATAAATATCATCATATTTCTAAACTATTATACTTTCCTGATTCAATTATGATTGAAATTTTGCAATTACCATTTACACATGATGCCCAATGGGATCATTGTGTGCCTAAAGTATCGGCTGATAATGGAATTTCACATGATAGATTAGGCGTGATTATTCAAATCGGGAAAGATGAATTTGATCAAAATAAATATATTCAGCGAGTGTATACTCTTGAAAAAAATAATCAAACTGGGCAATCAATTGTTGAGAAGGAGTTTAGTGTCGCTTTTATTTCACGAACTCGGAGACAATGTGAAGGACAGGATGAATAATTTTTACATTAAGAGGAATGAATATCATCAATAAAGCAAATACTTTTTACTATAAAATGAATATGCAAGTGGCTAAGTGTTTTTTAATTTGGATCATTCCCATTTTAATTTCAACTGAATTAAAGTCACAGCAATGTGGATTTGAACACCATAGCGCTATACTTGTTCATGCAATTCATGCTCAAGCAAAAGAAATCATTCATGGATTAAAAATGTATCTAAGTTTTGAAAATGGCATGCCAATTACGTCAATGGGTGCAACTTCTTATGATAATAAAACAAGTCAACTTTGTATAGACAGTTTTCTTTTTTGGGAAAATAAAAGTCAATCAATTATTCCTACATATTGCTATGATACTAGACTCTATAGACGAACTTTTCCGAATGCTGGTGATCATTATATTTGTGTTGTGCCAAGCTATAATGGCAAAAACGATTTGAGTAAATTTTCGTTTGATACAAAATCATCTCAAACTAAATATCATCATACCGGACTTCAAGGCAATATTCTTGATGACCAATTTTTTATCAATATCATAATTGAAGATATTGATGGCGATAAAAATGGTGGTGAATTTGCACGACAACAAATTAGAATTCCAATTGGAGCCGTTACAGATATTTGTTCAAATCATTTGGATAAAGATTATGATCAATTTCAATATAAAGATAAATTGAATCCTATTCAAATATATCTAGAACCAAACAATAAAAACTACAAGGCTGAAATAGATCATAAGGCATTTGATACTTATTTCGCATCTCGGTATGAAGTAAAGGAAAATAGTCCTTTTGAAAATGAGAACCTTATTTCAAGAGTGCTTGAACGAGTTGAACTTTATGATGAAAAAACTGGTAATCTTTTACAAACAATTTCTAATCCCGCATATATAAATCATCCTAAAACTTGGCGAGAAGGGAATATGGAGTTTGAAAATTTTTATAATGATGATCAAATAACGAAACTAGGATTTCGAATTCCATCAACTTTACAGGGAAGAGAAAAGAATGCAAAACATTGTTATTCTTACTACAAATACAATCCTCTTATAAAACTTTATGAAGCTGATACATTGCTGAATAGTAAACAAGAAACTAGATTTAACACAGCTTCAAAAATAATGTATGCCACTGATTGGGTTGACTCAACTCGGTTTTTAATTGAATATACCTTTGAACTAAAAAACAAAACATGGCAATTAATTAAAACACAAAAACATGAAAAAACTGAAGCCGTAAAACCTATGTCACAAAACAAAATGGCTATTTGTTATTTCAAGAAGGCAAACTTAACCCTACCTATTCAATATTTCAGAGATGGTGCGAAAACCCTCATCATTCAGGATACTTTATGGATTGCAAATTATGGAAACGAGTCAGCAAAAATTAAAATAAAAAATGGAACAAACTTTAAAGTTCCAAATAGTATTTCTCCTAATCAAATACTTCCAATTGTTTACTATAGAGAACTAAGTACAAATACTTTTTCGAATTCAAGAAGTCCGTTTGAATCCATTGTTGATGGCTTAACGATTACCTATAATGAGAACGAATTGTCGGCTGGGGTTGAATATCTATTAATTAATCATCAAGCAGAAGTAAAGACTCAGGCCGATCAATCAATACAATTTATCATACCGCATCAATTAGATGAATATTTTTCGGTTTCAAGTTTCCCTAACTTATACTTAAAAGAATACGGCAAATATTCAAGCATAGATAGCAGTCGAATTGGCGAATGGACAATTATAGATTCATCTCAACCTTCGCCTATTAATAGAATTCAATATAATAAAGTATTCCGAGTTCAACTCGCAAATAGTGATATCAATCAAAGTCATATTGAAATTGAATACATAGAAAATGATGTTGTGAAAAGAAGAGTTGCTAAACATATAAATGGTAAAATAATTTTGCATTCCAATGATCATAAACTACTATTAATAACTGAAAATTTAAAAGCAGATTATAAGTTGGATTTTAATAAGCTTCAGCAAGAGGATGGTGTCACACTTTACTTATTGAAGGAAAATCAAAATTTCTATTATTGGGGACAAGTAAAAATTCCCATCTATATTGAACATCAGCAATATGCTATTCGGTGGAATTATAATTCAAAGGGTTTATCCTCTTATAACATATTAGATATAGAAAACGCACAAAAAGAATATTTGAAACCATTACTTAATCAGTTCTCCAATTTAAAGTATTACGATATTGACACTTCTACTAATGCTTTCAAACGAAGAAATAACGATAATTTTTATGTATTAGATTTTTCGAAATGCAATATCGACGAGAAGAAAAGCATATTCTCTATTTTAGAAAAGGATACAAATATTTTATCAGTCAATATACTAATGAATAATAGCTCACAACATTTTTGCGACAATCATATTTATTTCATTCAAAATACGTTAACTAAATTTGATTCTACAATGGTGAAGAAAGGAATTATGAATGGTTTTACTTTTCAGAATATGCAAACTTCTGCTTCAACTTACAATTACTATTTCAAGTATAAATCAAAAATTGTGAATGAAGATTTTTTTGCAGACTTCAACTCATTTTGCGAATCCAATTTATTACAACCAATTTCACTCAATATCTATGCAAATCATCAACCAGAAGTGCCGGAGGAGAATCTTAATTTTAAAAATATGAAAAGATGATGGCAATGATAAAAAATACAATACTTTACTTGAAGCCATTCTTACTTGAATGCATGATTATGAGTGTGCTGATGGTAATTGGTTGTAAAAAAAATCAAACATCTCTATGCTCAACCGAAATTGGATTAGCATCGCAATCTGATTTCCCTATTGGTGCTGCCATCGATCATATACTTATTCAAACTGACTCTAGTTACAGAGAAATTGCTATCACCCAATTTAATAGAATAACACCTGAAAATATTCTCAAACCAAATTATATTCATCCACAAGAAAATCAATTTAATTTCTCTGAAGTTGATCAACTTATAAACTATTGCAGAAATAATAATTTAAGCATTCATGGTCATACCCTCGTATGGCATCAACAAAATCCAGATTGGTTGAATTCATTTCAGGGTACTCGTGATGATTGGGATCGGCTTTTAAAAACGCATATTCAATCAATCGTTCGATATTATAGACCAAATATTTTATCATGGGATGTAGTGAATGAAGCATTTAATGAAGATGGCACATTACGAAATAATATTTGGTTTCAACATCTTGGAAGCGCCTATATCGAAAAGGCATTTGTCTATGCGAAGGAAGCCAATCCTGAAGCTAAATTATTTTATAATGAGTATGGTTTAGAATCAAATCCAACAAAATTAAAAGCAGTCATTCAGTACTTCAACTCACTTAGAAACAGAGGTATTCAAATCGATGGTATTGGATTACAAATGCATGTTTCCACTGCCTATAGTGAAATCTCAATGATTGAAAATGCGATTCAAACTATTTCTAATAATCACTATCTTTTACATTTATCAGAGCTTGATATCTCACTCAACCCTTTAAGTAAAGAATATACATTAACGCAAGATGATTTAAATGACCAAGCCGACTTAATGTATAAAATTATGCGAGCTTATAAAAATATACCTTCCGAACTTCAATTTGGAATTACCTTTTGGGGAATCAGTGATCAATATTCTTGGATTCGATCTTATTACAACAGAATAGATTACCCCCTCCTTTTTGATGAAAACTATCAGCCTAAACCCATCTATTGTAAATTAAAACAATCATTATGAAATACTTTCTAATAATAATCTTACTCTTTAGTAAATCAATATTCGCTCAAACAACAATTCAATACTATCCTTGGCAATCATTACTTGGCATTACACAACAAATTGCAAAACCAATTGCCATCGATTATAAATTAGAAACGAATTCCTTTTTCAATAATATGAATATGGAATTAGGATTCAGATATACACATCAAAGAATATATCAAACTAAAGAGGATGATAAAATTCAATTGATTAAAAAAATCCATCTCTATGCTGGATTAGGACTTGCATTCAATCCTTTAAATGCAATTGGAAATTTAAATACAATAAATGGATATTATGCAGATCTTGGATTTC
The DNA here is from genome assembly GCA_035388625.1 of Chitinophagaceae bacterium. Classification (GTDB taxonomy): domain Bacteria; phylum Bacteroidota; class Bacteroidia; order Chitinophagales; family Chitinophagaceae; genus OLB11. The sequence goes on along the minus strand of DAOOQH010000007.1, from coordinate 13,786 downwards.
GATGGCATCCTCCAAAAGCCGATTTCCTATTTCTTAGTTTTGAAGCTTCTCCCTATATCAATAGAAATCTGACCAATGGAAATTTAAGAACGCGTTTAGGAATTGGATATAGATTAGGCAGAAAATAATAATATTGAACAATATTTTAAGCAGAAAATAATTCGTATTTTTAAATCATCTTCATTTATAAAAACTAATATAATTTATATGAGGCAATCATTTACATTTCTTCTTTTTCTTCTCTTGAGTTGTTTAGAAAGCAAGAGTCAAGATACCTTCTCAATTGTTGCACTCGACTCAACAACGCGCCAAATTGGAAGCGCTGGTGCATCATGTTTAGATTTGTTTTGGGCTGGTATAGCTAACCCAAGTTTTCTAACGGATATATTACCTGATTCTGGGGCAATTAATACCCAATCATATTTCATTCAAGCGAATCAGGATAATGCTCGTTTACGTATGCGTGCTGGAGATACGCCTTCGCAAATTATCGCGTGGTTGGTTGCCAATGATGCGGTGAGTAATCCTGAATTTAAACAATATGGTATTGTTGGTTTCAATGGCAATCAAGCCGCTGCTGCATCTCATACTGGCACCAGTTGCCTCAATTACAAAAATCATATTACAGGAAGTATCAATGGAATGTATTATGCCATTCAAGGTAATATTTTAAAAGGACAAGAAATACTTGATTCAATGGAATCGAATTTTAGAAATACAAACGGAAGTTTAGCTTGCAGAATTATGGCAGCCATGCAAGGCGCTAATGTAGTAGGGGCAGATTCGAGATGTAATAGTGAAAATACATCTTCTCTGTTTGCATTTCTTCAACTTGCATTACCTACAGATATTCACGGACAACCGACCATAAATATTTCATTAAAAACGGCTAGCGGTGCTGGTATTGAGCCTATTGATAGCTTACAAAATTTATTTAATGCTGTGAATGGATGCGGACCGCTTTCAACTTCTTCATATATTTCATCTTCTATTTTTAAATCTTACCCAAACCCAACGCGCGATAAGTTATATATTGAATATAAGGAACCTAACATGGGCAATTGTACAATTCATATTTACAATATATTTGGACAAAAATTGCAGAGTCAAATACTCTTAAATGGAGTGAATAAAATTGTTATCAATTCATTGCCACCAGGAATTTACTTGTATTCGATTCATTCAGGAGACAAAGTTGTGCAGCGTAATAAATTTGTGGTTGAGAAATAAAAATTTTTCGGATAAAATCTCTTGGCCAAATTGGAGATTACAAGTCATACTAAAATATCCAATCTCCTACTCACCTTTTATTCATCTTAGGCAATCTCTTTCTTCTTCCAAAAATAATATACTGGCACGCCCAATAATACAATAAACAAACCAGGTACACTATTCTCTGGTTTCATATAAAGCAAATTAATACAAAATGCCAATGCCACAATAATATAAAGAGCTGGTAAAATGGGATATCCAAACGCTTTATAAGGGCGCTCCATCTCAGGCTTTGACCTTCGTAAAATAAAGATCCCTAATATGGTGAGAATATAAAATAACATCACAGCAAATACTACATAATCTAATAAATCGCCATACTTACCTGAAAAACACAATATCGAAGCCCAAATAAATTGAATCCAAAGTGCATATCCTGGTATTCCATTCTTGTTATTCTCCTTCATTTTCGCAAAAAACAATCCATCCTTTGCCATTGCCTGATAAACGCGCACACCACTCAGTATGAGTCCGTTATTACAACCAAAGGTTGATATCATAATTAATATCGCCATTATAATTAATGCGCTACCAGCAAACATTTGTGTAACAGCCGCGGTACCCACACGATCTTTATCAGCAAACAGGATTCCTTTTCCAAGGGCATCTGTTGCATGGGGATCGCCGAAAAAAGGCAATAAGTTTAAATAGGCAATATTTACTAAAATATAAAGTACTATAACAATTAAGGTACCAAAGAATAAACTTAAGGGAATACTTCTTTTTGGATTATCAATATCACCTGCTATAAAGGTCACATTATTCCAAGCATCACTACTAAATAATGAACCCACCAAACCAACACCCATTGCAGTTACTAATCCAAAAGTACTTAAAGCGGTATAATTCAATTCGCCATTTTCATTCACAGAATATTTACCCGAGTCCCAGAAGCGAACCAAATTCAATTGCCAAATATCAGCATCTCGAAAAACAAATAGACCGAGAATAATTAATCCAAATAATGCAATCAACTTTGTAGACGTAAATATTCGAAGTATCATTTTTCCATATTGTATACCCCTCGAATTGAGCCATGTTAAAATAAATATTGAAAACACACCAAGTAATTGCGCTGCGGTAATTTTAAAACTTCCTAAAGCAATCACAATATTTGTTTCGCTAAATACTGGAAAAATCACGCCAGTATATTTTGCAAAAGCAACACTTACAGCAGCGATTGTACCTGTTTGAACCACTGCAAATAAACTCCATCCATACAAAAAACCAACTAAAGGGCTATAGGCTTCTTTTAAATAAACATACTGCCCGCCAGCCTTTGGGAACATGCCAGCCAATTCGCCGTAACTTAAAGCGGCTGAAATTGTCATAAGTCCTGCAATCACCCACAACATTAACATCCATCCAGGTCCACCCACCGAACGCCCCATATCGGCGGCAACAATAAATATTCCTGAACCAATCATAGAACTCGCTACAATTAATGTGGCATCAATTAGATTCAACTTTTTTTTATCTGACATCGTTTATAAAGATTCTAAGAATTGAATGAATAAATATCAAAACAGCATGTTTTTCTTGGCACAAGATAAAATCAATATTCAGTGAATCAAATTATACCCTTTATAAATATTATTTAATCAAAAAATATAGCTATGACAATTATTGTATGGATTGCGGATATCCAAATCGTTGCAATTTCTAATTATTCATTTTCTTCAAGATGATCAATAAGAACCAACTTTTCGTTGGTGATTGCATCATACACATATTTTGATTGAGTAGGACGAGAATAAAATAAAACCTTGTCTAATATCTCATGATTCTGAAGTTTACTTTCTCCAATTTGAAACAAAGGAACCGTTGTTTCAGCCATATAATAAATATCTTTTTTGATTTTGAATGTATATGCATTTTCGTTTTTAAAATTGCCTCTCACCCCTACATTAATATGATGATCAAAATACAATAAGCTATAAGGTATTGAGCATTGATCGAGTAATGAAGCGTATAAAGTACTCTTGCCCGAACAATCGGCTTCACCAGCAATAAGAACCTCGTGCGCTCGTTTAGTAATCTCAGTTTGATACCAATGATCTTCATAACTATAAGCAATTTGCTCACTTACAAAATCTAATAATTTTTGAGCCTTCTCCTCCTTCGTTGTAAGTCCCTCCGTTAGTTTCAAAGCTAATCGTTTCATAATGATATCCTTATCTTTCATAGAAATAAATGAACCAATATTTGAGGCTGCACCCGATTGATGAATAAATTTTGAAATCTCAATATGATTTTCAAATGGATAGGTGATTGCAGAATCTCGCACTTGCGAAACTTCAGCAAATGAAACATAAAAACTATCCTTTGCTAAATTACATTTGAATTGAATATTTGAATCTATTTTTAAATTCGAAATTGGAATTCGAAAAGCATAGTAACCATCAATCACACCACTCATACCGCCAAAATCGCAGACGCCAGAATCGCAAGGGGCAAACTCTAAATTAGATGTATCAATTGCAATTGCCTGTAATACTTTTGCTCGGCCCAAATCTCTTTTAAAAATAAAATAGAGTAATCTCTTTTCCGAATCCATTCCTCTAAAATCAATTGGCATATTCCATAATGTTCGCGAAAATGTATCCGCAATCAATGCACGATGATACAAATAATAAATAGCAGTCTGTTGAGCCTTTGTTTCATCCAATCGAATATCTCGCTCACCACAACCAATCAAACCTATAATGGCAGTCATCACAATCCATCCAATCAAAATAATTTTCATTTTCGTTAGCCGATTTAGTTTGTGAGGTAAATATAATTCTTTCATTCAAAATAGCAACCCAACTGCGATTGATAATTGAATTCATGCAATCGAATGACACAATTCTGAATTTAATTCATTTGGGTGGCACACACGCTTTCCGTTCCAATCTCCCTCTCAGGGCATCGGGAGGATTTCCACTTTAATCGTTGCCACAATGCAAGAGACACGCAATTCCTCTCTAGAACGTCTCAATAATATCCGAATGAATGACTTCATCTTCAATGAACTTCAAAATTCTAATCAGACTCACGTCCTTTAGAATCAAATTAAAATAATTCTTCAATTCGATGTTGAATGCCATTTACTTCAATTTGATCGCCTACTACTCTTCCCATTAATTGTACACCAAGTGGTGATTTAGGCGATACTGCAAATACTGAAATCCCTTCGACATTAATTTTTGGTAAAGCAATACTAATAAAATAATAACCTTTCGAAGTCTTAACCAATGACCCACTGCGAACTTGATGACTTATTTCATCAATCTGAATTTGCGAAAAAATAGTTTTATTGTCAATAGCTTCATACAAATGTTCAGCTATCCTACTTTGTTCTAATTGCAACATAGACAAAGCGGTTTCATGCTTATCGCCAGCCGTACTTTTTGTTTCATTCATGACGCTTATACTCAATTCATCCAAGGTAAATTGAAACGAATCAATTTTTTCGTTTAAGGATGAAAGAAATTTCAGGTAGACTTCTTTTTTAAATGACATAAAATATTTTAAGAAAATAATTCAATAATGATGGATTTAGCCTGGCTTTAACCATACTACTTTTACTTTAGTATCTCTTCCATCTACATCAAGTTTCAATGTAACATAAATATCTTTCTCGCGATCATAATCTGAAATGGAGAAAATTGCCAACTGATTATTTTTATTATTTGTATTACCCAATACAAATTTTCGTGATGGCAACAAATCATTCCCGTTTGTTACAAAAGAAAATCCATCACAATCCTTAACACTTTTTATGGTTGTTAATTTTCCTTTTTGAATATGTTTTTCGTTTTCAAGAATATCATTTAACAAGATATAATTGTTAGATTTCCCATTTAAATAAGAGAATGATTTATACTGATTACCACCTTTTAACCATTGCGCTGTAAAGTCGCGTTTGGCGTGATACAATGGGCTAGCCGTTACACCACCTCCACCGGACATAATAGAGTTGTTTAACATTTGACTTTTAGGCACTAGAGTGCTTGAAGATAGAACACCTTTATCTGAATAGTTTAAAACAGCTAAATCTCCAAGCATATATTGTGTTGATGTCGACGACATTCCGCTACTCGATGATCGCTGAGTTACTATTACTTCTAGTCCTTCAAAAATAATACTATATCCACCATCATCATTGATATAAAAATTTTGCAGAACACCAGAATAAGAGGTTTTTGGGCCAAATAATTCTTTATACTTCTTATCTACATCACTAAAATCAATTTCATTTCTAGTGACCACCGACCCCTTACTAATATCATAAATATAATGAAGTGTCATGAAAGTTGAATTCAAGTTTTGCTTTTTAAAAAAGGAAGCTTTTTGCTTGGTTGAAATTTCAGTATGCGAAAGAATATGTAAACCTTTTGTTTTTCTATTAAACTTCATAATGGCATCATTTACTTTCAGTCCCTCTTCTATTTCCAATGTCTTATATTCAACTTCATTATTATTTTTAGTAAACTTAGCAAGAATTAAATCCGCTTCCTTTCCTCCTGATGATGCAGTGTTGTAAGCATAAATTAATGCATAAGATTCTTTGTCTTCAAATACACAAATATCAAGTATATTGATGTACTTGTATTTATTATCTGGTGTACTTAAGTATGATTTACTGATAATTTCATTTTTACTGTTGTAGTGAACTACTTCAACTCGCTTATCGCGTTCAGAAGCAAAGGAATTAAAAGAGGCAACCACATAATTTTCGCTATATGGATCTCTACGTACAATAAAATCAGGTAAAGGCACACCACCAAAAGCTGCTGCATATCCTTGACCCAATGATAGCTTCTTTAAAGTGGCAATGGTTTCTTGCGACACAATTTTACCATCTTGTCCGTTTAAAACGATTCGATATAACACAGGTATTCGACCCTCGACTTCACTTAATAATATGGTTATATTACCTTCTGTTTCAAGACATCCTTCAACTTGCAATCCTTTTAGTTTACCAAAATCATGATCAGCAACATAAGTAAAAATTTGTTTGTATTCTGGACTATACATTTTTATCTTGATACCATCTCCGTGAGTTATATGAAGGTAGGCTGTATTACCATTTTTCATCAAAAGTAATTTTGCATATCCAGTTTCTGGTTCCTCAAAACCAACACCTCTTGCAATAGTTGTAAATTGAGCATGAGCAGAAATTGAAAAAAGGAACAGAGCCAAAAGGCTCAAAAGAGTACTCTTTATCATAAAATTTGTTTAAGAGACAAATATAGAAGAATATATTTGTTTTGCTAATATTCAATAAAATTGCAAGCAACTATTTTAAGAATCAATGGCTCAGAAACAATCTTATTTCTTATTGGTTGCTTTTTCTGTGTTTTAACTGTTCTGAAATCCCCACAAATTGAAACCATGAGCAATTGTTGCTGGAAGTATTGATTTTGTTCTTTGCGTGAGATAGCCCCAAACGAAACCTAGCGGTATAATTTGAATACAATTTAAAATGATAGCCTTAACTTCACCCGACTTAAAATACCATACTGGAAAATGCATAAAAGCCCAAATTGTTGTAGCAAATAGAATATTAAAGCCTAATTTTTTAAACACTTTTTCAAATCGAGACTGGATGATAAAACGATTAAATTCTTCAACTAAACCTGCTCCAATCACACCCTGCAAAATCATTCCAAATACACCACCTAATTCTTTATAACCTTCTTCCCATAAGATCCCACTTCTATTAAACATATAAGCGAAAAGACCCGTTAGTCCCCAAATGACAATACCCAATAATAAATAAATGAGTGGTTTAGTTGCAAACCCTAGTTGTAGAATTTTATATTTCTTTAGTAACAAATAAATTGCAATACCAAGTGGCATTGAAAATAGAAAAACGCCAGCTAGAATTGGAATGGTTGTGAAAATATTTTTTGGAATGATGCTTGCCTTTTGCATAAAATTCAAAACCAAAAAAACGAAGCCTAGTAGTGAAAATATAATAGCCATCGTCAATTCCTTTGTAGGATTTTTGATTTCAATTTCATTTCTTGGTGGAATTTTATTTGTAATCAGATAAATGATTGCGATCGCTACATAAAAAAACACAAAATATCCTACCCCATGTAGTAATTGTCCAGAAGAATTAAAACCCCAAAGAACAATCAAATTAATTACTGTCATGACAATGATTATCTGAATATTATCTTTTACAGATTTCATAGATTTGAATTTTAAAGTAATGCAGTTTATAATGTGTAAAGGGTTAATGCACTCACAAATATTTTGTATAGCTCTACTAAAAGAAAAATTGAAAGTATTCCAAATATTCCTTTGATAAAAGAAAGCGTATTTGAGTTATGATAAAAATTCTTTAATGCGGTGGAATAGTAAAAGTAGATCAGAATACCTAGAGGAATTATAATCAGTTTTTTTTCAAAATTCTCTGGAATTACTAGAGTCATGATACCAACAATTCCAAAAAGTAGAAGAACGAAAGTTAAAAAATGAGTTGAAAATATAATATGCTTTCCAAATTCTAATTTTTGTTTAGGATTAAAAAGTTTGCTAATCAAAGCAATGAGTGGGATTAAAAAGATCAAAAGTCCTTTTGCTAAATTCGTAGATTTAACATCATATAATTTTGCTACTTCACTTTCTGTAAAATCTGAATTTTGAACAATTTGCCTAACCTTATTCATTACACGAATTCCCTCAAAATTTTCTATAAAAAAATAAGAAGATGGATATTTAAATAAGTCTTCATTCGAAAAAATGAAAAAGAACATAATATTCGAGATAATAAAAATTTGAAATGGTTTCATATATGGAATCCTAATTCCATCTACAAATTGCATTGAAAGTTTACCCGGATAAAAAAAGAGCAACTTTAATGTTTTGAATAATTTTGAGTCAAGATGTGTTATTGAATCAAATGCTTGGCTCATTAATTTCTTCAATGAAAAATCAGCATCATGAACAACTTTTTCGCCACAACTATTACAATAATTGCCTTCAAACTTATTTTTACAATTCTTACAAATTCCCATTTTTGAAACCTATTTTTTGCCTTGTAGCACTCAATAACTACGTTGCCATTTTATACGTTTGCTTTGGGTATGAGTGAAGGAAAGCTTTGTAAATGTACAAAAGAATATTAAAGTTCCAAATGATGGAATTGCTATTTTGTAAGCCTTTTTATTTACAAAGGTGATGTTAGATTTTATTTTAGTTGAACGATACCATTTCTCAATTTCATGAATGGCTTTTCTATGATGATATGAAGTAAATATGCGAAACTTATACAAGTTGACACACAAATTAAAAGCATCAAATTCGGGTCGATATTATGCGCATCCAGTAATTGATGTGTCATATGAATTACCCCTTTATGTGTCAAATAAATCGCATAGGAAAGTGTAGCAATCAAGGTGGTTATTTTTGAATTCCACTTGAATAAAAAGCTTGTCGGACTTACCGCACTGATAACCATCAATCCATAACCGAGTGCCACCATGGAGAAGCCAAAAATTGATGCATGAAAAGTCATTTGATCTTCACATAATAAATAGGCGCCTGTTAAAACTACCAAACTCAATATAAAAAATAAATTGCCATACTGAGATATTTTACTCCATACTATAGGTAAAAATTGATTCACTGCAGCTACTGAAACGCCAACTAAAAGTCCGTCTAAACGATTATAGGTAGGATAATAAATAAATTTATACCAAAATAACCAACCATTTTCAGCTTCTGATTTTGGAAGATAGAATTGGCAATAACTGTAAATTCTAATTGCGAAAGTCAATAAAAACAAGACTATTAAGAGCCAATAAGAGTTTTTCAACCGTTTTGTTGATTGCAATAATATTAAGATGAGTGGTAAGAATATATAAAAATGTTCTTCTACACATAGAGACCAAGCATGCGAAAAAGTGCCAAAATCTTTTAAGTTTAGTCCAAGATTTTGTGTAAATGTTAGGAATTTCCATAATGGAGGTAAACTTTCTTTTTCTCTGAAAAATGGAAAGTAAAAATACAATCCAAGTGTAACTAAAAAAGCCGGAATAATTCTGAAAAATCGCTTTAGAAAAAATTGCTTGAATGAGATATTATGTCCATTTTTGATTTGGACAAAAAGTTGAGATGAAATTAAAAATCCACTCAGAACAAAAAATAAATCTACACCTGTCCAACCAAAGCTCGCTACTTTGGGTAACCATTTTGGCTCTCCGCCACTTAAAATATAATAATGAAAAAGAAAAACGAAAATAATTGCCAATGCCCGCAAATGGTCAAGTCCGTATAATTTTTGCTGAATATTTTTGTCCAAGGTGTTCTGTCAAATTTATCGTTTTCAAATTTATTAATGTGCTGGTATTCTGCAAATTTATAGTGGCGTTGATCTTTATTTTTTATCCTCAATACTTTGGTCAAATGTAAGCAAATTGTTGTTAGGGTCAAGTATTGCAAATTCTTTCTGTCCACAAGGTTTAGTTTGTAAATGCCCTGCGGGATGAATGTTATTATTGTTGTTCAACATGGCTTGATAAAGTGTTTCAATATTATTTGCCCGAATATAAACTTGCCCATAATTCTCTGTTGGATCAAGATCTTTGAATTCAAAAAAGTGAATTTCAATATGATCTCTTTAAACGTTCAAATATCCATCAAAGTCAGCGTTACTAATATGGGTAAATTCTAATTGGTTTAAATAAAATTCACTTGTGGTGGCCTTACTTCGTATAGAAGTTTGGGAATAATGGATATTAGCTTAATCTATTTTTTAGCAAAGAGGTGAATAACATATCATTTGATGAACACAGTTCTTCACAACAAAACCCGGAAGTGTTTTGCAACGCCATATAGTATGATCATAACTTAATCCCTATGGATTTGACTTTCGTACATACTTAGTTAGTATAACAATTTGCGAGCCTTCAACTTTACCTTCTATTTGTTCTATATTGTCTTCAACTAAACGAATATTTCGAACCACCGTACCCATCTTCGCATTAAATGTTGCCCCCTTAACATCTAAAGTTTTAACCAAAACTACAGTATCCCCTTTACTTAAAACAGCACCATAACAATCTACATGTTTGGTTGAGTCGTCGTCGCTTTTATCGTCACCACTTGCTTTAGCCCAAGCTAAAGTGTCATCTTCGAGATAGGCAATATCTAACAAATCTCTTGCCCAATCCCATTTTTTTATTTTATGCAAGAATCTCCACGATACAACTTGTATGGCTGGCACCTCACTCCAAATGCTTTCATTTAAGCAACGCCAATGTATTTCGTCTGCTGTTTCAGGGTTGTTTAATTGTGATTGACAAGTATTACAAATCCAAATATGATGTTCAAGTTTACTACCTGGACTTGCCGGAATTGCATATACAATATTTGCTTCATCAGAACTACATAATTCACAATGATCATTCGCTCGTTTTTTTAACTCTCTATCTAAACTCATTTTCTATTTTATTTAGTCTAAAAATTATAGCTTTATAGCCACAAAGTAGCAATTCATTTTCCATTGTATTAGACCTACTATCTTGTTAACTTAAACCCTATCCTTGACTTTAATGAAGGGCGAAGATAATAATTTCGAATTATTATTCTATCAACTTTTTAATCCACTGCATCAGTTCAACCTCATTTACAATTGACCATGAATGTGGATGCCGTTGTCCGTTTGATCTATATCCCGTTTGAAAAGATTGCATAAATTCGGCTTGAGTATTACCCATTAAATTTAGACGATTAATGAGTTCGGCAGTTACTTCATAATTTGAACCATGAACCGTTTGGTTTCTATTTTTAATTCGCCATGCAATATCCACATCGTGATAAGTTCTTACCGCACAATTTTTTAAGTATTTTTCATTTTGGCTGTAGTCCTTATTCATACTAAACGCTGTTAGCTTTGCATAAGTTGAAACATTTTCGCGTGGAATACCATAATCATTTTTAATATGCCCCATCGCTCTTACGGCTTCTTCGACTGCTAATTCAGAATAATTGTTTTTTGCATTCTCTTCTAATAAATCATAAACTGTAAATATATCAATTGGCGAATCAACTGTAAATACAGCTTTGGGCAGAATTGGAAATTTATCAGGGAATTCGTTAGATAATTCAGTGTAGCGCATCGCTATCATACCGCCCGCTGAGTAGCCTCCAAGAATAAAAGGCTTGCTTTTTACATTGTATCTTTTTATTATATCCCTGATTACTTTCGATAGTTTGACTTGTGTTATTGAATCGGCGTATAATTTATTTCCGGCAGCATAAAAAACTGTCAATACATGATTCACATAGGAAGCATTATGTAGTTTGGTTTCAGGTGGTGTATCTTCTGCTCTTTGTCCAAAACCAGCCAACAGCAACAAAACACTTGAAATACTATCTGTGCGTGGTTCAACTGCCAAATAATAACCGCAATCCGGGTCATTTTCATCAATTACAATTTTCTTCAAAGTTTGTCCGAAACTAAGTTCACAAACTAATAATATAATAAGTAATGACAAAAACTTTCTTAATGCTGAGTTCATTTCTTTTCTTTAAAAATATACTATTTCAAACCTTAGCTAATATATGAATCATTTTTTGAAATACATGAAAAACAAACTCATTTATAAAATTACTGCTTTGTTATTTTTTGGTTCAATAGTAAATTTCCTTTCTCATTAAAAAGTTGAATAAAATAAATGCCATTTGCAAATTCCTTTAGTGAAATATCAGCGACTTGATATTCAATTTTCAATATCTGACCTTGCAAATTTCTTATACTTATTTTATAAGGCAGAACACCATCAATATGTATGCTATTCTGTGTTGGATTTGGACTTATCACAATTTCATTCGAATGATTAATATCGTTGATTCCTACACCAGTTAAATTAATAACTGCCGATTTACCTATACATCCATCTTGTGTTACTTCAACATAATAATTCCCGTTTTGAGTTACAGTATAGGTTGCATTCGTTGCTCCAGAGATAGCAACACCATTTAAAAACCATTGATAGGTAATAAATGAGCCTCCACTCACCGAAAGCAATCCTCCTGTATTAATAATAACAGGGGAAGGCAAACTATTGACGATAATTGTAACAGGTAATGAAATTTCAAAACAATTACTAGCATTGGTTACTTGTACTGTGAAATTACCCGCTTGAAATGCGGTATAATTGATAGATGTTGCGCCTGAAATTGCAACGCCATTTAGATACCACTGATAGGTATATCCAATACCACTATTTGCCGAAAGTAAAACATTGCCACCTTGACAAAATACGGTTGGTCCGTTTGGTGTAATAGTAGCGGGTGGATTTGGAGCAATGCTAACTGTTGTAGCACTCGATAAAGCCACACAATTATTTGCATTAGAGATTTCAACAGTATAATTTCCAACTAGATTTGCATTATAACTTGAGTTAGTTGCTCCTGATATTAGAATACCATTTTGATACCATTGATAACTATACCCAACACCTGTTGTAGCATTCAATATAATACTGCCTCCAACACAAAATGAAGCTGCCCCACTTGGATTGACTTGTGCAATTGGCAATGCATTGACACTAACCACAATTATGTTTGAGTTGTTGATACAATTTAATGAATTCGCAACTTGTACTGTATAATTACCTGATTGACTAGCCGTATAATTTATACCAGTGGCACCTACAATACTCGTTCCATTCAAATACCATTGATAACTTAAACCAGTTCCACTATTCGCATTTAAAACAACACTATCACCTTGGCAAAATACAGTAGGTCCTGCTGCATTGGCTGTCGCTATTGGCAAAGGGTTGACTAAAACAGAAGTGACACTTGAGCTTGCACTACAATTAATGGCACTCGTTATATCTACAATATAATTACCCGCCTGACTAGCACTAAACGAACTTGATGTTGCACCTAAAATTGGAACACTATTTAATGACCATTGATAGGTATATCCAGATCCTGTGCTGGCGTTCAAGACAATATTATTTCCTTGACAAATAGATACTGTGCCAGAAGGTGTGATATTAGCAACAGGAATTGGATTAACCGATACTAACAAATTGGTAGAACTTGAAGAACAATTGTTTGCGTTTGTCACAATAACGCTATAATTGCCAGATTGAGATGCTGTATAACTAGCATTAGTTGCACCTGAAATATTTGTACTATTCAATAACCATTGATAATTTAAACCAATACCTGTATTTGCATTTAATACCACACTCGCTCCCTGACAAATCGTTGTTGGCCCAGCAGGAGTGATTGATGCGGTAGGCGATGCACTAATTGTTACATTCGAAACACTTGATGTTCCCGGTGTTAAACAACCACCTGGCGAACTAACCACCACTGAATAAGCACCCGTAGTTGATGCGGTATATACATTTGATGTTGCACCTATAAGTGGTGTGGTTCCATTATACCATTGATAGGTAAGTCCGATACCTGTATTTGCGTTCAGTATTACTGTTGAAGGTGAACAAGCAGTTAGTCCACCTGGTGCTGAAATGGTCGCTGGTGTAACACCCGA